>CAZMVD010000093.1:0-16563 GCA_964569425.1 uncultured Phycisphaeraceae bacterium
CGGTGCTCCAGAACGTGACCATCGGCAACCTGGTGTTCTCGAACTTCGCGAACAACTAGGCCCACTGCTGTGCGACCCGGCCCTGGTGGCCTGGCCGCTCAGTGGAAGTTGACGTAACCATGAGCCCGGCGGACGGGGATTCATTCTCCTCCGCCGGGCTTTCTTTGCGCTGAATTGACCTTAGTGCCGGTTGGGTTTGCTCATCGAATGCTTCCCGGCGGCGCCGGATCGCGCCGCCAACTGCCGCTGATCAACACCTGTCGGCGAACCGGCCTTCGGGGTCTGGGCTTCAGAGCGGATTTCGTAACCGGCCGAGAGGATAGGGCGTGGGCTACGAGAAATGGCTTCGGATGCGGATGCGACCTAATTCGATAATCGCCAGGTTTCCAGCAAGATCGGTGCTGTTCATTTGCGCGATAGCGGACAGGACGGCCGACACCAGGGTCGCGGTGGAAAGGCAGGAGGGAAGCCGAACCACGATAATCCCGCGATGGGATCCCGTAGGAAAGTCGAGGATGTTGGCGAAGCCGAGGTCTTCGGTGATCAGAATGGCCCCATGGTCGATGGCGAATTAGAGGATCTGTCGCTCGCCGTCTCCGCGTAAGCCGTGATCGCGGATATCCAGAACCTCGTGCCCGGCGATGCCAAGAGCTGCGCCCAACGAGCGGGGAATGTCTTCATCCATGGCGAACCGCACAAGCTAACTCGCCACGTGGATGCGTTCGTTCTCAATGATCGAGGCGGCGTATTCCAGGGCGGCCAGGACGTCTTCCCGCGTGAGATCATATTCCCGGCAGACTTCCTCGTGGGACAAGCCACCCGCCAACTTGCCGAGTATGAGGTCCGCGGGCACACGCGTTCCCCGGATCACCGGGCGTCCGAAACGGACCGACGGGTCGGCCGTAATTCGTTCCGTTAACTTTATGAACTGACTCCGCGCGAGTGCGCAGCCCTACCGAAGCGGCGGAATTGACTCTATGTTATTGTATGTTCTGCCGAATGCCCACGACAACCAGACCTACATGCCGAGAGCGGATACCGGGCGGAATGCCGGTGTGCGCCTCGGTAATGTCGGGCTACTGCGTTTGGATGAGAAACTGCAGAATGGTCAGCATGATGCCAATCACGGCGGCGGTGACGGCGATGAAGTAGGTCATGACGTCGGTCCTTTCAATGGGGGTTGGTCCCGCGGGACTTTCCCCGAGTTTATCGGCACATTTTCAGTTAGACTATCGCCGCCCGCGCCCCGCGATGCGGCGCGGGACCGGCGGGGTACCCCTCCGGATCAGGGCAGATCAACCCAAACTTCGCCGGATCGGACCCGGGCAGGGTAGCAGGTCACCCGCGCCTGGGGCGAATGGGTGCACCGGCCCGTCTTGAGCTCGAAGTTCCAGTGGTGCCAGGGGCACGTGACGGTGCCGTTGGCCAGTTCGCCGCCCGAGAGATTCCCGCTGGCGTGCGGACAGGCGTTATCCAGAACGTGCACTTCGTCCGCACCTTCCGTCCGAAAGACGGCCAATTCGCGGCCGCCATGTTCGACGAAAGTTCCGCGGTCCGTCCGGCATTGCTCCAGTGCGATCAGGCGGACCCAGGGCATAAGGGCCATGGTAAGAGGCAAGTTTCGCGTTGTCGATGACCGCCGCGCAAAGACCGCTCAACCAATGGTGCGGTGGTGGCTCGCATGTCTGCACGTTGACCCTGTAGCGCGCGGGGCGTAGACTCAAACAGATAGTTATCGGTACAGCGCGCCGTATCGACGGGGAATTCTCGATGAACAGGCCCGAGGCGGCAGTCGGCGGGGCGATGGTATGGGAGCGTCGCGCGGGCCATGCGGGTTCGGCGTCGGGGGCCCTGTCGTTGCGCGGCCTGGTTACCGCGTGGGGCGTTTCGCTGTTTCTCCATATCGCAGCGCTGGCGGTCATGCTGATGGTGGTCTTTCCCTACGCGCCCGCCGAGCCGCGCGAGATTCCGGTTACGCTGACCGACGTCGTGGGAGAATGGGACCCGGCGTCGGCCGCACCCGTTCCCACCAACGAATCATTGTCGGCCGATCCGCGCGCGCGGGCACAGCAGCAGGTGCTGCCCCGGGTTTCCGAGTCGCTCGCCGACCTGTCGGCGCTCACCGCGACAGTGGACTTGCCGATCATCGGGCTCGGCGCCGGGGACGGTGATTTGTCGCAATATGGCCTGAGTGCCGGCCCGGCCGGCGGACCGGAGTTCTTCGGGCTGGGCGGCAGCGCGCGCGGCGTCAAGAGCATCGTCTATGTGGTCGATCGCAGCGGTTCGATGCTGGATACCTTCGGCCACGTTCGCGGAGAACTGCGTCGATCCATCTCGGGCCTGCGGCGCAGCCAGAAGTTTCATGTCATTTTCTTCAGCTCCGGGGAGCCGGTCGAAAGCCCGCCGCGCAAGCTGGTCAGCGCCATCGAGGCGCGCAAGTCGGAGTTCTTTGATTTTCTGCAGAGCGTTATGCCGCAGGGCAGCACGCACCCGGAAGCGGCCATGCGCCGCGCCCTGGCGCTCGAACCGGACCTGATCTACTTCCTGACCGATGGGGAATTCGACCGCGGCCTGCTGGGAAGGCTCAACGAGTGGAACCAGAGCCGCCGCGTTCGCATCTACACCATCGCCTTTTTTGATGCCGCCGGGGCCACGCTGCTCGAGCACATCGCGCGCGAGCACAAGGGCGAATTCAAGTTTGTGTCCGAGCATGATTTACCCTAGTGGCATGGCGGCGGGTGGCGCGCGAATGCGGGCGATTCTTGTTAGCGCCGGCGTCATGCTCGCAGCGGGGCCGACGGCACGCGGCGATCAGCTCGTGGTGCGCAAGATCAGTTACCCGGGCGTCAAGATCGTCGCCTTCAGCGAGGGGAAGCTCCAGTACCGCGGACCGGGGGGTGATCTTCGCAAGGCCGAGCTTGCCGACGTGGACCTGATTGTCGCCGAGCGAGGCGAATCGTTCTCCGACTTCAACCAGGCGGAACGCCATTTTGCCGGGGGTGAGTGGGAAAACGCCATCGTTCGTTACCGCCGCACGTTGCGTCTGAGCAGTGACTTCTGGACCGACCTGATCACGGCGCGATTGTTGATCGCCTGCCGGCGCGCGGGCCGCCAGGACGAAGCCGTGACTCATTTTGTCCGGCTCCTGCGGGCGGCCGGCCAGGGGCCGCAAGTTGCGGCGGGCCTGTTTCCTTTCGCAACCGGGAAATTGCCGGCGGAATCCTTTTCGCGTGCGTTGGAGCAACTCGATTCCGCCGCGGAAGAGATTTCGGATCCGTCGGCCCGTTCCCTGCTGGTGTTGGCGCGTTTCGATCTGCTACGGGCGCAGGGCGACCCGCGGGCGGCCGCCGCGGCGCCCGCGGTCGCGGCGCTCGATCTGCCGCCACCGCTGCGCCTGGAAGGTTTCTACTCTCTGATATTCCAGGCGCTTGCCGACGTGCTTTCCTCCGCAGGGGATGCGGCGGCGCTGGGGCAACTCGATCGGGCGATTCGCGATTGCCCGCGCAGTTCGTTGCCGGATTTTCTGCTGCTCAAGGGCCGAACGCTGATGAAGGCGGCGCAGTCCTCCGAGGACGTGATGCGCGCTTCCTGGCCCTTCCTGCGCATCGTGGCCCACCTGCCGTCCGATCCGCGCGCCGCTGAAGCGCTCTACGAAACGGCGCTGGCGATGGACCGGTTGAATCGCCGTGACCAGGCGCTCCAACTGCTTCACGAGTGCCTGGCGCACCCGCGTGTGAGCGCCGCAGTTCGCACCGCGGCCGAAGGGTTCCTTGCGCAGTGGAAGTCGCCCTGAGGCGCGATGCACAGCGGTTGAGAGAAGCGGAACCGGTTCCCGCGGGCACGTCTTACGGTGGGGAGGTGGGGCCGGTCTCGGGTTGCGCCTCGCGGGCGGGAATGTAGAACGCGTCGAGAAATCGGGGCGCGGGTAGCGGCGTCAACTCATAAAGGACCAGCGTCCCCAACTCACGGCGGAACAGGTTCAAGCCGGATTCCGCGGCGACGGTCGGCCGGGCATCGAAATCGATCTTGTCTACGAACACCAGAACGGAGGCATGACCGGCGCGCGCCAGCATGTGAATCGTGCGCCGACTCAGCGAGTTGCAATAGGCCAGGCCGACCATGGCATCGCCGGGGGGTAGCTGTGCGAGCAGCAAGGGCTGGCCCAGTTGCTTTTGAAACGTCTGTGCGAAGATTTCGTCCGACTCGCAGACCCAATCGGGCGCAAACCCGTCGGCGAGTTCGTCGCGATACACGGTTTCGAATGTCCGGTAGTGCTGTCCTGCGTAGGGATCGAATACCGGCTGCGGGCGCAGGTAGCTGATGATCTGCCAGCCTGAAACGCATGTCAGCGCAAGGAGCGCTGCCACCGCCAGCCAATGCCGCCGGCGCGGCGGTTTCTGCATGCGGACGGCGACGCCGGGTCGGCCGTTGACGGCAGCAGCCTGACGTACGTGAGCAACCAGGGCGTCGCTTGCCGAAGGGGTGAACCGGCGGCGCACGGCGGCGTCGATCGACTGTTGCAGCGCCAGAGCATCGCGGAGCCCGCTGTCTGCGGCCAGGCGACGCTCGAATTCGGCGCGCTGATCGTCGGTCAGCAGCCCGTCAACGTAGGCGTCAAGCTGAGCGCTGGAGTCGGCGCCGTCCCAAGTCATGCGGGGGGCTCCTTCGGTGCGGCGCGGTCGGGCTGGAAAGCGGCGAGGCGCTCGCGCAGGTATCGTCTGGTTCGATGAACGTGGCTCATCGCCGTACCCTCTGGGATTTCCAGCAACTCCGAAATCTGGGTATAGGGCATTCCCTCAATGGTGCGCAGCAGCAGGCATGCCCGTGGTATATCGGCGACTTCGGCGAGGGCGCGTTCAATCCGGTGGTCAAACGCAGCCTCGGAAGACCTCGATTCCGTTTCCGCCCCGCGCAGCGAGACCTGTTCAATGTCCGGATCATGCTCGGACCAGCCGGTGGCGCGGCGTTTGCGGTCCTTGCGAACCATGTTGAGGCCGACAAACCGGACCATCTGTCCCATCCATGCGGCAAAATTGGTTCCGGGCTCAAACTCGTTGAGCTTGCCCAGCGCAATCATGGCCGATTCCTGGAGTACATCCTCGGCACGGGAGGAGTCGCCGACGGTGCCGACGGCGATCAACCAGAGGACGCGATAAGATTCCTTCAGGTGCGCGCAGAACGATTGATGATCGAAACCGCCTGGGCGAGAAGGGGCGCCGTGTCGCGTGATTCGCTCCACTCGCTTGCGCATCCTTTCCTGTTGGCTACCCAGATAGCCATGTCCCCAGTGTCCGCGAGCCTTGCAATTTGCCGGCCCTCTTCTCAAATCTCAGCGCATTTTCCGTTCCGGCTGGGATGGTCGGCTCCGTTTCCTCCCGCACCGGGTAGTCGGGCCCAACGCCAGGCTCATCAGGTCCGCTTGAACTGGCGGTCCAGGTCGGCCTTGGTCAGGCGAAGCGTAGTCGGACGGCCATGCGGACAATTGCTGGACTTGTCCACCAGGTGCCGCTGCCGCATGAGCGCTTCGATTTCCTCTGGAGACAGGGGGTCCCCCGCTTTGACCGCCGCTTTGCAGGCCATCATGTCGAGTATGGGGTGGATCGCCTTTTCGGGGCCCGCACCCTCCGGCTGTTGCTCAAGCTGGTCGAGCAGGTCGCGCACAAAGGGGGCCGCGTCGGCGTCTTTGAGAATGGTGGGCAAGGCATGAATGGCGACGGCATCGCCCGCGAACGGCGAAAGGTCGAGCCCCAGGCGATGGAGCAGGTCGGCGTGCTCGTCGAGCAGGTCTGCCTGGCGCGGCGTAACTCTGATAGTCTCCGGCAGAAGCAGCCGTTGCGATTCCAGCGGACCGCGCGTGATGCGCTCGCGGAGCTGTTCGTACATGATCCGTTCGTGGAGCGCGTGCTGGTCGATGATGATGATGCCGTCCTCCGTCTCGGCCACCAGATAGAGATTGTGAAGCTGAATGGCGCGGGACACGGGGCGCGCATCAAACTCCCCGCGCCCCGGGCGCTGTCCCGAGTCCTCAGGCGGACCGCCGATGGAGGGTTGGGCGGGGCTGCTGTACAGCGAGCGCCAGATGGTCTCGGCATCGAGCGGTATACCCGGCGGCGCGGTCGCGCCCGAAGATGATGGTGGGAGCGGCGCCGGCGGGGGTGCGTCCCCGGCTGCGGACGCGGGCCACGTTTCCGGGCGTTCAGGCGGCAAAGCGGCGGGCGGCCCGGCCGAGGGCGCCGTGCGGGTGAATACTTCGGCGAACTCGCGCCGAATACGTTCCTGTTCGGCGGGGTCAATGGACGGCTGCGCAACAGGGGGGCGCAGGCGCGGCGTCAGGTCGGCACGCTGCAACGTCTCGCGCAGCGCGCTGAGCACCTGCGAATGAACCAGCGACGAATCGGCCCAGCGGACTTCGATCTTGGTGGGGTGGACGTTGACGTCGACCTGCGATGGGTCGATTTCCAGAAACAGAAACACCACCGCGTGGCGGTTGGGTTCCATCAGCCCGCGAAACCCCTCGCGGACGGCGTGCTGAAGAAAACGATCGCGTACAAAGCGGTGGTTGACGAACGCGTATTGCCATTGCGGCGTGGCGCGTGACTGAGCGGGCGGTGCCAGATAGGCCTCCAGACGCAGGCCGCGTTCCGAGCGCTCCACGTGCAGGAGTGCCTCGGCCAGTTCGTCGCCGAAGAAACGAGCGATACGCCGGCGTCGGTCACTGCCGGGTGGGGCGTTCACCGTGACCCGCGCGTGGTTGGTGACTTCAAAACCCACCGCGGGATGCGCCAGCGCCAGGCGGGTCATCTGCTCGTTGATATGGCCCGTTTCGGTGGACGCGGCACGAAGAAACTTGCGCCGAGCCGGAACATTGAAGAAAAGGTCCCGCACCTCAACGATGGTGCCGGGTGGGCAGCCGGCGGCCTGGGAGGTCTCCAACTGTTCGCCGACCACGTGGATCTCGTGTCCCTCGCCCGCGTCGGGCGTGCGCGAGCGAATGCGCAGGTCCGCCACGGCCGAGATACTCGCAAGGGCTTCGCCCCGAAAACCAAGCGTGGTGATGCGATAGAGGTCGTCATCCGCCGGCAGTTTGCTGGTGGCATGCGGCAGGACGGCCAGGCGCAGCTCCGCGGGGGTCATCCCCGCGCCGTCGTCGGTGACGCGAATCAGCCGGCGGCCGCCCTCTTCCATGGCCAGCGCGATGCGCGTGGCTCCGGCGTCCAGGCTGTTCTCGACAAGTTCCTTGACCACGCTGGCGGGGCGTTCGACGACTTCTCCGGCGGCGATGCGATTGACCAGCAGGTCAGGCAGGATGCGAATACGCGGAACCGTGGTCATGGGCGTTGTCAGGTCTGTCGCGGGCCCGGCGCGGCGGGGCAGAAGAACGCTTCCTGCCTTTCGACCGCGCGAGGGTGGAGTATAATCCTTCCGGGGCCAACCCTGAAGCGGTCGATTGCGGTGGAAACGGAAACCCATTGAGGAGCGTGCTCATGCGGCGAATGAAAACGATCAAAAGGCTGGGCGGGTCAGCGGCGGTGATCGGCGCCGCGGTGGTGCTGGCGCTCGGCGCCCATGGCTGCCGCCAGGCGGAAGAAGAGGTGGACATACTGACCTTGCAGGGCAAGATTGAAAAAGTCGACGCCAAACCCGATGGCACCGGCACGGTGACGATTTCCTATTACAACGAAAAGCACGGCGAAGAGATGGTCGGCACCGGCGCAATCACCCGCGAAACGGAGATCATGGTCAACGGCGTGATGGCGGGCATGGGCGATCTGCGGATCGGCGACCAGGCTCGAGGAGAGGTACGCATCAACAAGCGCGGCAAGGAGCGAAGGCAAATCGCGCTGAAAATCTACGTCGAACGCGCCGAAACCGCTCCCCGCGGCGATTAGCAATCGATGACCAGGCGAACCGCGGGTTCTGCTTCCCTTGACGCTTCGTCTCAGGGGCAGCCCGCGCGAATCAACCGAAGTCTGAAACCCATGCCGTGCGAATCTCTTGAAATCTCTGGCCAAACGAGCCGCAAGCTTCAGCCTGCGCGGACCTTCCCTCCTCGTGCCATGATCCTGCTTCATGTATTGGCAGCGTTATCATGCCCGATGCCCCCACCAACCGCCGCCGCGGAAACCACCCTCGTCATCGCCGGCTCGGAGCGAATGCGCCCCACGCTGGAAGCTCTCGCCGCGCGATTCTCCGAAGATCATCCCGGAATCACGATCGACATCCGCGGCGGCGGATCCGGCCGGGCGGTGCCCGCGCTGCTCGACGGCTCGGCCCAGGTCGGTGCGGTGGCCCGGCCGGCGACCGACGCGGAACATGACCTTGTTCGTAGAACCACGGGCAAGGAATTGATGGCCTTCCCGATCGGTTTAGATGCTGTGGCCGTGTATGTGCGGCCCGACAACCCCCTGACCGCGCTGAGCCTGGAACAGGTTTCAGGCATTCTGGCGCTCACCATTCCCACCTGGGAAGATCTGGGCATCGACCCCAAAGGCACCGCCCTGCATCAGCACGGACCGGAGTGCGAGCACGATCCGAACCGCAAGATCCCCATCGAGCTGCAATTGCCGGGAGACGTACTCGGCGCGGCCGGTGTGCTGCGCCTGCGCTGCCTGCGCGGAGCGGAGTGGCCCCGGATGTTCGAGCGGCACCAATCGGCGGATTCCCTGCTGGCCGCGGTGCGTGCCGACGCCAACGCCCTCGCCATGGCCGGATGGGGCGCGACCGCGGGCGTTCGGGTGATTCCCCTCTCGGCCGGCGGTGACAAACAAGTGGCACCCACGCGCGCGACCCTGCGGGACCGCGCCTACCCGTTGACGCACTATGTTTACTTGTTGTTTATCGCTCCTCCGCAGGGCGCAGGCCGCGAACTCTTGATGTGGTCGCTCAGCGCCGAGGGTCAAGCCGTCGTCGGTAGTGCCGCAGGCTCTATGGTCGCGATCCCCCAGATTGCCAGATAACGGCATCGCAAATGGATGGGCTCTTGAGGGGGTACCATGCGGCCACAATAGCAGTATCGCAAACCGTTGCGAATCGATGAGTTCATTGCCATAGATTCCGCTCGTCTGCGATGCGGGGGAACTCCCGTTTCTGCAAGAAATGGAGCCGGCGAGTGCTTCGGCACACTCTGGAAGCGGCTCCAAAATCGGTTGTTTTTGGCGGCACGACCTGGTATCATGGATGGGTGCATCGGCGCCCCGTGCGGTCAGTTTGCCTTCGGCATCGCCGGGTCGGTCAGACCACCCGCGGGCTTAGCGACCGGGTGCCGACCGATGCACGTCGGAGGAGGTGGATCGTGCTACGCGGCGGAAACTTGTCTCCTTTTATGCTCTTTTGTCTCTGTTGGACTTCCTCACCCGTATTCGCCGTTCCGTGCGAGCTTCAGACCGTCAGACCGGCTCCCGTTCCGCCTAGTTCCTGGTTCGGCGCCGCACTGGATGTCCACGGCGGTTTCATGCTCGTTGGGGATGTGATTGGCGACGGTGCCGTGCCCGACAGTGGCACAGCGCATCTTTTCCAAAGGTTAGGTATGGGATGGGAGTTGGCCGACACATTTGACGCTCCGGACGGAGCCTTCAATGACTTGTTTGGGTTTTCCGTTGCGATAGACGCGGATTCCGGGGTTGCCGTCATCGGAGCCTGGAATCACAGCGGTGCGGGTTTGAACACGGGTGCGGCGTATGTGTTTCGGCGAACCGGCGCGATGTGGGGGTTCGAAGCCAAACTTGTGCCGTCCGATCCAATCTCGTTCACGTATTTCGGGTATTCGGTAGCCGTAGATGGCGACGTGCTCCTTGTGGGCGCACTGGGCTTGAACAGTGTATTCTCGTTTCGGTTTGATGGACTCGGTTGGAATGAAGAGCAGTTCATTCTGAGTCCCGATCCGGCGGGCAACGGGTTCGGTTCCGCGATCGCGCTGGACGGCGCCAGGGCTCTTATTGGGGCACCCGACGACGAGCATTGCGGACTGAACTGCGGATCGGCTTACGTTTTCGCCCATGATGGTATCGCCTGGGTCGAAGAACAGAAACTCGTTGCGTTCGATGCGAACGCGCGTGATCACTTCGGCGCCGCGGTGGCTCTACAGGGGGACATGGCAATCGTTGGCGCACCGGCCGATCTCGCCCAATCCCAAGGAGGAGGGGCGGTTTATGCTTTCGCGTATGATGGCGCTCAATGGGAGCTACAGCAGCGAGTCTCTCCCTCTGACAGCGAGGAAGATGCCGCTTTCGGCACGAGCGTTTCGCTGCATGGGAGCCGACTCTTGGTGGGGGCGCCGTTCTTGGCCCACCCGTTCCCTGAGTTGGCCAGGGCCTATCTCTTCGACTTCGCCGGTGCCCAATGGACCGAAACGCTTCACTTTCTGCCGTATGACTCTCAACCGCACGATTCGTTTGGACGCCAGGTCGCGCTCACGGCCGAGCATGCCCTGGTCGGTACGGTCCTTACCACGGATCTGACCGATTCATCAGTTCGTATTTTCGCGCTCGATGGGGTCGACAGCGACGAAGATGGCTACTGCGATCCCTTTGACAACTGCCCGAATGTTCCAAATGCCAATCAGGAGGATGCAGATGACGACGGTGTCGGCGACGCGTGCGATCAGTGTCCCGATGATCCCCTCAAGGTTCTCCCAGGTGTCTGTGGCTGCGGCATGGCCGACACCGGGGACACCGACCAGGACGGCACTCTTGATTGTGTCGATGTCTGCCCGGGGGTAAGCGACACCTTGTTTGCGCCGAACTGCATTGGCGCCATTCCAACCGTGTCGCATTGGGGAATGGTCGTTCTGCTCCTGATGTTGTTGGTCGCGGGCAAGCTCCTCGCGCGCACCGGACAGCGGGGTCAGCTCATCTCCTGACGATCTTGAGCCACTCCTGCACCCCATAACTGGCTATTTCGTAGCGTAAAGAGCCTCCCACACCGCATCGGCGATCAGGCCGTGGGCTTCGGGGTTTGGGTGGGCGTCGGCACGGTGAACCACCAAGTGGGCCGAATCCTGCCCGGCAAACAGGGGGCCCAGGTCCAGTACGCGAACCTCGCGTTCGCGAAAGAAACGCGCCACCTGCTCATGGATCCGTTCCGCCACAAACCGCTCTCCCGTGGTCCTCAAGAAGGGTAGCAACACCACTCGAAGCTCCACGTTCTTTTCGCGGCACAGGCGCACCACGGTATCGAGCTGCTCCTGGTGCATCCGCCAGATCTGCGGGTCGTCGTAGCCCCGCGCCAGCCAGTCGAAGTAGCCCACCACCGTCGGCGCCCGCGGCGCCACGTACTGCCGGTAGAGGTAGTCCACCAGGCACGAACTGTCCGGGTTGATCAGCGTCGGCTGCGGCGGCTGCCGGGGGTTGAAGTCGGGCGTGACGGGTATCAGCCGCTCGATGTCATTCGGAACGTAACACAACACGATTTCGTCAGCCGCGTAGGCGTCGACCATGCTGGCGATCGCCGGAAGCTGCCCGTCCGTGCCCCACCCCGGTTTCGACACGTTCATCACTTCGACCGCGCCGGGTCGGTCGCGGTCGAAGCGCGCCTGGAGTCGCTCGGTGAACCGGTCGGCCACGTCTTCGATGCCCCAACCGTAGGCGAACGAATCGCCGATGAACGCGATCCGCCTCCCGCCCGGCGCTTTCTCAGTCCGCCATTCGCGGTCCCGGCACCCCAGCGAATTGAGGTTCGTATACAAGGCAAACCAGCGCCGCGCCGGCAGCGACACGCCGAAGGCGTCGGTCCGCACACAAACGAAGCGAAAATAACTCTCGCCCGCCAGCGCCACTGCACCCACCAGGCAGACAAAAACGAGGGCGTTTCCCGCAATCAACCGGAACCGCGGGCGCCGGGCCCGCGGATAGTACTTAAAGAAACACCAGGTATGGATCACCAGCGAGAGGAACAGCAGCCACCACAATAGATAGTCGAGCAGGTAGCCAAACACGCCGCTGGTGAGCATCAAACGCGCTCCAGCGACAGGTCCAGCGCTGACGCGGAGTGCGTCAACGCGCCCACGGAAATGCGCTCCACCCCGGTTTCGGCCACCTCACGCACATTGTCCAGCGTAATACCCCCGGATGCCTCGAATTCGATCTTGCCGCGCAGGCCCAGCGCCGCGCGGAGGGCCACGGCTTCGCGCAGCTCTTCGATCGTGAAGTTGTCCAACAGAATCATGTCCAGGCCGACTACCTTGAGCAGTTCCTCGACCTCCTCAACGGTCTGGGCCTCAACTTCGATGAAGGTCGGTTGCGTCGTGGCCCGATCGAGCCGGTTCAGCATGTGGAATACCGTCGCGGCAAGTCGCCCGGGCTCCACTCCGGATAAGTGATTGTCTTTGATTAACACCGCGTCATACAACCCATTGCGGTGGTTGATGCCTCCCCCGCAACGAACGGCGTATTTATCGAGGACCCGCCAGCCGGGCACCGTCTTGCGCGTGTCGCAGATGGCCGCACCGGTTCCGCCCACGGCGTCTACGTAACGCCGCGTCAGCGAAGCCACGCCGCACAAGCGCTGCAGGAAGTTGAGGAACACACGTTCGGCGGCCAGCAGCGACGGCAAAGAACCTCTGAGCATGCCCAATTCGGCAGGTGCGGACCGAATCAATGCCCCATCCGAAACACCGGGCGTCCACTCCAGCGCAATGTTCGGATCGAACGCGTGGAGCACCGGGGCGGCGACCCCCAATCCTGCGAACACGCCGACTTGTTTGGCCAGCAATTGAAAGGAGACGTCGTCATGCTGTGGGTCCAGCAGGCGAGTGGTACAGTCGCCTTCGCCCAGGTCTTCCTGGCGCGCCAGAGCGATCAGGGCCGTCAAACGCGGGTCCAACGCAAGGGTCATGGGAGCGATTCTTAGCCAGCGAAGGCCATCTGGCAAGCCGGAATTCAATGGTCGGAGCCGCCGGCTCGGGGCGCGGTCAGCACACCGCATGGTCGGGGTCGCGGCTTATGGGCTTGAGCGCCGCCGTTCCCAGGCGTTACTGCGCTGGGGCGCAAACGCCAAGTCGAATTGGAGCCGAGTCGCAGATCACTCGGCGGGCGGGTACTCCAACGGCTTCAGATTGCGCGAACCTGTCGATTTCCGGAAATGAGCGAACCGCGGCCGGTCGAATGTGGTATACTAAATAACGCTGGCTCGCGACACGTCCGCGTTCGACAATCAGCACCGGGGAGGTTGTCATGAAGCAGTCTTCAGATTTCCCACGTTCCAGTTCCACTCCGGAGATGATCGACGCCCTTCGCCAGGTCGATTCTCAGTTTTCCCTGCATTCGATGTACCATTGGCCCGGCCTTAGAGTCATCTTTCGACACCGCGCGCCTGCCAAGGACTTTCCGGAGTTTCACGACGTGTTGCAGGGCGCCCACGGTCGCATCCTGTTCGTTCTTGGTGCCCTGGAAGGCCCGGAATTCGAGTCCGAGATCGTTAGACTTGAACTCCTGGCGTTGATTCGTGGAATTGGTGCAACTGCAAAATCCGCTGCAAGGGTGGCGCGCTTGGTTCGGGAGCCGCTGGAGCGGTTGAATCGGGGCCGGGTAACCGGGGTTTACTGCCACTTCTTCTGCGGCCTGGTCGATCGCGCGTACACGCAAATGGCCTATTGTCAGGCGGGAAATGCGGCCTGGCTCTCCCTTGTTTCGCCCAAGGGCGTCTTCCGGTCGAAGCCCACCGGTGACAAACTGGGCCTCTTGACCAATGGCGAACTGGGCGAATCGGTGGTTGCTCTTTCCGGCGTGGAACGGCTGATTCTGGGCACCGGGCGGGACGAGGCTGCCGGACCAGGCACTAAGTCTGCCTTTGGCGACTGGGCGACCGACGTTTGGCGTGATCCCCCACCAACGCTGGAATCGTCGCTTGTGACGGGAGGATTCAGATCGGACGTCGCCAAGTCCACGGATTGGCGGGCGGTTCAAACGGCGAATGCCCAGGTCATGGTCGAGTTAAGCCGGTCGACAGCGGGAGAATGGGGACCGTTCGCGTGTGAGCAAGTCAGGAAGTGCCAAGAATCGTCCGATCTATCTCTCGACCCTTGTGTGTTTCTCGGTTAGTATTTTGCCGTTGCTGCCACTCGGGGGCCGGTCGCCTTCGACCGGAGGCTCTCCCGCTCTTCCCGCACGATGGTTGACCACGGCAGAGGTTGTTGGCGCATGAACGCCGGGTTCGCCCGGCACTCGCCGGGAGTTCCGGCGGAAACGGACAAATCGATGCGAATCGCGATGTTCTCCTGGGAGTCGATGCACTCGATCGCCCTTGGCGGTCTGGCCCCCCACGTATCGGAACTGTCGGCCGCGCTGGTGCGAAGGGGGCACGAAGTTCACATTTTCACACGCGTGGGGATGAACCAATCGTTGTACGACTCGTTCGACGGCGTTCATTACCACCGCTGCCCCTTTGAAGAGCATCCCGATTTCGTGACGTCCATGGAACGAATGTGCGACAGCTTCGTCTGGCACCTGGGCGAGACCGAGCACTTTCTCGGGGCGCCGTTCGACGTTGTGCACGGGCATGACTGGCTGGTCACGCGGGCACTCGCTCAGACCAAGAACAGCCGCCATCGGCCGGTGGTCATGACCGTGCATTCCACGGAATACGGGCGCTGCGGGAACAGCTTGTGGAAGGACGCAATGTCAGAGCGCATCCGTGCCATGGAGTGGGAGGGCACCTACGTAGCCAATCGGGTGATCTGCGTCTCCCGGACCCTGGCCCGCGAAGTGCAGGAGCAGTATCAGGTGCCCGCGGACAAAGTGCACCCGATCTACAACGGGGTCAACGTCTACAAGTACGATCCTCCGGTAGACGCAGCGGCCGTGCGGCGCACCGTTCAGGTCGGCGTGGACGATCCCATGGTCTTCTTCGCGGGGCGCATCACCTGGCAAAAAGGGCCCGACATTCTTTTGGATGCCGTGCCGGGTGTGTTGCGCGATCATCCCCGGACCAAATTCGTGTTCGCCGGTGACGGCGATATGCGCCCCGGGTTGGAGCAGCGCGCCTCGTCCGCGGGAATCGCGGGGGCCACCCGGTTTCTGGGTCATCGAAACGGCGGCGAACTCGTCGGGCTGTTCAAGAGCGCCGACCTGATCTGCGTGCCCAGCCGCAACGAACCATTCGGCATCGTGATTCTCGAAGCCTGGAGCGCCACCAAGCCGGTCGTGGCCACGCGCATCGGCGGCCCATCCGAATTCGTGGAGAATGAACGAACCGGCCTGACCGTGGACGCTGACGCGCAACCCATACGGCTGGGGGTGTCGCGGCTCATCACCGACCGGGCGGGGGCGGCACGCATGGGAATCAACGGGCGCCAGGAGGTCGAAGCCCGGTTTTCGTGGGACCATGCGGCGCGCGAGACGGAACTGGTCTATGACGCGACGGTGGCCTCTGTGGCGGCGCAGGGTAACGGCACTTCCGCGCGACACAGCCCCGGGGGAAACACTTTGAGTCCGTCCACTGACGGAACTGACCATTCGCGCAACGGCGATGCGCCCCCGGCCGCCGGAGAGAATGCACCGGTTGGCATGGGGGTCAATCGGAACGATCCTTCGTCCGAGGCAATTCGCCGGCGTGCTCATGCGATATTTCTGGCGCGCAAAGGCAAACCCGGCGATCCGGTTGCGGACTGGCTGCAGGCGGAACGAGAATTGCGCGCGGAGCGCGTGAAGTCCGCCAAGGCGAGCGGCCTCCCGCGAGACATCCCCAACGACAACACCACACTCAAGAGCACGGCGCCCCCACGGGGAAACGGCAAGCGTCCACGCCCGGCCGCACGGCGGACCTGATCGGTTTCTCCTACGATTTCGATTCCGAGAATCGCCAGGCGCCCAGGGATGGTTGGACCCCACAGGTCGGGCTTGGGTCTTTGTCGGGCCCAAAAAAACCGAAGCGACTATCCGCGATCGGGGACGGACCGCGAAACGGGGCGGCTGCGCCGCCGCGCATGGCGTGCGCCGCACTCCGGGCAGCGACCGCTGCGATTGCCGTTCAAGTCGTATCCGCAATATACGCACCACCCGTTTCGGCGGCGGCGCCAGCGGCGGAGCGGGCCGTGAGCGAGCGGCAAACCCCCCATCACGACCAACAGCGCGGAAGAAGCCCAGAGCGGAAACACCAGCCAGCTATGGCGGTACGGGCCCGTGACCGAAGTGGAGAAGTAAAGCGAGCGGTTTTGCGGGACCGGATCATAGTGCAGTTGGTGGAAGTCCTCGGACCGGGAAGCCGTCTTGGTGGGCATGCTGATGAGAAACAGCCCGCACGTTCCGTCACGCAGATAGACCGAGAGGGACTTGTAAAGCGTGACGTCGTAGCGATGTTGCTGCGGGTAGCGATGGCTGCGGTGCCAGAGCGAAGCGCTCAGCGGCAACAACAGCAACGAGCACACAGCGAGAATCCGCACCACCATAGCGCTTCCCCTGGGGCAGGACGTGGAGCCGCTCTTCGCAGTTTCCTTTCCTGCGTCGATTCGTATTCCAGTTTGTCCTGCCCAAACTCCCCGGTAGCTCGCCGTTCCCTATCATAACCAATGGGGCGTCGCGATGGCAAAGCCCTTCTGGCGAAATACGACCTTTTTCTTGACGAAGGGGC
>CAZMVD010000094.1:0-16470 GCA_964569425.1 uncultured Phycisphaeraceae bacterium
GCAAGTTAAGATTGTGTTAAATCGTCGAACCAAAAGTCCCGGACAGAATTGGTTAGAAACCGGTGCCACACTGTGTCATCAGGAAGATGAGTCGCGTTTGGGGCCCTCGGGCTGAGTGCCCAGTGAGTCGTCGATCTTGATACGGAGCACGCGGGTGAGGAAGGCGTACATGTCGGCGGCCTCGTCGATCTGCATGGAGGTGGGCTTGCCGGCGCCGTGGCCGGCGCTGGTCTGGATGCGGATGAGGACGGGGTTGGGGCCGGAGTGGGCTTCCTGCAGGGCGGCGGCGAACTTGAAGCTGTGGGCGGGGACGACGCGGTCGTCGTAATCGGCGGTGGTGATGAAGGTGGGCGGATAGGCGGTGCCGGCTTTCAGGTTGTGGAGTGGGGAGTAGGCGAGAAGGGCTTTGAACTCCGCTTCATTCATGACGGATCCATAATCCGAAGCCCAGGCCCAGCCGATGGTGAAATTTTCGAAGCGGAGCATGTCCATGACGCCGACGGCGGGGACGGCGGCGCCGAAGAGGTCGGGGCGCTGGGTCATGCAGGCGCCGACAAGGAGGCCGCCGTTGCTGCCGCCGTAGATGGCGAGCTTGGGGGTGGAGGTGTACTTGTTTTCGATGAGCCATTCGGCGGCGGCGATGAAGTCGTCGAAGACGTTTTGCTTTTTGAGTTTCATGCCGGCTTCGTGCCATTCCTTGCCGTATTCGCCTCCGCCGCGGAGGTTGGCGACGGCGTAGACGCCGCCGGTTTCCATCCAGGCGATGATGGTGGGGCGGAAGGCGGGGGTCATGGAGGCGTTGAAACCGCCGTAGCCATAGAGGAGGGTGTGGGTGTCGGGCGAGGGTTTGAGGCCCTTGCGGTGGGTGATGAACATGGGGATGCGGGTGCCGTCCTTGCTCTTGTAGAAGATCTGGGTGGTCTGGAAGTCGGCGGGATCAAAGGCGACCCTGGGGGCGCGGAAGACACTGCTGTTGCCGGATTTCACGTCGTAGCGAAAGATGGTGCCGGGGGTGTGGTAATTGGTGAAGGTGTAGAAGGTTTCGGGGTCGTCGCGACGTCCGCCGAATCCGCCGGCGGAGCCGAGGCCGGGGAAGGGGACCTCGCGGACCGGCTTGCCGTCCAGGGCGAAGACTTTGACCTGGCTGGAGGCATCCTTGAGATAAGAGGCGATGAAGTGGTCGCCGACCGTCTTGGCGCTGGTGAGCGTTTCGGCGGATTGCGGGATGAGGGTTTTCCACGCGGCTTTGTCGGGCTTGGTGGTGTCGATGGCGACGAGGCGGCCGCGTGGGGCTTCGAGGTCGGTGCGGAACCAGAAGAGGGGGCCGTCGTTGTCGACAAAGTCGTATTCGGCTTCGAATTCGTTGATGAGTTCGACGACGGGGGCGTCCTTAGTCTGGAGGTCTTTGTAGAAGATCATGTTCTTGCGCGCGGTGCCCTTCCAGACGTTGATGATGAGGTAGCGGCCGTCGTCGGTGACGGTGCCACCGAAACCCCATTCCTTCTGATCCTTGCGTTCGTAGACCAGGGTATCGGCGGATTGCGGATCGCCGAGGCGGTGGTAGTAGAGCTTGTGGTAGTAGTTGGAGCCGATGTGCTTGGTGTCTTCCGTAGGTTCGTCGTAGCGGCTGTAGAAGAAGCCCTTGCCGTCTTTGGTCCATGAGGCGCCGCTCCATTTCACCCAGTGAATGTGGTCTTCCAGGTCTTTCCCGGTGGCGATGTCGCGGACCTTCCACTCCTGCCAGTCGGAGCCCTTGGCGGCGGTGCCGTAGGCGAGGAGGCGGCCGTCTTCGGTGATATCGGTACCGGTGAGGGCGACGGTGCCGTCCTCGGAGAACTTGTTGGGGTCGAGCAGTTCGCGGGGAGTTCCGTCGAGCCGGTCGAGGATGTAGAGGACGTTTTGGTTTTGTAGGCCGTCGTTGCGCGAGAGGAAGTACTTGCCGGCGCGTTTGTAGGGGAGGCCGAAGCGTTCGTAGTCCCAGAGCGCGGTGAGGCGGGCTTTGAGCGCGGCGCGTTCGCGGATTTCGCCCAGCCAGCCGAAGGTGATTTTGTTCTGGGCGGTGATCCAGTTGCGGACTTCTTCGGAGTCGTGGGCGGACTCTTCGAGCCAGCGGTAGGGGTCGGGCACCTTTACGCCGTGGAGGTCGTCGACGACGTCGGCCTTGCGCACCTTGGGATATTCGAGGGGCCGGCCGGGTTCGCCCACCAGCACAGGGGCCGGCATGGCGAGGGCGAAAGCGACGGCGAACCGGAGAACCCAGCGGCGTGTGGACGTTTCGGCGATGGACATGCCAGTTCCTTTCGTGCGTTTGGCTTAGGAGATCACGGGCTGCTCGATGGTCGTTTTTGTACTCGAAACCAGGGTGGCGGACAAGGAATTCCCATGGCCACACGGGAATCGACAGGCGGGGGTCGGGGGAATCGGAGGGCGGAATCGGTTGCGCGCATTGGGGTGTTGGGCGTGCCACATTCGCGGCAGCGAATTGGGATTACAATAGTGACGTATGAGCGACGATCGATTGGCCAGCCTGCGCGAGCGGATCGCGACGTTTCCCAAAAGCCCGGGGGTGTACCTGATGAAGGACACTGAGGGACGGGTGTTGTACGTGGGGAAGGCGAAGGACCTGCGAGCGCGGGTGAGCAGTTATTTTCAGCCGGGAGCGGACCTGCTGAATACGCGGGGGCCGGACATCTGCCGGATGGTCGAGATGGTGGTGGATATTGACGTGCTGGAGTGCGACACGGAGGTGGATGCGCTGCTGAAGGAAGCGCGGCTGATCAAGGACATCCAGCCGCCGCACAACGCGATGCTCAAGGATGACAAGACGTTTCCGTACATCGAGATTACGACGCGGGATGATTTTCCGGCCGTTTATGTGACGCGCACGCCGCGGCTGAAGGGTAGCAAGCTGTACGGTCCGTTTCCGTCGGCGGCGGCGCTGCGGGACGCGATCAACGCGCTGCAACGGGTGTTCAAGTTTCGCACGTGCGAGCTGGATATTCGCGAGGGCGACGACGCGCGGCGGCACTTCCGGCCGTGCCTGCTGCATGCGATCGGGCAGTGCACGGCGCCGTGCGCGGCGTTGATCAGCCGGGAGGCGTACGCGGCGGATATCGCACGGCTGAGGAAGTTCATGGCCAGCAAGCGGAGCGTGGTGCTGCGGCAGATGACGCGGGAGATGGAAGCGGCGGCGGCGGCGCTGCATTTTGAGGAGGCGGCGAAGCTGCGAGACCGGATCAAGGCGATCGGGGCGCTGGCGCTGTCGGGCGACGTGCGTGAGGACGTGCAGCCGGAGGTGTTCTATGTCGACCCGCGGAAGGGGCTGGAGCGGCTGGGTGAGCTGCTGGGGCTGGACAATCCGCCGCGGTGCATGGAGTGCATCGACATTGCGCATCTTCAGGGGGCGGAGATGGTGGGTTCGCTGGTGTGCTTCATCGACGGGCGGCCGTTCAAGGCGGGGTATCGGCGGTTTCGGATCAAGACGGTGGCGGGGATCGACGATTACGCGGCGATTCGGGAGGTGGTGGGGCGGCGCTACCGCCATGCGGCCGGGGGTGAGGAACTGTACCCGGACGTGATCCTGATCGACGGTGGATTGGGGCAGTTGCACGCGGGGCTGGAGGCGTTTGCGGAGATGGACGGGGGCGATCCGGAGGTGCTGGTGGTGCGTCCGCCGATGGTGATCTCGCTCGCCAAGCGCGAGGAGGAGCTGTACATTCAGGCGCGGAGCGCGCCGATCCGGCTGCCGCGCAACCATGAGGCGTTGCGGCTGTTGCAGCAGATGCGCGACGAGGCGCACCGGTTCGCGCAGCACTATCATCACACGCTGCGGCGGAAGCGGACGCTGGAAGAGGAAGTGAAAGAAGGTCGAAGACCACCGGGCCGGAGACGAAAGTATGAACGCGACCAGGCAGATTAGCCGAGTGAGCGGTGTTGCGAATTGTCATGCCGGCAGACGGCGGCGCGGCTGCGCAGCGTCGTCGATCGGAGTGTTGCTGCTTCTGGCTTCGCTTGCGTATGGCGGCGCGCCGGGGGGCGTGCACTGGCCTTCTTTTCGGGGGCCGGGGGCGAGCGGAGTGGCGGAGGGGTTCGCCACGCCGACGACGTGGAACATGGAGACGGGTGAGAACATCCGTTGGAAGACGCCGATTGCGGGGCTGGCGCACTCGAGCCCGATCGTGTGGGGAGAGCGGGTGTTTGTGACCACGGCGGTGCCGGCGGAGGGCGAGGCGCATCTGAAGGTGGGGTTGTACGGCGACGGGGATTCGGTGCCGGAGGAGCCGGCGTATAGTTGGCGGGTGCTGAGTTTAGAGAAGGGGACGGGGAAGGTTCTGTGGGAGCGGGAGGCGCATCGCGGCGTTCCGCGGGTGAAGCGGCACCCCAAGGCGAGCCACGCGAACTGCACGCCGGCGACCGACGGGAAACACGTGGTGGCGTTTTTTGCTTCGGAGGGGTTGTATTGCTACGACTTTGCGGGCGAGTTGCTGTGGAAGAAGGACCTGGGGTTGCTGAACGCGAGTGCGCCGGGCTATCCCGACCTGCAATGGGGTTTTGCGAGTTCGCCGATCATTCACGACGGCAAGGTGATTGTGCAATGCGACGTGGAGGGCGATTCGTTTGTCGCAGCGCTGGACGTGCGCAATGGGGAGGAACTGTGGCGTACGGCGCGGGAGGAAGACTCGACGTGGGGCACGCCGGTGGCGGTGGCGGTCAACGGGGTCGCGCAGGTGGTGTGCAACGGGTACAAGCACATCGGCGGGTATGACTTCGGGACGGGCAAGGCGATCTGGTGGATGAAGGGCGGTGGAGATGTGCCGGTACCGACGCCGGTGTTTGCGCACGACCTGATTTTCATCACCAACGCGCACGGGGACGAGGCGCCCATCTATGCGGTGCGCCCTTCGGCCGTGGGCGACATTACGCTGGAGAAGATCGGCGAGTCGAACGCGCACATTGCGTGGAGCAAGTCGCGGCGCGGCAATTATATGCAGACGCTGCTGGTGTATCGGGATTATGTTTATGCGTGTCGCGACAACGGGATTTTCACCGGCTATCACGCGCGGACGGGCGAGCAGACTTTCCGTAAGCGGGTGGGGACGGGCAACACCGGCTTTACCGCGTCGGCAGTGGCGGCGGATGGGAAGGTGTATCTGTCGAGCGAGTTGGGCGACGTGCACGTGTTCGCCGCGGGGGCGGAATACAAGCCGCTGGCGGTGAACGCGTTCAACGAAATCTGCATGGCGACGCCGGCGATATCGGAGGGGATGCTGCTGTTCCGGCTGCGCGGGCAGTTGGTGGCGGTGGGGAACGGCGTCGTGAGTGGGAATTAGCGTGCATGAACGCCCACTAGCACTTGTCCACTGTTGAAAATCCGCGCGGGACTCTGACAATCTGACTGTTTCGTTCCCGCGAGACTGCATGCAGTGCATTCGGCGAATTGCGCTTGATCATGGCCCCACGCCTGCCATAGGGTAGAATGGTGCGTGGGGATTTGTGCTGGCGGAGGAAGTGCCTTGGTTCGACGGCTTGCTCTGGTCATCATAGCGGTATTGGTGGTGGTTGTGTGGGCCGCGCCGGTTTCGGCGCAGGCGCCGGGCGAGGCTCCTGAGGCCGGGCTGAAGTACTTCGATTTCTTCGTGGTCAAGGGGGGGTGGATTGCCTACCTGATCATTGCGCTGTCGGTGGTGGCGCTGGCGCTGACCATCGAGCACGCGGCGTCGATCCGGCGGGCGACCGTGGTACCGGCCTCGTCGGTGGAGACCATTTCGGAGTTGATCGGCCGGCGCGAGTATCTCGAAGCGGTGCGCTTTACGGCGGAAGAGCCGAGCATGGTGGGTTACGTGCTCAGCGCGGCGTTGCGTGAGGCGTCGAACGGATTGCCGGCGATGGAGCGGGCGATCGAGGAGGCGATCGAGGAGCGTTCCGCGAAGCTGTATCGCAAGATCGAGTATTTGAACATTATCGGCAACATCGCGCCGATGCTGGGGCTGTTCGGCACGGTGGTGGGCATGATCATGCTGTTTGCGGAGATTCACGCGGCGGATGCGTTTCCGCGGGCGCAGATCGTGGCCGACCAGGTGGCGGTGGCGCTGATCACGACGTTCTGGGGGCTGGCGGTGGCGATTCCGTCGCTGAGCATTTTCGCGGTGTTCCGCAACCGGATCGACGTGCTGACGGCGGAATGTGCGCTGGCGGCGGATCGGGTGCTAGCGTTGTTCAAGCCGGTCGCGCCGAGCCCTGCGGTCGCTGCGTCCGCGCGGGGCGCGGTGGCGAGGGAGACTCATGCGGCTGCCCCGTAAACAGCGTGCGGCGCCGCGGGGGGTATCGTTCAACGCGACGCCGTTGATCGACGTGATTTTCACGCTCACGATTTTTTTCATGCTGGTCACGCGGTTTTCCTCGGCCGAACAGGTGCCGATGCAGCTTCCACAGCCGGAAGACAGCCTGGCGCAGGTGTTGCGGATTCCGGATCGGGTGGTGCTCAATTGCCGGGTGGCGGACCCGGCGGAGCCGGAGACGTCCGGGGCGCTGTACAGCATCGGCCCAAACAACCCCGAGCCGCTGTCCACGATCAGCGAGCGGCTGGCGGGCATGAAGCGGCAGAATCCGAGTATGAAGGTGGTGATCCGGGCGGATCGGCGGTTGCCCTATGAGGACGTGCAGGCACTGATGCGCGTGGTGGCGCAGCATAATGTTGAAATGCTGAACGTGGTGGCGCACGTGGCGGAGGAGCGGTGATGCGGAATCGCTACGGGGGCACTTCGGGCACTCATTCGTATGCCAGCGGCCATGAGGCGGCCCGGTGGAATAGCGCGGGGCGCGTGGATTGTGCAGACGATTCCTCCCCTGCATTCGCCATTCTTGATTCGCCATTCGCCATTTGCTCGCCAGCGGGATTCACGAGATGACCCAGTCGCCCTCTATGTCGAGCGCAGCTCCGCGGAGTTCTGGTGGCGGGAGCGACACGGTTCATTTTCGCCCGGCGGGTCGCCGTCCGCGCCGCCCGCCGCACACGGCGATCGGGCTGAAGATTGCGCCGATGATCGACATGAGTTTTCTGTTTCTTATTTTCTTTCTCGCCACGGCGCGGTTTGAGCGTCCGGAGGGGCTGTTTGCATCTGAGATGCCGCGCGACCGCGGCGAGGCGGCGGCGGTGGAACTGCCGCTGAGTCCGATTGTCATTCGGCTGGCGCGGGGCAGTGCGGACCTGGCCGGGGTGGTCATTACGCTGGATGACTTTACCGCCCGTCCGGCTGATTTTCGCGCGCTGGCGGAGACGTTGCGGGGCATTCATGGCCAGCCGGGTTTCGACGTGGACACGCCGGTGGTGATCGTGGCCGCGCCGGATGTGCCGTGGGAGCAGGTGGTGGGGGCATGGAACGCGGCGTTGAACGCGGGGTGCCGGCGGGTGGCCTTTGGTGGTTGACGTGAAGCGGCTCGGCTGCAAGTCACGAGACGAGGGGTTGGTTTTTTTCCTTTCCATTGCGCGAGGGTTTTCGGCCATGGGTGCCATTTTGTTGGCACTTTGCGGGACGGTCGCGGCCCAATCGGCTTCGCCGCCGTCGCGGCCGGCGGAGGAATCGCGTCTGCCGGTGAGCATTTTTCGCGAGGCGCTGAGGGCGCGAGGGCTTACGGAGTTGCTCGAGCTGCACCTGCGTGATTTTCCGCCGAGCAGCGAGACCGAGGCGCTGCTGGCGCTGCGGGACGTCAAGCTGGCGGCATTCGCCGACGCGCGGCGCACGCGCGGCGAGCGGCAGGCGGCGATCGCCGAGGCCAACGAGTTGCTGGAGGAAGCGATTCGCCTGAACAGCGAGAGCCTGTCGCGGTTTGAGTGGCGATACGAGCTGGCGCGGTCGCTGTTGTACGACGAGGCGGAGCCTTTTTTCAGCCGTGTGGTCTATTTCGGCGGCGGGGCGTCGGAGCGTGCCACGTTGTTGACACTGACCGAACGGGCACTGGAGACGCTGCACGCGCTGAATGAGTCACTGAATGCGGAGTACAACCGGCTCGATGAACTGACGGTCGGCGCCTATGAGCAGTTGGAGCGCAGCGGCTACGTGGAGCGGATCGACCAGCTTGCGCCGCGGGTCGAGTATCTGCTGCTGTGGGCCGCGTTGTACGACGTGGTGCCGCGGAAAGACGACGATCCGCGGCGTGCGAAGCGGTTGCATGACATTCTGATGGCCCTGAAGGCCAACCCGGCGCTGCTGTCCACGCCGCACGATGCCAGCCGGGTGCAGGCGCAGACTTCGCTGCTGGCGGGCATGACCCATCGCCGGCTGCACGACGCGGCGGCGGCGCGGGAGCACCTTGACCGTGCGCTGGCCATCGGCGAGCGGGCGGATGCCGCGGAACGCCTCCGACTGGGCTGGGTTTTTGCGCTGGCGCGGCTGGAGCGGATTCGCACCGATATCGACGCCGAGCGTTTTGAGGACGCGGCCGACGGGCTGGCGCGGTGGCGCAAGGTCATCGCGGGGGAGGCGACGTCGGACGGGGCGAGCGACGGGGTGCTGCTGGGGACCGCCGCGGCGCTGCTGGAGCGCGATGCCCTGCGCGCGCGGTCCGCGGCTGCGGAGCGCGAGGGGCGTTCGGCGGAGGCGCAGCGTTACGGCGCTGAGGCGTGGCAGGTGCTGGCGCGTTTTGCGGAGGCGCCGGGGCCGGCGCGCGACTCGGCCTATGCCATCGTGTATTCGTTGATCGGCGCGGACGCGGATCCGGCGGCGCTGGACCCGTTTGAGCGGTGTGCCTGGATCGCAGGGCGGCTGCGGGACGCTGATGGCGAGCGCGGTGCGGCGGACGATCGGCTGGCGGCGGCGGTGGCGGCGGCGGACCGGTATTTTGATTCGCCGGGCGATGCCGCGGTGCGTGCGCTGGCGCCCCATGCGTTGTACAACGCGGCGGTGGCGAGCTATCGCCGCGGCCAGGCGGCGGAGGCGGCGCGGCGGTTTCTGGACGTTTCGCGTCGTTTTCCCGGCGTGGAGTTTGCGGCGCGTGCGGGTGTGTACGCGGTTGAGCTGGCGGCGGCGTTGTATGGTGATGAGAGTTTTCGGGGGCGTGCGGATGTGGAAGCGTTGTACCTGGCTTCGTTGCAGCATCTGGCGGCCAGCGATCGGGACACGGAAGCGGGACGGTACTGGCGTTTTTTTTATGGTCAGTTGCTCGAAGAGCGCGGCGACTTCGATCACGCGGCGGCGGTCTATGCGCGGGTCGATGAGGGACACGCGCATTATCACGAGAGTTTGTATCGGCGGGTGCGCTGCCTGACGGAGGGGCTGGTGCGTCAAGCGACGGACAGCACCGAGGAAGTTCTGGCGGCGCGGCGACGGACGGCGGATTTTCTGGGCGCGTTCGTGGAGGTGAGCGCCGTGCTCTCGGGTGCGGCGGCGGGAGAGGCGGATCCGAAGAAGGCGGCGGCGCTGCGACATCTGCTGGCGCGAACGCGTCTGGCCGCGGCGGAGGCGATGGCCACCCCCACGGTGGACCGCGCCGGGCAGGCGCTGGAGGTGCTGGCGGGGTTCGAGGAATTGTATCCGGGGGAATCGGGGGAACTGGGCCGGGTGTGGCGGACGCGGATCGTGGCGTTGGAGCGGCTGGGTCGGCTGGACGAGGCGGCGGAGGCATTGCCCGCGTATGTGGCGGCCGATCCGGCGGGTTCGGGTCCGACGCTGCAGGCGCTGTATGCGGCGCTGGCGGCGGAGGCCGAGCGGCTGGACAGTGCGGGCGAGGAGGCGGCGGCGCTGTCCAAGGCCGAGGCGGCGCTGATGCTGTGCGAACAGATCGATGCGCTGGCGCGCGCGCATGACAAGCCACTGTCACCGGATCGGCGGCGCGCGCTGGCGGTGCAGTTGGGGGAGGCGAACCTGCGGGCGCGGCGGTATCCGCGGGCGCGGGAGTTGTTTCGGTCGGTGAGTGATGATGAGCATGCGGCGCTGGAGAGCGGCGCGGGACGGCGTGCGTTGTTCGGGCTGGCGGAGGCGTCGTACCGGCAGCAGCGTTATGCGGAGGCGCTGCCGTCTTTCAACCGGCTGGCGGTGCGGCTGCCGGCGGAGGATCCACTGCGCTGGCGGGCGCTGCTGCGTGATCTGCAATGCCGGACGTCGTTGCGCGAGTCGCCGGGTGATATTCTCCAGGTGATTCGCCAACAGCGTTTTTTGCATCCGACGCTGGGGGGGGATGAGATTGCGGCGGCGCTGGCGCGGCTGGAGCGCGAGAACCAACGACGGCTGGACAGCGGCGAAGGCAGGAAGTGACGACCGGGGGTTGGAGGCTCTGCAACTCTTTCAGGGTTGCCCGGGGGAGAGGTCGCGCCATCCCGGGGTAGCTGCTGCGCGGCAACCCCGGGCTGATATCGACAACGCCTTCGGCGTATGGGCATGCCACTGCCTACACGTAGAGCGGACCGAAGGTTGGCTCGAAATGACATCTTCGAAACCGTCGGCATTGAGGGGTGCCGACAATGTCTCGATTGAGGGGCCGTTGAATCATTGGGTAGATGCCTGCAACGCCTTCGGCGCTGGGGAGGGGACCGGCCCAGAGACCCTGTCGGGGAGGTCTGCGCGGGCTGAAGCCCGCGGCTCGCTTAGGCGTTGAGGGGAGCCGGCGAGGTGGGTCATGCGTCGCGCTGGAGGGGAGCGGCACAGCGCGAGTTTTTTTCTTTACAGGCCTGGTGCGGTTTGGCTAGAATCGCGCCCATGTTCGGGCGATTGATGGTGGTTGGTGTATGTTTCGGGCTGGCGCTGGTTTCGTGCGCGCGGGAGGGTCCGGCGGCGGATCAGGCTTCGGCGACGGGCGAGCTTGGTTATTTTTCCGGGCGCCCGCCGCCCTCGTGGACCCTTTCTGCGGAGGAGCTTGAGGGCATTCGCGGGCGGTTGGAAGGACTGGTCGCGGCGGCCAAGCCTGCGGAGTTTCCGCGATTCGGTCCGGTGTCGTACCGCGTCGGCGAGTTTGTGGGCGTGAGCGGTTTGCCTGATGAGCTTCACGTGCAGGACGGTATTGTCGAGACGCGCACCGGAAGCACGTACGCCTACTTTTCCGACGACAAGCAGCTTGAGGCTTTCTTGAGGAGCAGTGCGACGCGCGCGGGTGCGTATGGGCTGTTGGGACTGGACGACGCGCCGTGAGCGCGGCGAGTTTGGGTGTCGGAATGGAACGAGTTTCGAGATTTTGTCTTTTTGCCGCGGCGTCGGGCGTTCTGCTGTTTGCGTTACCGGCTTACACGACGGCTCCAGTGGAAGAGCAGCGGTGGAATACCGATCAGGACCGCCAGCGCTGCAACAACTGCTACAATTACGCGACCAACCACCCGAACGGCTCGTTTGCGCAACCGGGTTGGGCGGGGGGCGGTTCGATGTCGTCGCCGTACACTTGCGGGGGCGTATTGTCGGGGGCCGAGTCGGACGGACTGACGTTTGCCGGTCACACGTTGGACGAAGCGCGAAGCCGCTGCCCGTCCGACTGCTGTCTGGTGGCACTGGTCAATTCGGGTGAGGATTATCATTGGTATCGGGAGGATGCCGACGGCACTTGGTCACACAAGCGCGGGAATACTCCCGCGATACGCCATGACGGCATGGGAAATCCGATCACCGATCCCGCCACTGCCAGTCACGTGTACGACAACGGCACGCGGAATTATGACATGTTCTGCGGGTTCATGTGCGTTTGCCAGGATGACCTGGTGTCGTTGCGGGGGCGGAAGCCGCCCCAGCCGATCCCTGCCGATTGGTATGGCGGGTGTCCCGAGCCCGGCTGCCATAGCACGCCGCGGGTTTTGGACTTTCCCGGCTGCCTGCCTTCGGGAGCCCCGTCGCTGAGTGCCTGTGTGTGCTGTTCGTGTGTGCTGCGGATCACCAATCCCGCCGGCGGAGGCGAGTGCCGCTAAGTGGCGGGTCCGGTCGGTCCTATCGAGTTGCCCGGATGACTGAGCGAAGGTAATTGCGCGCACGTCCACCAGCGGAGCGGTCGCTGTTGTTCGGTCGCCCCGCGCGCTTTCTTTCCCTCCCAACGCTGCCTGATCGCTTGGCGCCGGGCGCCAAGCGCGCGCGGTGGGTGATGTTGTTTCCGCCGGTGCGATGAGATTCGCCGCCGTGCGGACGCCCGGCCCGCCCCTGCGGAGCTTGCGTCCGCATGTCTGCCGTTCCGTCGTTTTCTGTGGCGCCGGAGCCGGCGCGTCCCCGTCCGATCGTTCCGCTTTTGCCCTATCAGCGTGAAGACGTTGAGTCGCCCGATCGGTTTCGGTGGAACTGCTGGGCGCGGCAGACGGGCAAGAGTTTCACGAAGAGCTTGCGTCGCGTGATTCGCGGCTTGCGGCGCGGGCGCCACCAGCTTTTTCTTTCGGCCGGTGAGCGGCAGAGCCGTGAACTCATGCTCAAGGCGCGGCAGCATTGCGAGGCGTTGCGGATTGCCTGCGATGTTGTTTCGCCGCCCTTCGGTCCGGTTGGTTACAGCCAGCTTGAGATTCGCCTGCCGGGCGGCGTGCGGATCATCGGGCTGCCGGCCAACCCGGAGACGGTGCGCGGCTTCAGCGGCGACGTCTTTCTGGACGAGTTTGCGATGCACGAGCGCGATCGTGAGATCTGGGCGGCGATGTTTCCTTCGCTGGTGCGTGGCGACGGGGAGCTGGACGTGGCCTCGACGCCGCACGGGCGCCAGAACCTCTTCTATGACCTGCAATTCAATCCGCGCTTCGCGTGCAGCCGCGTGAGTCTTCCGGACGCGATGGCGCAGGGGCTCGCCGCGGATGCCGACGCGCTGCGCGAGGCGATGGGGGACGAGGCGCTCTACCGGCAGGAGTTCTTGTGCGAGTTTCTCGACGAGGCCACCGCGTTTCTGACCTACGAAGCGATTGCGGCGTGCGCCGACCCCACGTTGCCCTGTTGTGACAGTTTGTCGGCACTCGCTGCGGAGCCGCGCGAGCTTTTTGCGGGGGTGGATATCGGCCGGCATCGTGATCTGACGGTCATCTGGGTGCTGGCGTGCGACGAGGACCCGGCCGCGGGGGCGCGGGGGGAGTCTCTGAGTCGTGGCGGCGGCGTGCGGCGGCCGGAGGGGCGCGGCTGGAGCACGGTGGCGATTGTGGAACTGGCGGTCGCCCCGTTTTCGATTCAGCATGCGGTGCTTGGCGAGCTGCTTGCGCTGCGCCGGGTGCGGCGCTGCTGCATTGACGCCGGCGGGCTTGGCATGCCGCTGGCCGAGCAGGCGCAGGAGCGTTTCGGTGCGCATCGCGTGGAGGCGGTGACCTTTACGGCGGCGCTCAAGTCGCAGCTTGCGGGCGCGCTGCGTATTGCGGTCGAGCGCCGGCGCATCCGCATTCCGGCCGACGAGCGGATCATCCGCGACTGGCACTCTCTCGAGCGCACGGTGACATCGGCCGGTCACTTTCGGCTTTCCGCGCCGCGGAGCGCCGAGGGCCACGCCGATCGCTTCTGGGCGGCGGCGCTGGCGCTGCACGCCGCCGAGTCGGCCGGCGGGCCGGTCGAGCAGCTTGTTGCGCGTCCGCTGCGATTTGCCCGCTGTGGGGCGTGGTAGAAACGGGGGCTTGTTCCGCTGACGCCGGTCCGCGCGGGCTGAAGCCCGCGGCGCGCCCCACACATTCAAGGAGAAACCGATGAGTCTGCTCTCGCGCATCGCCCATGCCGTTGGTTTCGTTCGCGCCGATCGGCCCCGCTCCGGCCGGCTGATTGTGCCGCGTGCCGAGGATTCGCGCCGCGATTATCCGGGCGCCGGGCTCACGCCGGCGCGGCTGGCGGCGATCCTGCGCGAGGCGGATGACGGGTCTCTGTCATCGGCGATGCAGCTTTTCGAAGAGATGGAGGAGAAAGACGCGCACCTGTACGCGGTGGCGCACACGCGGCGTCTGGCGCTGACGGGTCTGCGGTGGCGCATCGTGAGCAGTGCGGATGAGGGGGACGATCGCGACCGCACTGCGGCCGACGAGACGGCCGACTATGCGCGCGAGGTTTTCGCGGCGCTTGACGGCCTGGAGGAAAGCCTGCCGCATCTTTCGCTGGCGCTGGGGCGCAACATTGCGGTGGTCGAGATCATCTGGGACACGGTGGGCGGCGACCTGCGGCCGGTCGCGCTGGTGCCGGTCGACGGCACGCGGATCGTCTTCGACGAATTTGACCGCGTGCGTATTCTCACTGCTGCGGCGCCGCGCGACGGGATCGCCCCGCCGGCGCACAAGTTCATCGTCCACGCGCCGCACAGCGTTTGCGGGCATGCGCAGCGCGGCGGGCTGTTGCGCGTAAGCGCCATGGTGTACCTGGCGAAGAACCTGGCGTTGAAGGACTGGATGATTTTCGCGGAGATTTTCGGGATGCCGGTGCGCATTGCGCGCTACGAGCCGAGCGCCAGCGCCGAGGAGAAGCGCGAGCTGCTGCACATGCTTGAATCGCTGGGGAGCAGCGCCGCGGGGATTTTCAGCCGCGCGGTCGAGCTGCAGATTGTCGAGTCGAACCGGCAGACCATCGGCGCGCCGTACGAACGGCTGGTGGAGTTTCTCAACCGCGAGATGTCCAAGGCGTGGCTGGGCCAGACCCTGACCACCGACATTGCGGGACAGAGCGGCTCGGTGGCCGCCAGTCGGGTGCACGAGCAGGTTCGCCAGGACCTGCTGGCCGACGATGCCCGGAAGGAATCCCAGACCCTTCGGCGTGATTTGCTTACGCCGCTGGTTCGTCTGCACTTCGGTCCGGAAGCGCCGGTGCCGCATTTTCGGCGGGTTTTTCGGCAGCCGTTGGACGCAAAGTCGCTCGCGGACGTGCTGGACGTGGCCATCAACCGCCTGGGGCTGTCTGTTTCGCCGGACTGGGCGCGTGCTGCGCTGGGGCTGCCGGCGGAGGTTGACGACGCAGCGCGTTGATCCGTTGGCCCGTTGCGCGAAGCGCGCGCCGTAGATGTTGTGATTGCGAGTTTTTTGGGATTTTTTTTGGGGGAGTCTGACAATCATGAAGACGAACAGCCTGGACAAGCCCGTGACCGCCGATTGGGAAACCCGTGCATTGCGTTCTGCGCCGCTGGACGCCGACGCGGTGCCGGGGCGGGTGCTGCTTGCGCCCTGGGGCGCGGTGGAGAGCACGCGCGGCGCTTTCGTCGTTGATGAGGAATCGGCGCGGCTGGTGGTCGAAGCGTTTGAGGCGCACGGCACGGACCTGCCCATCGACTTTGAGCACCAGACGCTCGGCGGTGCGTATGCCGCGCCCAACGGTCAGGCGCCGGCGGCGGGCTGGATCAAGCGGCTGGTCGTTGAGCCGGGCGTTGGGGTTGTGGCGGACATTGCCTGGACGGACCCGGCGCGCGAGATGCTGGCGGGCCGCCAATACCGCTATCTTTCGCCCGTGGCGCTGGTTCGGAAGCAGGACCGCAAGCTGGTGGCGATTCACTCGGCGGCGCTGACCAACAAACCCGCGATCGTGGGCATGGCCCCGATTGTGAATGGAGAAAACGCCGGCGACGGCAATTCCGATGCCGCGTTGGTGGCACTGCGGGCATCGCTCGAACTGCCACCGGAAGCGGAGGGTGCTGACGTTCTTGCTGCGGCGGCGGCGCGGCTCGCTTTGCTTCAGGAAGAGGCCCGCCGCCGCGTAGTGGCCGACCGGGTGGCCGAGGCGCAGCGCGCCGGCAAGCTGGTCTCTGCACAGCGGGCATGGGCCGAGACCCTGGCCGCGAGCGACGGCGCGCTGTTCGACGAGTGGCTGCGCACGGCGCCGGTGGTGGTGGTTCCCGGCGCGCTGGCGGCGCCGGGTCCGGGCGATGCCGGGGAGCGCACGCGCCACTCCGCGGCCCGGGCTCGCGCCGAATTTCGTGCCCACTCGGCACTGGCGGCCGTGACCAGCGAAGAGGCCTACGTGGCCGACGCGATTCGAATTCAGCATTCAGAATAGCCAATTAGGAATGCCGGGGCGGGCCGCTTGTATAGCGACGCGATGCCGATGCACTCGCCCTTCTGGTTTGGCCATTCGACATATGCCTACCCGGAACCCAAGAGCGAAAGGAGACTCGACTATGGCTCTCACCTCCAACCATCACGTCGATCACTACGTGGATCAGGAATTGCGCACGGTGCCGCTGGCCGAGGCGGTGCACGTGTTTCGCGGGGCGCTGGTGGGATTGGCGCCGTCGGGCTACGCGCGGCCGCTGGTGGCGGGCGACGCCTTTGCGGGTATCGCCTACGAGGAAATGGACAATACCGCGGGTGCCGACGGCGAGCGCAGCGCCCGCCTGTACACGGTGGGTGACTTTGGCATGTCACTTTCCGGGGCCGCGGCGGCCGACATCGGCCGGCCGGTGTTCGCCTCCGCCGACGACACACTCACGTTCGTCGGCGCGGGCCATTCCTACGCGGGGACCGTGCAGGACGTGCCCGGCGCCGGGCAGGTCATACTGCGGATCGACCCCGCGGGGCGCGCCGTCAAGACCGTGGTGCACGCGGTGGAGAATCTCTCCGCGGGGGCGGATATCGCCGCCCGC
>CAZMVD010000095.1:0-16393 GCA_964569425.1 uncultured Phycisphaeraceae bacterium
CAATGTTCACACCATCAAGCAATAGAACCGCACCGTCACGTTTGCTCAGCTTACTGCCATCAAACTCGAGGTTCCCACCGATCGTCGCCGAGCGAAGGGAGATCATCGTGTCGCGGACAAACGTCTTTCGGAAGTAAGCGCTTCCCTGGACGTCAATGTGGTCCCCGTTAAATCCACCTGTGCCTTGATTGAAGAATTGTGCACCATCGCATTCGAGGTGTGCACCGACTCGGCCGCCGCTGAAGTTTACTTCACCTTGAGCAAGAAAGTTATCGGTTAGAACGGCGCTTCCCCGAACGTTGATCTTGCTGGCATTCAAGGCCACTCTGGCTGGATTAATAAACTGTCCGTGCCTACAGTCCAGGTCGCCGGTAATCGTCGCGCCAATCAGTCGAAACTCACCCTGCGCCCGAAAGCCGTTTCGCAAGGCGACGGTCCCCAAAACAGTCAGGCCGTCGGCCTTTACAGGCCCCACGTGCGTGCCGTCCAAGTGAAGGCCGGCAAGCTCGGCCCTGTACAAGAGCACACCCTCAGGGATCGATGAATGCCAGATGGAGAGTGGGAACGGACAGCGAACGAACTTCAGATCGACAGGTCCGTCGATTCGGACACCTCTTACTTGAATTCCACGGGCCGTAATCCACTGCCGTGCTTGGGTATCAAGGCAAAGCCATTCAAGTTTGTCGGCGTGAATCACGCGAGTTTCTGGCCAGTCGGAAGCGCCGGACAATCTATCGGCCTCTGGGTTGCCCTCCGCGTAATCCGCGACGCCGCCCGATGCAATTGCCGTGAAAAGTACTTCATCGGCTGCGCTGAGCCTTCGACCCGTATCGTCGTCAATACCAAAACGGGTGGTGGCCAATTCGATTAATGCGTGTTTATCCATAGAGTCGCTGCGCTGAACCTGTGCCAAACAAGGCAGTGGGTTGCTTTGAAGAGGCAAAATCAGGGCACCGTACCCGATTATCAGCCGGGCAAAGCGCCACTCGATCCGTTCGACTTTGGCATCGGATGGGGGCATTCCAAGGGTCCGAAACTACCGCCGTCAGCGAGTAGGGTCAAGCAAGGCGAGGCCGTGACGTGCAACAGTGCCGCCTCCGGGCTGCCTGATGCAAACCGTGCAAGAAACCGTCATGCCACACCAGGAATGTCTCGACGAGCGTGAATAGACGCCGCCGTGTGACGACGTGTCCAACACCAAGGCGTTGCAGCCCCACAGCCCAGGGTTGGCGCGCAGCGACCACCCTGAAAACCACCTACGGCCCCCACACCCAATGGTCCAGCCCCACCCAGCGGACCAGCGGATCGTGGTAGGCGATGCCCAGCGCAATAAGCAGCCAGGAGACGATCGACGCAATCATCATCGGATCCTTCAGGATAATCTCCGTCGGGCCGGCGTGAATGCCCAACTCCGTGAGCATCGCATAGCGAAAGATGCCATACACCACGATCGGCAGCGTGAAGAACAGGTGCTCCTTGTGAAACGGCGCCGGACTGCGCGAGGTCTCCATGGTATAGAGCAGGAACGTCATCACCGCGATGGCCGCCGAAACCGTAATCAGGTGCCCCAGCAACTGCGGCGTATAGCGCAGCAGCGTGGGGCGGTGCTGCGCCGCCGCCTCGCGGTCGCCGATCATGATGATCTCGCACCGCCGCTTGCCGAATCCGAAGAACAGGCACAGCGTAAAAACGCACGCGATCAGCCATTCCGACGCGGGCACGCCCACCGCCGCCGCGCCCGCCCACGCGCGCAGCACAAACCCCGTGGCCAGCACGATCACGTCGAGAATCACGCGCCGCTTCAACGCCAAAGAATAGGCGACCATCATCAGAAAATAGAGCACCAGAATGGTCGTGGTCACGCGGTCGAGGGTCGTTGCGACCACGGCAATCGCCGCGCCCGCCAGCACCGCCGCCAGCAGCAGCGCCGTGACCGGCGAAATCGCCCCGCGCGCGATAGGTCGATTCCGCTTGGTCGGATGACTGGCGTCGGCCTCGCGGTCGATGGTGTCGTTAATGGCGTAAATGGCACTGGCCGTCAGGCAGAACGCCAGGAAGGCAATGAGCGCATTCGCCAGCGAGTCGAGCGAACCCAGTTTCAGCCCCGCCGCCGGACCCGCGAACACGATGATGTTTTTGACCCATTGCTGCGGGCGCATCAACGCGATCACGTCGCGCACCGTCAGGTCGGTATCGGTGCGGGCCACTCCGGCGTCCACCATGTTGGCTCCGTCGCGCTTCATGGGGCTCAGTTGCCGTCCGTGCCGCCGGCAGCGCCCCCGGCGGGTGCACTGGCGGCATCGCCCGCCTCGGCGGGCGCCGAACGCTGGTTCAGCCGCGCCCGGTCCTTCTCACTCAAGCCGCCGAGTTTCCGATCCAACTGCCGGGCGCGCTCGAAGTTCGTGGCCGCTTCCTCCATCTTGCCCTGAGCTTCAAGCACCAGCCCCAGGTGGTAGGTCGCTGCCGTCAGCGAGTGCGATTGACCGGCCAACTGCCGGCATTCCAGGAACTTCCGCCGCGCGCCCTCCAGGTCGCCGAGGCGCATGAGCACCATGCCGTGCGTGTCCAGCATTTCAGCGGTCTCCTCTCCGCCGGCCTGCAGAAACCGCTGCAACGCGCCCTGTGCGTCCTGCGGGCGTTTGAGATCCTCGCTATACAGCCACGCCAGCGCGTTGATCGGTTCCGCCCACCGCGGAGCGAGCTGCGCCGCCTGAAGAAATCTCGATTCCGCCTGTGCATAATCCTTTTGATTGTACAGGCACAAGCCGGCGTGGTAGGTCGCCTCGGCAGCACTGGCGGGAACCTCGCGCGCGATCGCCTCCAGCCAGTCGAGCCCCACCTGGCGGAGTTCGGCATCCGTACCTTGCAGGCTCAACATTCGCGCGGCGATCAGCCACGAAGCCGCGTCGGCCGGCGCCGAACCGCGCCGCGTCTCGGCCGCTTCCCGGATTCGCTTGAAGTCGCCGCGACGGCCGTAAAACTGGAGGAGTTCCTGAAACGCCTCCGGTGCTTCTGCCGAAAGGGTCAGAGCGGTACCGTACAGCACGGCCGCCCGATCCATGTCGCCGGTGCCTTCGTACAGTCGCGCCAGCGCCCCGACCTCCGCAGGCGTGCGCCGCGCCGGGGGCGTTCGTTCCAGCCACTCGATGCCGCGCCGCGCCTGATCGAGGTTGATGTACACCGCGGCCAGCTTGCGCACCGCCGCGGGCCATTGCGGGCGAACTTCCAGCGCGTGGCGCAGCGGCCCGACCGCCCGTTCATAGTCCCCCTGAAACATGGCGATATCCGCCACCGCCAGGAGCAGGTCCACGTCGTCGGGCCATTGCGCGAGCCCGGACGATGCCACGTTCGTCGCTTGCGCCAGATCGCGCCGCTGCATGTGCACCGCAGTCAACAGGCGATGGGCGCGCGGCGACGGCACGCGCAGGGCAATGGCACGCTCCAATGCCGCCGCGGCGATATCCAGTTGCGGCGGATCCGACGTGATCAGCCATTGGGCTTCGAGCACCAGGGCACGCGGATCGTCCGGGGCGGTCTTCACGCGCCGTTTCACGATCGCGTCCGCTTCCGCCCGTTCCGCGCTGTCGCCGGATATCAACAGCTCGGCGAGCGCCAGCGACTCCGCCGGGTCTTCGCCCCGTGCGGCCACCGCGCGCCGCGCGAGTGCCACCTGCTTGTCTCTTCGACCGCGTGTGGCCCAGAACTCGGCCGCCCCGGCCAGCAGATCGGAGTTCTGGGGATGAGCCGCGACCGCTTCCTCGACCACCCGCTCCGACTCCTCAGACCGGCCCAGCGTCACCAGCGTCTGCACCAGCACCCAGCGATGTTCCGCGTCCGGGTGCGCCGCCAGCGCCGCGCGAACGGCCTGCTCCGCTTCGTCGCTGCGGTCCTGCGCGATGAGCACCCGCGCCAGCGTCCAGAGCAGCGATGGCGAAGCGGGCACCGCAGCCAGCGCCTGGCGCGCGATTTCCTCGGCGCGCGCAGACTGCCCGGCGCGCATCTGCAGATCCGCCGTCACCGCCGCCCACTCGGCATCGGAACTCCGCAGATGCAGCAACGCCTCCGCCGATTCCGCCGCCGCCGTGATGTTGTTGCCGCGAAGATGCCGCTCGGTTTGAAGACGCAGTACGTCCGGCGACATGGGGCTCGACTCCGCCAGCCGGCTCAGGGCCGCGTCCGCCTCTTCAAAGCGCCCTTGCCGCTTCAACGCCTGCACCAGCCGAAACCCCACCGGGCCCGCTCCCAGATCGGGCTGTTGCGCGATCGCCCGGCGATAGGATTCCGTCGCCTCAGCGGGCCGCCCGCCGATTTCATGCGCCGTGCCCAGCAGTGCGTGCGCCGCAGACCAATTGGGTCGAGTGGCCACGCAAGGCTCCAGCAGTCGCACAGCTTTTTCAGCAGATGTCGGCGTGGGGTCGAGCCGCAACAGCGCGGCGGCCTGCTCCACGCGCCAGGTCAAACCGGCGTCGCCTTCCACCGCGCGGATTTCCTGCGCCAGGCGAATTCCTTCCTCCTGCGAGGTCGCCAGTCGACCGAGTCTCTGGCGCAATCCGATATCACCGGGCCGCAGATCGGCCGCCCGGCGCAACGCCGCCAAACCCCGTTCACGATCGTTGGCGTTCAGCATCCGCTCGCCCAGCGCCGCGTACATTCGCCCCTTGGCCGCATCGTCGCCTGCGTCCGACGCGATCAACGCCTCCGCTTCTTCGACCCGCCCCATCGCGGCAAGCCATTGCACGCGCAGCTCTCGTGGCTCTGCCGCTTCGCTCCATCGCGCCTCCATCGCCTTGATGACCGATTCGGCCGATTCCGGCGCCGGACCCGCGAGCAGGAACCGGACGTACTCCGCGGCAATCGTCAGCCCCGTTTCGGGATCACCCATCCGCGCATCCAGCACCTCGCGCAATCCCGTGGGGTATCCCGCCAACGCGAAGCATGTCGCCAGCGATCGTGCGGTCGCTTCGTCTGGCGGTGATTGAGCGGCCAGAGTTCGCAGCGCTTCGACCATGGCCGGATTGTCCGCCGGGGCGCGGCGATTCTGGACCGCATCCATCATGTCGGCAGCGAGCAATACCGTGCGGACCTGGTTCGCTTCACCCGGCGTCGTCGTTGGTAGTTGGCTCAGGTGGTTTCGAGCCGCTGCGGGGCGGCCTAGCTGCAACTCGATCCGGGCCAGGGTCAACCGCACACCCGTCGATTGCGGCTCAATCGCCACCAGGCGCCGATAAGCGTCCGCCGCAGCTTCCCAGGATTCCGTTTGCGAGTACGCCTGCGCCAGCATTCGCAACGTCGTCGGATCGCTGGGTCGCCGCCGCAGCACGTCCTCCAACGTTGCCACGGCCTGAAACGGCGCACCGCTGTACAGGGCCCGCGTGCCTTGCAACGCCTGCGTCCACAGGCGAATCACCTCAGTCGATTCCGTCGACTGGTTCAACGTGGCCAGGCATTCGTCGGCTTTGTCCAATCGGCGTGCGTTCAGGTACAACTCCGCGGCGCGGGCCACAAGCGAAAGTTCGCGATCACTCGCGGCGGCAAGCAGGGCATCGGCGGCGGAGGACATTTCATCGGGGTCCCCGGTTCGCGTCGCCCAGGTGGCACGCACCAGCATCAGCCCGGAATGTTTCGGTGCCACCGCGGCGGCACGGACCAGCAGGGGACGGGCGTCTTCCAGGCGACCCTGTTCCGTGTAATAGGATGCCCCGGTTAGCAGGACCGCCGGCCCATTCGGGTCGCGCTCCAGCGCCTTAGCGAGATGATGCTCGGCCGCCGCGAAATCCCGCCGTGTGGAATACAGTGCGAACGCCGCCAGGTGCACAGAGGCGTCGTCTTCGCCAATCGCCAGTGCTCGCTCGAGGAGCGCTTCAGCGTCGTCCTGGCGATCCAACTCCACGGTGTACAGACCCAGCAACGAGGGATACAGCGCCGCGGACTGCGGATTGCGCGCCAGCGCCTCCTCCAGCACCTGGGCCGATTCCGCATGTCGTCGTTGGCCGCGCAGTGCCCCTGCGAGGGTCAGCACCGCATCCGACGAATCGGGCGCCAGGGTCACCCAGACCTTGGCATGTTCCTCGGCCAGGGGAAAATCCCCCAGGCGCAACAGCAACTCGGCCAATCGCCCGCGTGCCTTGGCGTTGCTCGGCTCGCCGCGCACCAGACGTTGCAGGGTGCGAACCGCCGCTCCCACGGCCTGCGGAGACTCCGCGATCTCTTCGTAAAGAACATCCGCGTAAGCCGCCAGCGCCTCCTGGTCGTCCTCGCGGCGGTTCAGGTATTGGCGGTACGCCGTTGCGGCTGCCCCCCACTGTTCGGCTGCGGCGGCGTCGCGCGCCTGGGCCAGCAGCTTCTCCGTGTTCTTCGTTCGTTGATAGCGGTACGCCACATAGCCCCCTCCGCCCAGCACGCCGGCCAGCAGCAGGAGCACCAGCAGCAGTCTTACGCCGCGCAGCTTTCGCCTACCACGCGATGATCGTTGGTTTGCCATAATGGGTGATGATCTCCCGAAAGGCCCCCGTGTCTCTGCGTTTCACGTCGCCGGACGGTATCAGGTTGCGGCGGAGACGGAATCCGCAGCCGGGCTCGTCCCTGCGTCCCTGTGAATGCGCCCTGATTCCACGCAAATGCCCCGGCGTGCCAGCCGCCGCGCCAGGCGGACGACACGATGCGGCGCAAAAACGGTGACGGGAGTGTACAACAAGATCAATAGGTCCAGCCAGAGGGACTGGTGCCGGGCGTACTCCACGTCATAATAAATCCATTCCTGAAAATCCGACGTCCCCGCATTTCGCAGTCGCAGCACCTGCCACAGTCCGGTGATCCCCGGACGAACCGACAACCGCGTGCGCCGCCACCCGGGGCAAAGCTGGTTTTCCCGGTCCGGCGAGGGCCGCGGACCCACCAGGCTCATTTCGCCCTTAAGCACGTTCCATAGTTGCGGCAGTTCGTCGACGTTATAGCGCCGCAGCCAGTGCCCGATCGGTGTCAGCCGGGGGTCATCTGATATCTTGAACTGCGGACCGTCGACCTCGTTCAGCGCCCGCAACTCCTTCTGCTTCTCGGCGGCATCAGCCACCATCGTCCGGAACTTCAAGCAGCGAAATTCCCGTCCGCCCAGGCCCTGACGCAAGTCGCCATACAGCACCGGCCCGCGCGACGTCAACTTGATCAGTGCGGCGACCACCAGGAACAAAGGCATGTGAAACAACAGCCCCAGACCGGCCCCCGCGATATCCAGGGCGCGCTTCGCCGTGCGATAGCCCCAATCGCCGCGAAACTTCTGGTCCATCCACGCGCCCGGGAATAACGGACCCGCCGCCCGTCCGTCCGCCTCGGCATTGCCTGAGTGGTCCTTCTCTCGTGTCAATGTTCGCCGTCGCCGGCCCTGGTTTGGGCGCAACGGGCCCGGGGCGCACTCGACCGCCGCATTACTCCGTGCCGATCGGATCTCAACGGCCGAGCGCTCGCCTGCGGCATCCTCGGCATCGCGATCCCATGGTCCATTTCGCTGACCGTTGCCACGCACCAGCCCGGCGAGGCTCGAAAGCACTCCCGGAGCGGCGCACCACTCCACGCGGACCTGATCGCTCAGCGCATGAATGCTCGACAGACCCCATCCGTGCTTGATCAAGTGAGAAATAATAGTGCCCGTCGACCGACCCGCGGCGAACACAAAGGTCGCCGGGCCGAATGCGACATCGGTAAACGCCGGAGAATCGAAGTAGTGACGCTCGACCTTCTTGACCGTACCCGCTGCATCGACCACCAGCGATTCCGGATACTGGGCGCTCGAAACCGCACCCGGTGGGCCGAACACCAGGGCGTCGCACCGATGTCGGGCCGCCGCCTCTTCCGCGGCGTCCCAGTTGACAATGGGCATCTCGCTGCCGTTGATAATCCAGCAACCCACGTCGCCGGGAAGCGGCGGGAGTTTCAACGACCCATCCGCTTCGTACCAGATGATGGACGTCGGGCCCGGCCAGGGGAGCACTTCCCCCAACGAGGGGCGCAGTCGTTCCGGTGCCAGTACGTGAATAGACCCGACGGCGCCGATCGCCCAGTGACAATACCAGTCGATCGGGTGTCGTGTGTGTAACTCACCGGACGCCGGCGGGCGCGCGCCATCCAGCACCTCCAGAAGAGGTTTTTCCTCGAAGTGAAGCAGCACGAGTTGGTGGTCGTTGCGGTTGAAAATGTCCACACGCCTCCATGGCGGAACTAGTGGTCTTGCCGATGGTCGACTGCGCGACCGCGCTGCGCATCAGGTCTGGGTGTCCTGATACTCACTCTCGAATCCGTAGCCGTAACCATACCCGTACGGCACGCGCCGCGGATCGACGCCGTTGAGTATCGCCCCGACAATGGTGCTGCCCACCGAGGTCAGTTGCCGCTGGGCCGCCTCCGCCTCCTCGCGGCAAGACTGACCCGCACGCAGCACCAGCACCACCTCGTCGACCAGGGTCGCCAGCAGGGTGGCGTGGCTGTTGGCGAGCACTGGCGGGGAATCCACGATGACTTCGTCGAATCGAGAGAATAACTGTCGCAGGCGCGCCTGCGCCTCGCGATTGGCCAGCAACTCGCCGAACCGCTCGAACGGCTTGCCCGCCGGAAGGATTTTCAATCGGTTATTCTCGCCATTGCGGATGAGTTCACTCTCGGTTCCCGTTCCATCAAGCAGCTCGCGCAAGCCTGCCTGGTCGGCCATGTCCAGTTTTCGAGAGACGCCCCGGCGATGATTGTCGGCGTCGATCAGCAGCACGCTTCGCCCGGTCGCCGCCAGGCTCCGTGCCAGGTTGATCGCCATCGACGATTTGCCGCTTCCCGGCGAGGGACTGGTGATAAGTCGGCTATGAGTCGGACTCGATGTGGAGGCGGCCAGCAGCGCCGTCGAGATCCCTCTGACCGGCTCGCGCATGGCCTGGTCCAGGGAGTGCGCGGCGCCATTCGTTCGTGCAACCTGCTGGACGGCGCCCAGGACGCGCATCCCCAGCCGATCAGAAACCTGAGTGGGATTGCGGAACGAGGTGTCCATGCGGTGACGCAGGAACGCCACAGCGCAGCCCAGCAGGAAACAGCCGAACAGCGCCGCGGCGGCGTACTTCGGACGCCGGTCGATGTTGGGTTCGCTCGGCGCGCGCGCGGGCGACTTGAGCGTCAGTCGCGGTTGTCGGTTCTGTTCGACACTGACCCGCCAGATCTGGCTCCGCACGGCCGTCAGGGCGGCCTCAAGCTGTTCGCGCTCGTGGCGAACATCTTCCAGCACGAATTCCTGTCGCGCCATGGATGACCGCTCGGATAGTGCCTTCTCCAGTTCTGCCTCGACGACTTTCTCCGTGATTCCCGCGTCGCGGACCTCCGATTCCAGCCGCTGAACTTCCGTAAGCAGGAAGAGCTCCCGCAGTTCCTTCTCTCGCAAAACGATCTGTTCGCGCAAAGCGGCCTGGAGCTGGGGTCGGCTTGCCACCTCAGGGTGCCCCGGTCCGCGACCGAAGTTCTTGTCGGTCAGCGAGGACAGTTCGAGCGTTCGGACCTGGTCTTTGAGGGATAGCAGCAGCGGGTCGCGCGCCGCGTAGTCCCCGAAGCCGGGCAGCGACACCAGTTCCACCCCTTCCTTTTCCAATTCCGTCCTGATCGCGCGCAATTTCCCTTCGGCAACCGCCCGTACCTTGCGGGCGTCGGTCAACATCCCCTGGTACGTGACCACAGCGCTGGTGTAGGGATTGGTGTTCTCGTACGGACCGGGCAGTCCGCTTTCCTGCGCAAGCTGTCGCAGTTGTTCGCCCTTCACTTTGAGCCGCGCTTCCAGTGCTGCCTGCTCGTTTCGCAGCGAACTGAGCGCCAGCTCATCCGCGGCGCGCTTTTCGTCCTCTTGCCGTTTCATGTAGGTCTTGACGATGCTGTTGAGAATCACCGAAAGGGTGTCGGGCTGCTGTCCAATCAACGACAACCGCAGCAGTTCCGTGTTGCCGGCCCGCTCCACCCGCAGCATGGACATGACGTTGCGCACCGGGTCGCCCGGCATGGCCAGGGGCGGAGCATTCGCCACCTCCGGCGATTCAAGGGCCACCGCGATCAAATCCGGGCTGTAGATGATCCCCCGCTGCGTGCCGATGTACGTGACGTAGTTCCGCGTGATATCGGATTCGGCATCGCCGGTCATGATCGGCGGCACCACGGCACGCACGTGGACCTGTGCCTCCACCTCATACTGCGGCTCAATCAGCATCCATATCCCCGCCACCGCCGCAGCACCGGTCACCAGGGTAACCAACAGCAACGACACCCAGCGGTACCGTAGCGCCTGGGCCAGGGAATCTTCCACAGGCGCGGCGCGCAGGCCACCGGGAAAACCGTCCATGGCGGGAATGATCTCACCCCCGGAGGCTTCGTGACTCAGTACAATCTCTTGAGTGGACTTCATAAAGACTCAAATCGACGAGCGAAGGAGCTTCAGACCTTACTTCCCAGTACGCGGCAGGCAAGCCAACAGTTCCGGAATCAGCAGGCCCATAAACTCCTCAATGTCTCTCTCGGCCGGTTCCCAATGGCCGCTTGAAAGAAACGCGGTGACATGCACCTGCGCAAGATAGTGGCCGTTCTCTCCATACAGGTGACCCGGCAGATGCCAGTACGTGCCGCGCGATGTCGGCCGCAGAAGACCGCTCATGGCCGCCACAAACCCAACCGCACAACGACTGATTCCCTCCGGCTCCATTCGAATGAACCGGTGCAGGGATAGGCGCGCTTCGTCGTCCAGCACGCCGGCCACGCGGGGGAACGGCATCTCGCGCACCGGGGCATCGACCCGCCACCCCCCGGCCGGGTAGCATACTTCCGGACCGTGACCAAGTCCGGTGTTCTCCCGACCCCAATAGCCCACATAGACCAGGAGCCGCCGGCCTCGGTCGGCGTCAACGTATTCACGTTGGATGTACTCATCGACGCCCGCGGCCTGGAGCACGTCGTCGCGCAGCGGAACATCCCTTGAAGTATAGTTCCCAAGATCCGAAGGAATCTCGGCAAGAGGTCGTTCGAGTGGGGCGAATGTCAGCGCGGAACCGGCTCTCGAAGCCCGAACCCAGCGGTTCGTTACCCCGGCGACCGCAAGCAGAACCAGCGCAAGCACAACCACCAATGCCGGTCGGTACGCCGTCTTCATGGAATCGATCCGCCGTTTGCTAGGCCGTCTCGGCGAGCACAGCCTTTTCGACGCGATCCCCCGCTTCGACGTCCACGGATGGCGGAACCGCGAGATTCGAAAGGAGCCAAAGCTCCAGGAGGATCATCGACAAGGCGAGGGGCATCATCAACAACCCCGCTCCATCGTGGAATACGCCCTGGGCAAGCCAGTCGTAACCCACACTGTAAAGATAGGCGGTGACGACGATTCGAGCAACATTGCAGGCCAATGCAATGGGAATGCTGGAAATCAGTACCGTAACCCGTTGCCACATCGGACGTCGAATAATGTACGCCACAAGTCCGGTAACGATAAGGAACGCCATGGCCATACGGAGGCCGTTGCACGCTTCGGCAACCGCAACTCGTTGACCCGCAACCTCCAACACATTGCCGAAGCGCTCGACCGGGATACCCACGATCTCCAGGATGGTCGCGCCGGCCTGCGCCCCGAAACTCTGGAGCGGAATCATGATAGCGTCATGCACCCGATTGGGTAACGGCAGCATCAGCACCAGGAAGAGAAGCGGATACAGGAGACGCCGGAAACCGTGCCAGCCGAACAGGGTCATGAACAGACCCCAGATGCACACCACCATGCCGAGATTAGAGATTGACGAGAACAGCAGATAAGAACCGGCCAGGTTCAAAGTCCAGCCCAGGCAGAACAAGCCGAGACCGGCGGACGAAATCGTTAACCGCAGTCCCTCCCAGGATTTGCGATTGCTATAGACCATGTACGCGGCGGCCAACGGCACCAGCTGCCCGGCCCCATAGTCGGCGTTGGTCTGCCAGGTAAACCACAATTCCGCCAAGTTCGACCAGAACGCCCAGACGAACGCCACCGCGAGCGTGGCGCCGAACGTGACCATCGAAATTCTGCCGCCGCGCCCGGCGGCTGAAACCGGCGCGGGAAAGCCGGCATTGCGCGCGGTTCGCCTTCGGCGGCGCGCCGGACCTGCCGAGGACTCGAGCGCCATATCCGCCGCAGGCACCAACTGATCGCAAAGCGAGCTGTCGGCCGGCACCACGGTTCCCTTCGGTGCGATGGTACGTACCACCCACGAACGTTCTCCGACCCGGCAATGAGTGCCGAGCACCGTCGGACCGACGACGACCGCACCCGACTCAACCCGAACGCCGTGGCCCAGGAGCGTGGGCCCGACCACGCGCGCGTCGGGCGCGATGTAAACGTCACGCCCGCGCCAGATCGTCGGCGCCATGGCCTCGTAACCTTCGCCTGCGAATTGTTCCGGCGCCAGGTATCGCGTGACGGCGTGCAAGTACGTCGGCCAATCGGCCACCGGATAGGTTTGCCCGCGTAGCGGCACCGCGCCCACCCGAAGACCCGCAGCTTGAAGCCGCGGAACCAGTTGTTCCTTGATGTCCTGGTAACCGGCCGGAGCGATATGCTCAAGTATGGCCGGATCGCAGCAATAAACACCCGCCGGACGCAAGCGCGTTTCCGCGCTGACTCCCGCCCAGACCTGGTGAGGAATGCAGAATATCGTGAGTGCGTTTCCCGAGGCTTTGTGCTGTTCGATCATCCAGCGCGGATCATCCTCCAGCCATACGGACGCACCGGCCACCAGAATCGGGCCCCCATTGAGTCTGGATTGACAATCCTTCAAGCATCCCGCCGTTCCGCGCGGGAGGCTGTCCTGCTGAAATTCGACGCGCTCTTGCAGTTCGGCGACTGCGGAGACATGACGCCGATACTCATCGACGCCGCTGTTGGCGCACACGATGCACCGACGCGCGCCTTCTGCCAGTCGCGTGATTAGCTGTCGAAGAACGGAAGAGCCGGGAAGTGGAAGCAAGGCACGGGGAGTGCCGCCGGTCCAGGATTCTTCGAGACCGATGCTGCCGGCAAGAATCACTACATCCGCCGCCTGATCACATGACCAGCCGACTGGGATGGCACGAACCGCGCGATCGGTTTCGACGAAGCCCTGCACTTCTTCCCTCTCCCGTTCCGGTGCACGATGCACAACCGCCAGGAGTTGCCCCCTGAGTGGTGACCGCGCTTAAACCGCGTCATATTAGTCTACGCGCGGCCCAACTCTTGTCAAAGTACGATAATGAATTCCGTTCCTTTTTTCAATAGCCTGTGAATTACAGTCGGACTGTCTCGGAAGCCCGTCCGGCACAACACGTTATAGCGCATCTGCCGGGATTGTTGACAGCCTCGAGCCGATGCCTTGGTAATCCAGGTAGAGTGCCAATATTAACCATGATGACAGTATCGTGCCAAAGTTTCTCGTTTTTCTCGCCCGGTATGCCCATTCTACCACGCTGTTTGTCAGCTATCCGGCTGGTCGTCCCAAGGGACATTCATACTTTTCACCAGGACCGGAAATTCCCTCGATACGCCCTGTAGGATACGAAAAGCAACCGGCGGCGCCCGCATCTCAGCGGGCACCGCCGGTGGGCTTTCTGCGCCGATGGAGAGAAAGAGGATTAACGCACGATCCGCACGGGTTGATACACGAAGTAGCTCGAACCCGACGCCGGACCAACGAGAACCGAATCGTCCACGACAATCGCGGGCTGGATGATCAGGTGTTTCGAATTCATCGAACCGGTGAGCTTGACGGACATGATGCGGACGCCGGCGAAGCCCACGATGGTATACATCGAGTTGTTCCCAGGGCCGGTGACCGTGGTGAACAGCGGGATGGAGCGCGGCTGGCCAATGATGGCGGCCAGGTCGTCCTTGATGCCGGCGCTCAAGCCGGTATCGCCATTGAGTTGCAGAGTGCCGTCGGGACCAAGGCGCAACTCGCCGCCAAACCAGGAAAGATCATCGGCGTTGACCCCGTAACGAATTTGGCGCGACAGGTCTGCGGTGCTGTTGTTGGGCGATCCGATGTCCACGGTGCCGAAGTTGCCCGGAGGAAGCTGGCCGGCGCCGCCGCCGGGGTAGAGGTTCAATTCGAACACGCCGTCCGAGCCATTCGCGACGGTGCCGGTGTCGGCATCGTAAGAGTAATTGTCGCCGGTCGTGAAACTGAGGTTGAGCAGGTTCTGCCATGCGGTCAGGCGAAGGGCGAAGGGCATGAGTCCGGCGCTGCCCGTGGTGTCTGTGACGCGGAAGCCCTCGATGCCGTCCATCGCGGCCGCCGTGGCGTTCGCTGTCATGCTGGCATTCTGCCGTCCGAAGATGCGTGCGAAGAGCAACTCGATGGGGCCGTTGCCGGTGTCGTCGCGCCGGACCCGCGCGGAAACCGCGTTGAAACGGGAGGGATCATCGAAGGCCGGCGTTTCCGAAGCGTCGAACGGATTGCTCAAATAGCCCACGACAATGTCGGAGGTCATGACCTCGGGGCTGTCGCCATGAACATTGTTGTATCCTGCATACTCGCCGACCTTCACGCGTGCGTCGGCAATGGCGGCTGCGAGGTCGGCCGATCCTTTAAGACGATCGGGGTTCATCAGACGCATGGCCCCGGCGAGCGCCGCGGCATCGGCCGTGCGCTGCAGTTCGGCGCGGGTGTTGTACATCAGTCCAACGTCGATGGTGAGGGCGGAAAACGCCAGTATGACGGTTCCGACCACCACGACCAGGGGCGCGGTCACACCGCGTCGCCGATTGCGATAAGTGTGTTTTCCTCGGATGTGCTTCATCACATTGCTCCTGCGGCCGATGCAGGCCGGTATCAGCACCGGCGGCACTCTTCCCCCAAGATTGTGCAGCTCCCCTGCCGCCGACGCGGGGAGCCGCGGCCGCCGTTACGCTAGTCCTGGTCGTCAAGGTCGAAGACAATGCGCGGGGTAAAGTCGACCGACAGCAATCCGCTGGTGCCGTATCGGCGGACCTGGGTGATCATCAGGCGGTCGACACGATTGGAACCGAAGGTGATCGACGAATTGTCGGCCGAGACGTTTGTGTCGTAGTCATTGAGGAACGGCAGTGCCACGTCGACGGTGATCAACATGTCCTTGCCGAACGTGCCCCAGGTGGAGGAGACGCCGTTCTTGACTTCGACCTGAAGCACCGCGCCGTCGGTGGCCATCGCCTGGGTCCAGGAAATGGTTTCGGCGGTGGTGCTGAGCTGGCGATAGCCGACGCTGCGGCTGAGCAAGCGGGTGTCGCCGTCGTAGCTCTGGAGCTGAAGTCCGCCGGACACGAAATCGGGCTGCTCGCGGTAATTCCACAGCACCTGGGCGAAGTACGAGTCAGCGTGCGCGAACGGCGAGATGACGGTGTGAAATTGCGGTGAATCGATACCGTCGTCGGGCTCATTGAGGATCAGGACCCAATCCTCTTCGACCTTGACGATCGGTTCGACCCCAAAACCGCTGGAGCGTGCCTGGGGCGCGGTGCTCAGCAAGACGCCCATGCCCAGCGCGGCGGCGCAGAGCGAGAGCTTGAGACACCTTCTCGATGATGGACCTCTGTGGAACATGCCTTCCCCCTCCTCTTCCCGGCCTGAAAGGACCTGTCGTTGCACAATGCGCGTCGGGTTCCGTCGCACACGAAGGCGGCGCGACGACCGACGAATCGGCGGCCAGGCGCCGAATCGCAGTGAGTGAACCAACCGTAAGATATCCGGCACGGTGCTGTCCAATGCCGGGGGCAGAAAATGCGCGATGCCTGCTTCTCGGACGGTGCCATGGCGTGGCACTTGACGGGGAGGGGGCGATAATCGGGCGGCGGGGCGGGAAGTGGAGTGCCACGCTATGGCACTTCAGGGGGTGTGGCCGATAAATGTCGCGGGCGGGGACGGTGGAGCGCGCGTGCAGGATCGACAGGCGACGGGCGAGGCGAGAGGTGGGCGGCGCGAAGTGGGAAGCGAGACGGGGGTGCGCAAAGGTGTTTCACGTGAAACGGTCCATCACGGAAAAGCCGAAACGCCGAAGGCGGGATGCAAGGCAGCAGGCAACAGAAAAGGCGTGAGGCCAGGGGTGTGAGTGGGAGGGCGCAGGCCTTTTTCACGTGAAACAGTCTTGCGCGAGAAACGCCGAAAGCCGAAACGTCGAAAGCCCGGGGGCGGAAACGTGTTTCGCGCGAAACGCGTGTGCGCGGGAGGATGACCCCCCTCGGTCCCCCCTTGGCAATGGGGGAGGATGGGGGGTGGCGGAAACGTGTTTCGCGCGAAACGCGTGTGCGCGGGAGGATGACCCCCCTCGGTCCCCCCTTGGCAATGGGGGAGGATGGGGGGTGGCGGAAACGTGTTTCGCGCGAAACGCGTGTGCGCGGGAGGATGACCCCCCTCGG
>CAZMVD010000096.1:0-16050 GCA_964569425.1 uncultured Phycisphaeraceae bacterium
CGTTTTGTGCAAACGCAGAATCAAGAAAAACGCCCCGCAACCGGTCAAAAACCCACTTTGTGCGTCGCCGCCGCCCCCCAGCCCCTGCGCACAACGACACCGAAATGCACCAGTTTGAGCGCGCAAGTCCACCCGGCACGATGGCAAATGGCGTGGTCTCGGCTTTCGACGTTTTGATTTGTTGACTTTTCGACTTTTCGACTTTTTGACTTTTTGACTTTTTGACTTTTTGACGTTTCAACTTTTTGACGTTTCGACGTTTCGACGTTTTGACGTTTTGACTTTTCGACGTTTTGACTCTTCGACGTTTCGTCTGCCCCGCGCGCCCCCCGCAAAATCACGCCGGAACCGGCGCGGCCGTGCCGCGCGCCGCCACCGCCGCCAGCCGCCCATTCGGTGGGAATGCACCATCCCCCTCCGCCACCCGCAGTGGTTTGCCGTCCATGTGGGCGGGCACCTCGACGCCGAATAGGTCGAGCACCGTGGGGCCCAGGTCCATCAGCCGCGGCTGCGTTGCTTCGATCCGCCGGTTGCAAAACAGCACGCCGGGGATGAGCTTGGGGTCGATGCAATGGTCGCCGCTCCACGCCTTGGTGTTGTCGTGGAAAAGCTGGTCGGTCACCTGCCCGATCGCCGCCTCCCAACTCACGCGATAGCCGCGCTGGTAGCCGACGATCAGGTCCGGGCTCTCTACCTTGTACGGACCGGTGTAGATCTTGTGGGCATTGAACGCGCGATGAATGGCGACTTCCCCCTTCGCTTCGTCGCGCATACCGGTCAGCTTGGCGCACAGTTCGTCGCGCAGGGCGTCGGCCTCGCCCGGTTCCACGATGCCCTGCGCCTCGCGCCCTTTGATGTTCAGCCAGATGCCCGCCAGCCCCAGGCAGAACGCCCGCGTGCGCGACCAGTCCACCCCGGCCAGGTACTTTTTCCCGCGCCCGTCCGGCTTGAGCGCGAGGTAGCCGTTCTGCTCGAGCCACACGTTGAGATCGATACCGCGGCGGAAGGGGTTGAAGCCGTGATCGGAGATGACCATGAGAACCGTGTCGTCATCGTCGCACTCGGCCATGGTCCGCCCGACCAGTTCGTCCATGCGCGCGTAGAGTTCCTCGATCGCGTGGCGGTGCTGCTGCGGCGCCTGTCCGTCGTGCGCGGGGTGCTGCGGGTCGATGTAGCGCCAGAACATGTGCTGGATGCGATCGGTGCCGTCGAACACCACCACACACAGCCCGCGGCGGACTTTCTCGAGCGCGTCGAAGAACATCCGCTCGCGCTCGCTGTCCGCCTCAAGACATTGGTGAAGGAAGTCGTCGTCGCCGAGGATCTGCGCGTTCAATCCCCAGGTGTCTTCGGCGAGCCCCAGCGTGGCGAACTGCCCCTGGTTCTTCGCCAGGTAGGTGGCGAACACCGCCGGGTGCGAAATGGGCATGGCCGGCTTGTTGGGATCGATCTGCACCGGCGTGACGTACAGCGCGAATTCCGGCTCGGTGGATTGCAACAAGAACTCGCAGATGCCGCGGACCTTGATGCCCGCACCGGCCTTAAAGGTTACGTTGACCCACGGCGTGTATTCACCGGCCTTGAGTTCGTGCGTGTCGCCGTTGATGGTGAGGATCGCCTTGCCGGGTCCGGTGATGCGCACGGTGAACGGACAGGTCAGGTTCCCGCCGTTGTCCTTGGCGTCGCCCGGCGGGCCGACCAGGTGCGACCGGACGGTATCGCCCTCGCGCTGCACGCGAATCTGCTCGCCGCCGATGTGCTCCTCGTCCAGCGCGGCCGTGCTGTAGAAGGAGAAGGTCCCCTGCGTCCCACGCAGGTCGGGCACGCACATGGCGGACAGCAGCACGCCGCGGAAGCGCTCCGGCGGAAAGGTGATGGGCACGCGAATGACGTTGCTGAAGATGCCGTGCTCGCCGAGCACATTCCAGAAGGGCACGCCGCGACGCAGCAGGCGGATGTCCGGCTTGCCCAGCGGAATGCGATAGCGCCCGATCTTCAGCGCGCGGGTCGGCTCGCGAATACTCACCGACGACAGCAGCGGCAGGTAGCTCTTGCGATCGCGCGTGAGGAAATCAAAGATGTTGTGCTTGCCCGGATTGCAGCCGGTGAGAAACGTCGACCACGCCACCGGCGACAGCGGCGGCGCCGTGGTGCCCAGCCGTTGAAACGTGCCCTGCTCCTTCAGGCGGGAGAGGTTGGGCATTTTTCCCTCGGCCATGAACTTCTCGGCCAGCGTCGGCTCCATGCCGTCCAGCCCGAGGATTACGCAGCGTTTGATCCGCGCCCGGGCCATGGCTTTCCGTCCGCGCAAATAGCGGAACAGAAAGCGGATGGGCCACAGGAACAGCGCTGCGAACCCCGAGAGAAAGGCCAGGAAAAAGGCGACCAGCGACGATCCGACGGCGAACCCGGCGCCCGGGCCGATGTAGGCTTCGGCGCGGGGGGTATAGAGGAAAAGCCACGTCGCCATCGCGGTTGCCAGTGCGACGGCGCCCGGATTCAAACGCCGCCCCGGCAGGAGGATGGGCTTCAGTCGTTTGCCGATCTTGTACATCTGCAACTCCGCGCGGGCAAAATCCCGCGCTTCTTACGCTTTCCGATATCGGCGCGCCGCGTCAATCAGGCGCGCGAACCGTGCAAGTCTCCTCGGAACCGCCGCCATGCTACGAAGCCGCAGGCTGTCAGGCAAAGGCGAGGCGGGCCAGGGTATCGGGAGCGGGGCGCGGGTGAAAAATCGGCGCCCGTAAAAAAGGCGTGCGGCACCCTGTAAGTAATTGGCGCGGTCAAGGGTGCCGCAGCGAGTGGAAGCTCTTTTTCGCCCGCTTCGCGGCTTTCGCCACCGCTCGATCGCAGGCATCTGATTCTATATCGGCAGGAGATCGAGAATCAACACAAACCCGGAAAGATTCTCAAATCAACCTGTCCAACCTCGATTTCGATCACCGCTCATCGACCGCGCTCTGCCTTTGGGTGTCGCGACCGGCCGAATCCCCGTTTCAGCGCGCCCGAGCGATTGGTGCGATTATATAGCATTTTCTGTGCCAAGCAAGAAAAAAAATCGAAAAAATTCCTCTAACCTTTTGCTAAACCGATCTTTACGGCCAACTAAAGTGTCCCGCGAACAAATGTTGCTGGGAGCGCCAACGTGATCTGTTCAGCGACCCTTGCCTTTGCACTACTTGACGACACGAACCGAACCGGTTCGCCTTGCGTTCGTGGCGCACGCACCCGAACCCTCCCATCAGATATTCGGACGAAACTGTCGTACCGGTCGAGCGAAGTTGTGAGTGCAGTCAATTGGGAGGGGCGATGCCCCTTAGACATGCACATGGGTTCGAAGCCTGCGGCGACGGGGCAAACGGTTGGTCTTATCGGCCGGAGGCACTCTCGGGGGGAAGTTGCTTCGCCGGGGGCGCTACATATTCGATAATCTCAGCAGGGCAACGCCGCACCGATGACACGGCGGCCGATGGGGACTGTCCTCGAAGGTCGGATTGATCGCGGAAGCGTGGGTCGTCCGCGCCGGCCGCGTGACGCCGACGAGTCCACCGAATCGCCATGCGCCTGTCTTTTCTGGAGACGCCTTGATGAATCCGCTCAAGATCGGCAACGTGATCCGCGTCAACAGCGGGCAGGTTGACGTCATGATTACCACCCCCGACCTCAACATACTCATCGAAGGCGAGAACTACCGCGTGGGCCAATTGGGCTCCTATGTCACCATTCCCATCGAAGATCGCACCATTGTCGGGTTTGTTACCGGGCTGGGGCGTCAAGAGGTGGCGGTAGTGGAAGTGCAGCCGCAGCTCATTATGCAGATTCAACTGCTCGGCGAGATCAAGGCGAGTCGATTCGTCCGCGGCGTCAACGAGTATCCCATCGTGGGAGACGACGTCTGGGTCGCCGTCAAAAAGGACTTCGAAGCGATCTTCGGCACCTTTGACCAGTTGCTCAGCGGCTCGAAGCACCCGCAGAGCTTCACGCTGGGCCGTTTTGCCCTGAACCGCGAGTTCGAAGTCAAAGTGCTCGGCACCGAGATGTTCTCCAAACACGTGGCCGTGCTGGGAAACAGCGGCGGCGGCAAGAGCTGCACGACGGCGAAGATTCTTCAGGAGGTCCTCGACCTCGACCAGGCCCAGGTGGTGCTGTTCGACATGCACGGCGAGTACCGGGCAGCGTTCAGCGATGAGGATGGACAGCTCAACGCCAACGTGACCTACCTCGGGGTCGACGACCTGGTGCTGCCGTACTGGCTGCTCAAGTATGAGGAGCTGGAGGCGATCTTCGTCGACCGATCGAACCCGTTGCACATCAGCACGCAGATTTCGTTCCTGCGGTCAGCGCTGCTGGAGTTCAAGCAGGACGCGGCGCGAGAGCTGAACCTGACCAAGGCGCTGACGCTGGATACGCCGATCTACTTCTCGTTGGACCTGTTCAAGACCTACGCAGAGAACCTCAACGAAGCGCGCTTCGTGCTCAATGACGACCACCTCGCCTTCAGCCAGCTTGCGTTGCGTTCGCTGCCCATCGAGGAACAGCAGCAGTTGATGCGCGTGAAACGCTGCCAGTTCAACCGCGGAAACCCGGAGGGCGAAACGCCGCACCCGCTCTACTTCGGCAAGCTGCTGGGTTTGATCGACCGCATCGACACACTGTTCAACGACCGGCGCTATCGCTTTCTGCTGAAACCCATCGAACATGGGATGGGGTCGCCCTACTTCCGCGATCACCTCAAACAGGAGGCCAGCGCGGGACAGAGTTCCAGCCTGATGAACCACCTGATCCGGCTGCTCACGGGGCGGGTCAGCCCGCGGAGTAACCTGACCATCATCGACTTGTCCGGCATTCCCTATGAAATCGTGGACGTGACCGTGGCGGTTCTCACCCGGCTCCTGTTCGACCTGAACTTCTGGACGCCGGTCGATCAGCGACACCCGATGCTGCTGGTGTTCGAAGAGGCGCACAATTACATTCCGCGCCACCTGCCGGAACGCGGTACCAGTTTCGCCCGGATTGCCGTCGAGCGGGTGGCCAAGGAAGGGCGCAAGTACGGCGTATCGGCGATGATTGTGTCGCAACGGCCTTCGGAGCTGTCCGAGACGGTGCTGGCCCAATGCAACAGCTTTGTGGCAATGCGGCTGAGCAACCCGGACGATCAGGCGTACGTCGCCAAGATCGTCAGCGATCACTTTTCCGGGCTGATCCAGATGCTTCCGATCTTGCGGCCTGGCGAAGCATTTGTCATCGGTGACAGCGTCATCATGCCCATGCGAACGCTGGTGGATATGCCCAAGCCGTCACCGGAAAGCGCCAACGCCGATTTCTTCAAGCTGTGGAGTTTCGGCAGTGTGGACTTTGAGATTGATACGGTGATTGACCACTGGCGGCGCCAGGATCGCCAGCTCGTCAATCGCCTTTCGCACGCAAACACGCACGGCGGCGCCAAACTCAACATCCCGATCCCGGAGCCGGGAAGCACCGCTCCCGGAACCCGAACCGCGTTGCCAGCGGTTCCGCCACCAGCCGGTCCCAAGCACGCTCCGGCGCCTTCTTTCTCGTCTACCAGCCGGCCCTTGCGCCCGCGCTGGGCGGGCAAGTGAGTGTCGATAATGTTGCCGTGAGCCGCGGGCCAGCACCCTTACCCACGACGGGATGATCCGGAAAGTTCGCTGCGCAGTTTTGTCAATTCCTGATAGGCGGGTTTAGGGGCGAGATCGCTGCGCAAGAGTCCGCCATGGGCGATGGTCGCACCGGGAACGTCGGCGAGCGATCCCCACGAGATGGACTCCACAAACGGCTTGCTCAGCGCGATTTCATAAAACCGTCGCAGCCATTCGGCCTGCGTGGTTTCGGTCCAGGGCTGGCGCCACGAGCCGCCCGTCAGGGCCGGAGAAGGCGATTCTCCGCCGGTGGGTGCCACGGCGGCGGACGGCACGGCGGCAGCCGTCACGTGGACGGGCCGCCCAAGTTTGCCGAAATGATCGAGCATGGACGAAATCTGAAACAGGTCGCGCACAAACCAACCGTCCATACCCGGGCCGAACTGGAAACGCACGCCGAATCCATCGAAGTTGATGCCACTCTGCACGACCATGTCGGCATAGAGCAGCGGAGGAATGGTCCGCTGGTTTCGGCTGTAGTACTCGCCCCAGGGCGCCACGATGTCCACCAGGGCAACGCTGCGAGGGAAGGTCTGCTTGGTCAGGGCGGCGGTCATCCGCGTCAATTCCATGAGCTGCTCAAAGTTGAAGGTGAAGCAGTTCTGGGCGTGAATTCCACTAATGACGTCCCAAACCTGGATGTACTGTCCATAGCGATTCACGACGCGCCGTACATGTTCGAAGGCCAAGTCTCGAATAGTATCGAAATCGTGTTCCCAAATGAACAGCCAGTCGGGAACACAGCGCTCATTGAACGACAATAACGCCGACCCCTTCAGGGCCATGCGGTGCCGCGAGAGCTGTTCCACCCACGCATCCAGCGCCTTCCACTGAAATGTCTGCTCGCTCGGCTCAATATCGCGCCAGGCAAAGGGCACAGTTGCAAAGTCAAACGTGCCCACGATGCGTGGGCGAACGGATTCAGGTTGCGCCGGCAAGGGTATGGTGCAGCCGACCAGTCGACGGGGCCAGGCCCCTGCCTGGCGGCGGCGCGCCAGGGTGTACTCCGCATAGGTACAGGTCAGCGCTTCGCCCGCTGCCACGGCCTCGCCAAGGGCCTGTTCCGCGACTTCGGCGGCTTCCTCGGGCGACTCAGCCTGTAGCGACTTGATCAGCAAGTCACGCGCGCGGCGCACCTGCTCCAGCGCGGCGGCAGCGGATTCCAGATCGGCCGCACCCCAATCTTCGAGCTTCTGGGCGATGCGCATCAGCCTGCCGCGGGTCAGTTCCACCTGGAGAATGTAAGGCTCCTTGCGTTCCTGAAGCCGGACCGTTTCCACGATCATCTCGCCGGCGCCACGCACCTTCCACAACAAGGCGAGCCCGGCGGGTCCGGCCGCCCGTTTGGCGCAATGAATGACGCCGGCCTTGAAACTGATCTCCGCGCGAAGTGGGACGTCTTCGCTGCCGAGCGCGTAGGCGCCGGTCAGGTTCAGAGACGTTGCGAGTTTGCCGTCGGAATACACCGCGAACGATAACATTCAGTGCCTTAGTATGCGGTTCTGATCCTCAGGTTGGTCCTACCGGTTCACGACGCTCCGCCTGGCGGCCACCTGCCACCGTTTACGCATCCAAAATTCGCAAGAGGAGAGCGCTGGGGCATTATGCCGAATCTACCGGCCAGCGTCGAGCGCCCCGGGGGCGCCGGGCAGGTGGAAGGGGACCGGTAAGGCGCGGTCGGCTTTTTGTTTCTGCCCGACTTCGGGTATAAGGGATTCGGACCCCGATCCTGAGAGCCGGTTTTCAAAGAAGGAGGAAGCCATGGCTGCGCCCGCCCCTGAAGTGGTTACCCAGACCCATTTCACCGCCTATCCTGTTCGACGCGGGAAGGTACGCGACGTGTATGATCTGGGTGACGAAATTCTTCTCGTCGCAACCGATCGCATCAGTGCCTACGACGTGGTGCTGCCGACTCCGATTCCGGAAAAGGGCGCTTTGCTGACCCGGCTATCGGCCTTTTGGTTTGATTTCTTCGCGGGCAGCGTGCCGCACCATCTCATTGAAGTGATAGAGCGCTGCGCGCCGGCCGGGCTGGAAGCCCACCTCCCCCAACTGCGCGGGCGGACCATGCGGTGCCGCAAAACCAGCGTGGTTCCCATCGAGTGCGTGGTCCGGGGCTACCTCGCCGGATCCGGTTGGTCCGATTATCAGCACACCGGAGCCGTGTGCGGCATCAAGCTCGCCGGCGGTCTGCGGCAATGCGACAAGTTGCCCGAGCCGATTTTCACGCCGGCGACCAAGGCGGACGTTGGTCACGACGAGAATATCTCGTTTGATCAGGCCTGCACCCAGGTGGGGCGTGAAGTCATGACGCAGTTGCGCAATCGCAGCCTGGAGCTTTATCATCGGGCTGCGGCCTACGCCCTCACGCGGGGAATTATCATCGCGGATACCAAGTTCGAGTGGGGCCGGCGAGGTGACGACATCCTGCTGATCGACGAAGTGCTTACCCCTGATTCATCCCGTTTCTGGCCGGCGGACCGGTACCAACCCGGCCGCGACCAGGAGAGCTTCGACAAGCAGTACGTGCGCAACCACCTCACCACATTGATCCAGTCCGGCCGATGGGACAAGAACCCACCCGGCCCTGCGCTGCCGGAAGACATTGTGGCCAATACGGCGGCCAAGTACCGCGAGGCCGTGAATCGGCTCACCGAAGGATGACGGGCCGGTACAAGGATTTCCGGGCGGTTTCGCCACAAATATTCTTCGGGGGGAATCGAATAGGAGGGCAGCAGCCGCGGGGCGCGGCCGAAGCCAGGCGTGAGGACGGACCATGATTCATGTATGCATCATGTCGGGACACGAAGGACGTCTGCGTCTCGAAAAAAAGGTCTATTTGACATTTATGGGGGGACAGGAACTGACCCGGCCGACGGTGGCGCGGCAGATCCTGGCTCAGCGACACCGTCCGAAAGAGGCTCCGGAGAGGCCCAACCGGCAGTTTTTCCTGACGGTGATGGGCGGGGTGGAAATCAAATCCCCGACGCTCGCCGAGGAATTTCTCGACCTTCGTGAGATGCTTCGCAGTGAAGCACTCGGCCACGAGGATTGGGAGAGAGCCCTTGCCGATATCTCTCGTTATGAGGTTCACGTTTCCTCCTTTACGCTGATGGGCGCGTTGGAAGAAAACACGCTGCCGACGGAGGAGGAGGAGATCGACAGTCTCGCCTTGCAGCGTCACCTGGGCAACATTTCCGATCGGGCGTTGCAGGTGCTTCAGACGGGAATCGGCCTGCGTGACGCTGAGCGCCGATCCGCCGTCCGCCGCGCCATGCTGGCCGATGCATAGGGCAGAAGCGGGCCGATCCGGTGCATTTCGTCGAACAGCGTCTGAGGCAGTCGCGCGGCGATCCTGCGCCCTTGCTCAAACCAGTCCGAGTGGACTACACTTCGACCCCCGCGGGGCGAGCCCGGGAAGTTGATGGTGGTCCGGCGGTTTGGGAGAGGTGTCCGAGCGGCTGATGGAGCTGGTTTCGAAAACCAGTGTACGGTTTTTTCCGTACCGGGGGTTCGAATCCCCCCCTCTCCGGTGTTGTGCCAAATGATTGTCACTTTTTGAATGGCGAAAAACGCCCTTTTCTTCGGGGTTATTGGCGCTTGCCCGCCGCAAACGATCGCGTCTCACTGAGTCAGGCATCCGGACGGTTTTCTCCCCCTGGGATATGCTTCGCGCCGATGCCGGCGTATATACCACATCGTCGGTGCCGGTGACATGGGCAGGAATTACCGCGCGCGGGACGCGCGGACCGATCGCGAAGTGGCCATCAGGGTCTTGTCTGATTCGCCGGGCAGGAAATCGAGGCGGGTCGGACGTTTCGCGTGCGGGGCTGACGTGATAGTCGAATTACATCACTTCGGCATCTTCAGGGCGCACCGTGGGTGCCCCGGCCAAACGATCCATTGTAAGCCGATGGTGAGTATCGACTTACGGATTGGGCGATACAGGACTTGAACCTGTGAACTCCTGCGTGTCGAACAGTCTTCGAAAAACGTGACGCTACGCTAAAAGCCGTGTTTTCAAACACTTACGCAAGCACCCGAACACAGCCAAATCGGTGAAAACATACCAAAAAACAGCCGAAAAAGTGTGATCAAAAGTGTAGCCTAAGACCAACTGCTCATCTCGCAGGCGATGTAACGGTCGGGTGGCCAGGAGGTCAGGCGGAACCCACTCAACACCACCGAATCTACGATTCTGGCAACGGCAACAGTGATGGGCAATCTCTACGCACGGCGGAGCACCCATCATCCCATCGACCGAGCTGGAGTTAGAGGAGGTGATCCTCCGCTTCTCAGTCCCTCCTCCACCTCCATCCGCTCCTCGACCTGCCGATCGAGGAACAGGTCCAGCCTCTCCGCGACTTTCGCCAATGCCTTCTCGAATTCCTCATTGTACATCTTTCCCACCGTGCCGCGAGGGCACCGCTCAAGTGGTGGCGGTGCCCGAGTTGTGTCGCTCGACCGCCGTCCAATGTGCCGGCGCGAACGTCGTACTCCGGAAACCGAAGGCGATCCCGGCAAGGCGGTTCGCGTGGGCTCCCCGGAGTTAGTAACCCATGGCCGCGCCCGTGCTTCCGCGGGGGTCTGAAGCACCGTAGCGAGCGCCCGTGGAGAAATCGATCATGATTCCCTGGACATCGCCAATCAACCTTCCCTTCGACGCCAGTTGGTGACCCGCCTTCTCCAGCTCCACGCGCACATCCCGTGCGAGGCCGGACGGCTCCCAGTCCACGCGGTCGGGCAACCACTGGTGATGGATACGCGGTGATTCGACCGCCCGGCGAATGTTCATGCCGTGATCGATGACGTTCAGGATCACTTGTAATACCGTGTTTATAATCGTCGGTCCGCCGGGCGAACCGACGACCATGAACAACCTGCCGTCCTTAAGAATGATCGCTGGAGTCATGGATGAAAGCGGGCGCTTGCCCGGGGCGATAGTGTTACGTTCACTCTGGATCAACCCGTACGCGTTCGGCACGCCCGGCTTGCTGGTGAAATCGTCCATCTGGTTGTTGAGCAAAAAGCCGGCGCCGCGCACGGTCACGCCGGAACCGTACGCGGTGTTGAGGGTGTACGTGTTCGCGACGGCATTCCCGGCCGCATCGACGATCGAATAGTGCGTCGTTTGAGGCGCTTCGTAAGGAATCGGATCCCCGTGCCGCACTTCGCTGCTTGGCGTAGCGCGACGAAGGTCAATCGACTTGTTTAGGTGCGCGGCGTACTCCTTGGAAATCAGTCCGCGTACTGGGATCTCCACGACGTCCGGGTCGCCCATCAAGATCGCCCGATCGGCGAAAGCGCGGCGCATCACCTCAATCAACAGGTGATACTTGGCCGAGGAGTCATGGCCGAGAGACGCCACATCATGCCGTTCAAGCATGTTCAGCATCTCAATAAGCGCAACGCCGCCGGAACTCGGGGGCGACATGGTGATGATTGCATAACCCCGATAATTGCCACGTAGCGGTTCTCGGATGACGGGACGGTAGGATTGCAGATCCTCCAGTGTGATCAGCCCGCCGCCGGCCTTCATTTCCTCGACGATGAGATGCGCCGTGCGGCCTTCGTAGAACTCGCGGGGGCCGCGCTCCTTCAGCCGGGCGAGCGTTTCCGCCAATTCCGGCTGCCGCAACGTGTCGCCCTCGTCGTAAAACTTGCCGTCGTTGAGGAAGATGCGGCGTGATTCGGCGAACTGCGCAAGCGCGTCGGCCTCCCGCAGATCTTCCGCAAGGGCCTGCGAAACGGGGAAGCCTTCGCTCGCGAGTATACGCGCCGGTTCGACCACGTCCGCCCACTTCATGGAGCCAAACTTTTCCAACGCGAGCGCGAAGCCCGCGACGGAGCCCGGAACGCCGGCGGCGCGATGGCCGACCGTTGACGCGCCAGGAACGACCTCGCCCTTCTCATTCAGGTACATGTCACGAGCGGCCGCGGCCGGTGCCGTCTCTCGATAGTCGATAGCCGCACAATGACCGTCGTTCATGCGGACCAACATGAATCCGCCGCCGCCGATGTTGCCGGCGGTTGGATGGGTGACGGCCAGCGCAAGTCCGACAGCCACTGCCGCATCGACGGCATTGCCGCCGTTCTGGAGGATATCGACGCCGACCCGGGTAGCGATCTCACTGGAACTGGCCACCAGGCCCTGTTGCCCGCGAACGGATTCGGGAGCCAACTGGGCGTAGAGGAATGAGGTGGCGCCGACAAACGCGGCGAGGGTTATCGCGACGGTTCGATTCGTCATCGAGCATTCTCCTTCAACAGGGGAACGGAGGGAGATGATACCGTGATCGCCACCCGAGCGTCAGCGCTGCCGTGGAGCCGAAGCACCCGTTTGGAGGCTCGGCGACTTTCACCCCCGTAGGCTGGAAGCCGCCCAATCGGTGCGGTGCCCGAGGATCGGATGCAATCGGATAACCGGTCATCGCCGGTAGGCCGGGTCGGTCATATCATGCACCTCATGGATCGCGCGACCCGGCGTCGAATTCTGCACCTCGACATGGACGCATTCTTCGCTGCCGTCGAGCAGCTTGATCATCCCGAGTGGCGCGGCAAGCCTTTGCTGGTCGGAGGGGATCCAAAGGGCCGCGGTGTCGTCTCCACCGCTAGCTACGAAGCGCGCTCCTTCGGCTGCCATAGCGCGATGCCGATGGCAGCCGCGATACGCCTGTGTCCTCAGGCGATCGTCGTGAGGCCGCGCATGGAACGCTATACGGAGATTTCGCACCGGGTCTTCGAGATTCTTGAGCAAGCTACGCCCTTGGTCGAGCCCATCTCCATCGACGAGGCGTTCCTTGACGTGACCGGCTGTGAACGCCTTCTCGGTCCTGCGGAGCACATTGCGCGTATGCTCAAGGACCGTGTTCGGTCGGCGATACTGCTCACCGCGTCGGTGGGGCTTGCGTCGAACAAGTTTCTCGCGAAGCTCGCCAGCGACCTGCAAAAGCCCGATGGGCTTGTGGTCGTCAAGGAGGCCGATGTCCAGAGCTTTCTGGCTCCCTTGCCCATCTCACGCCTCTGGGGGGTTGGGAAGGCAATCCTGCCCAAGTTCGAGCGCCTCGGCGTTCATACGTTCGGCGATGCCCTGGGCCTTTCACCCGCCACACTCCGCCAACACTTTGGTGAGGCCGGCGAGCATTACTTTCAGCTCGTGCGCGGCATCGATGATCGACCAGTTCTACCGGATCGTGAAGCGAAGAGCATCAGCCATGAAGTCACGTTCCCATCGGACATCGCGGATCGGGAGCACTTGCGGTCGGTCATACTTGAGCAGGTCGAACAGGTGTCTCGGAGGCTCCGGCGTCACGGCCTCGTTGCTCGAACGGTCGTTCTCAAGATCCGATACGGCGATTTCAGCACGTTCACGCGGCGTGCGACACTGCCTGTAGCCACGGATCAGACCGATGCCCACTGGAATGTGGCCGTGCAGCTGTTCGAAGCGTGGCAAGAAACTCGCCCGCGACCAGTCCGTCTCATCGGGGTCGGCGTGTCACAGCTCGCTTCGACGAGAGAAATCCAACTCAGCCTGTTCGAGCCAATGGAAGCGTCGACGCACGATCGGCTCGACACCACGATGGACGCGATCCGTGACCGCTTTGGAGAGCAGGCGATCGGCCGCGCTGCCGCACGCGGCCGGGGCGATGAGCGCGAAACGACGTAGCGTCGTACCCGGCTGCCATGCGCCGGACACTCTTTGCGGCGTCGTCCAGAAACGAACTGATCGTGTATGATGTCGCCATGACCGTGTCGACCGACGTCGCTCCGGCGGAGGCGGATGGCCTCGTTGAGTAGAGGAGCCCCTCACCGATTCCGGCGCCTACCGAGCCGCCGAGAACGCCGAGGAGGCCGAGTCGCCAGGGGCCGGGCAACCGCGCCTGCGCCGCAAGGGCCCTTGCTCTTTGCCGTGACCTGCCACCCGCGGCGGCGGTGCTCGATCTTGGCTGCGGCGTCGGCGGGATCGACCATCAGCATCGCCGGCGCCGGGCAGTCGGCCAGGGGGATGGTCGGCGGGCGCGGGCGGAAGTTCAGGCAGCACTGCCGGGCGTAGTGAAAAAGCAGCGACTCGAAGTTGCCGGTGCAGGCCGGCCGCTTCAGGTAGAGGTAGGCGAAGAGCTGGTTCGCGATGTCCGCCGCGGCCTCCTCGTCATGCAGCCGCGCCCGACAATACCGCACCACCCGTACGCGATAGGCTCGGTAGAGTTCGTCAAAGGCCGCACCCTCCCCGCCCGCGCAAAACCGCTGCCACCGCTCCGTCGCCTCGGCCGCATCCATCGAGGTGCTTCGATTCAATCCGCCCGGCTCCGCGCCGCGCCGGCGGGGGGCCCAGCGCCGGCAGTTTCTATCGAGCTTTCACCGCGCCGACTTCGATGGCCGTGTCGGTGCCTTCGGGGCCGCCGACGGTGAGGGTCACGCTGTAGACACCCGGCGCGGCGAAGGTGTGCGTCGGGTGCTGCGCGGTGCTGTCCGGCAGCCCGTCGCCGTCGAAGTCCCACGCCCAGGCGGTCACCTCCCCGGCGGAAACGTCGTAGAACTGCACCGTCAGCGGCGCCGGCCCGGTGCCGCCCTTGACCCGCAGCCGGGCAATGAGCGGCGTGCGGTTTGCCGACGGTGTCGGGGGCAATCATCGGGACCCCGTTAATGCTGCAACCAGTGGTCTGCTCATAGTGGCCAATTCTGCTCGAGGAAATGCCAGGGATTATCTGCAGTCCAACGGCCGCGCTGAACGGAGCCGGCGCAGTACGACGATGTTCATGAATTGGCCGGTCCGATAGCCACAGCGCGTCTCATGGTTGCCACTCATTTCCGGTAAACGAAGTTTGTCCGGTTTCAGCACGCGCAGCTTTCATTATTGGAACTGCGCGCCTCGCCGAGTCGGCATTTCACAACTCGCACAAACATCCCGATAAACTCTGTGACCAAACGACGACCGCAGATTCATGGCCGTCCAGCCGCACCAGACCCTGGCCAGTGTGTTTCGAGACGAATGCGCGGCCTGAAGCCGATTGCAGATTGTCGCATTTCGCAGAGGGGTCGGCCGCCCGTGGCTTTCGCGTCGCTCCCGCGAGTCACTTGGCTTGTTGTGCAGGCAATTGATGAACGCACCTGACATGCTTACCAGCCTCCATCTCCTCCGCTTTGCCAGAGGCGTCGGATTGGCCTCTGTTTCGGTGGGCAGCGTCGTCCTGCTGGGTTGGCTGATCGACGCCGAGCCGCTGAAATCTGTGATTCCCGGGCTGGTGACCATGAAGGTCAACACCGCCATCTGCTTTATCCTGTGTGGTGCATGCCTTTGGATGAGCTGTTCACCTGATCCCCATGCGCGGCGTGTGCGCATCTCTCGAGTCTTGGGAATCGCCGTCGTTTTCATCAGCTTTGGCACGCTGGTGGAGTATGCGACCGGTATTGACTTGCGTATCGACCAGTTGTTCTTTGCAGAGACAGCCGGAGCGCCTTTTACCTCACATGCCGGGCGCATGTCTCTTGCGACTGCCGTGGCCTTTGTGTTAATCGGCGTTTCGCTTGTCGCTTTGCGGACGCGGCGCGGGCATGTTTGGGCGCCGTACACTTCGCTGGGCGCCGGCGCCGTAGCCGGCGCGGCGCTCATCGGGTATGTCTATGACTTGCGATTGCTCAACGACTTATGGGCTTCCACGCATATCGCCGTACACACTGCGGCTACATTCGTGTTTTTGAGCTTCGGGGTCATTGCCGTCTGCCTCTCGCAAACCGGCGGAGTCCGGTTGCGCATCCCGATGGCAAATGCCGGTTTTGCCTTTGCCATGGTCTCGCTGATCGGGATCGGGGCAGGCACGTTTCAGACTGTTTTCAAGCTTAAGGACGCGACGAAATCAGCCCGGTTTATTCGGAGCGAGGAAGCCGCCTTGATGCAGCTCGAATCCACACTGCAGAACGCGGAATCGGGTGTGCGCGGTTATTTGCTCACGTCGCATTCGGATTTCCTCGCGTCATTTCATGGAGCACGAAATCGGGTTCAGCAGAGCTTGTCGCAGCTGCGACAACATCTATCGCTTAACAGCGATCGGTCGCGCAAGATTGGTTTTCTCGAACAGCTCATCGAGCATCAACTGGCCCTTTCGGGTGAACTTGTCCGACTCAGTCGCGAGACGGTCCCGGGCACCAGCATTGCCTTTGGCGTTATGCAACGAAGCCAACAGGCCATGGACGATATCTTGGCCGTCATTGGCGACCTGTTGTCGGAGCAGCATCGACAGGGTCAGCTGCAGGCCGCTGAGCAGGACACGGCCGCATCGAACGCCCTGTTAGCCCTGATGATCGGCTGCATAACCGCGGTCGTCATCCTGACGATTGTCTTCATGGCGTTGCGGCGGGAAATCGGAACGCGTCAACGAGCGCTACAAGAGCA
>CAZMVD010000097.1:0-15961 GCA_964569425.1 uncultured Phycisphaeraceae bacterium
GTGTCCACGGGTTACGCGGCGGGCGGCGTGGCCGCCGCGCCGCTGCACCCGCGGCAACAGTCCGCCGCCCCGCTGGGGCGGGAATCACCGGTTGGGGAACCGGTGCCACACGGGGAAGTGACCGGCTGGAAAGCCGGTGCCACAGCGCTTGCCGGTCTCTCAGCGCAAGCCGGTGCCGAAGCGCCTGCCGGTGCCGCTGCGCATGCCGGAGCCGCAGCGTGTGTCGGTGCCACGGCGCGTGCCGAGGTCCGCGTCCATGGACAGTTGGAGCCGATCCTAAGAAACTAGGACAAGGGCGCCCGCGCGGGCTGTCCTTGATGCTGGGTCGGATGACCGGTTGGAAAACCGGTCCCACGGCGCGGCCGGAGGGGCCGCAGCAGGATTCTGGGGCCGAGTCGACCGGCCGCGAATGGCGAATGACGAATCAAGAATGGCGAATGGGCAATCGGAACCTCGATGGAACCGGCGAATCGGAATCGTCGCGGGAAGATTTGCGCCGCCTGCAAAGAATCCTGACGTTAGAAGTACAATGGGGGAAGCCCGCGGCCGGGCTTGATTTTGAATAAAGCGCCGAGCGGCGCGGGGAAAAGACCTTGGGCCATTCCATGGTGGACACGGCGGGCATCAGGCACAGCGGCGGGCGGAACTTCAACCGCGCGCAGGTGGTGGATGAGAACTTCGTGGCGCTGGCGAAGGGATGGCCGCGGGGGTCGGCCAGCGCCCTGCGGCGCGGCCGGGACGAGCCGATTCAGCCGGGCGAACCGCTGACCTGCGGCGATGCGGTGGAGCTGTTCGAATCGCAGATCGTGGCGCGGCACCAGGATATCGAATCGCGGGCGATGCGGGCGCGGAACGAGGGGTTCTACACCATCGGCAGCGCCGGGCACGAGGGCAACGCGGTGGTCGGGCGGCTGACGCGGCACACCGACCTGGCGTTTCTGCATTATCGCTCCGGGGCGTTCATGGCCGAGCGGGCGCGACAAGTGCCGGGTTGCGACTTTGTGCGCGACACGATGTTGAGCTTTGCGGCCAGCCGCGAGGACCCCATTTCAGGCGGACGGCACAAGGTGTGGGGCAGCGTGGCGCTATCGGTGCCGCCGCAGACCAGCACGATTGCGAGCCATTTGCCCAAAGCGGTGGGCGCGGCGTTGACGCTGCGGCGCGCGCACCGGCTGGGGGTGGATGCGACGCGGCCGGCGGACAGCATCGTGGCGTGTTCGTTCGGGGATGCCTCGGCCAATCACGCGGCGGCGCAGACGGCGTTCAACGCGGCGGGATGGGCGGCGCACCAGCGGATTCCGGTGCCCATTCTGTTCGTGTGCGAGGACAACGGCATCGGCATCAGCGTGCCGACGCCGGGGGGGTGGATCGCCACGTCGTTTTCGCAGCGGCCGGGGCTGGCCTATTTCCAGGGGGACGGGCTGAACCTGGTGGAGGCGTATCGCGCGGCGCGTGAGGCGGTGGCGCACTGCCGGCGGCACCAGTGCCCGGTGTTTCTGCACTTGTCGGTGGTGCGCATGCTGGCGCACGCGGGCAGCGACGTGGAGACGGAGTATCACACCTGGGAGCAGATCGAGGCGAACGAGGCGCGCGATCCGCTGCTGGCGACGGCGCGGCTGCTGCTGGCGGAACAGGTGATGACGCCGGAGGAAGTGCTCGGGATGTACGAAGGGGTGCGTGCGCGGGTGAGGGCGGCCAGCGCCGCGGCGGCGAAAACGGCGAAGCTGAGCAGCGCGGCGGAAATCATGGCGCCGCTGGCACCCTATTCGCCGCGGGCGGTGGAGGCGGAGGCACGGCGCGCGCCGGATTCGGCGGAGCGGTTGCGGGTGTTCGGCGGCGAGAGCCACCTGCCGGAGCACGGCGCGCCGCGGCACATGGCGGCGCTCATCAACCAGGGGCTGCACGATCTGCTGATCAAGTATCCGGAGGCGATGCTGTTCGGGGAGGACGTGGCGAAAAAGGGGGGCGTGTACCACGTGACCACGGGGCTGTCGGCGAAGTTCGGCGTGGGGCGGGTGTTCAACACGCTGCTGGATGAGACGACGATTCTGGGCACCGCGCTCGGCGCGGGGCACGTGGGGCTGCTGCCGCTGCCCGAGATTCAATACCTGGCGTATTACCACAACGCGGAGGATCAGGTTCGCGGCGAGGCGTGTTCCTTGCAGTTTTTCTCGAAGGACCAGTTTCGCAATCCGATGGTGATGCGCATCGCGGGGTGGGCGTACCAGAAGGGGTTCGGCGGGCACTTTCACAACGACAACAGCATTGCGGCGCTGCGCGACGTGCCGGGGTTGATTGTCGCGACGCCGGCGCGCGGCGACGACGCGGTGCGCATGTTGCGCACCTGCCTGGCACTGGCCAAAGTGGATGGTCGGGTGGTGGCGTTCATCGAGCCGATCGCGCTGTACATGACCAAGGACCTGCATAAACCGAAGGACCAGGGCTGGTCGTTTGCGTACCCGAAGGCGGATGACGTAATCACGCTTGGTGAGGGGATGGTGTACGGCGCGGAGGCGCGGGATCTGACGATTCTGACATTCGCCAACGGCGTGTTCATGTCGCTGCGGGCGCAGAAGGCGCTGCGCGAGCTGCACGGCGTGGCCGCACGAGTGGTGGACCTGCGCTGGCTCAATCCGCTGAACGAGCCGTTCATCGTGGAGCAGGCGCTGGCGACGGGGCGGGTGCTGGTGGTGGATGAAGGGCGGCGGACGGGCGGCGTGGGGGAGGCGATTCTGGCGGTGCTGATGGAGGAGTGCGGTGAACGGGTGCAGGCGCTGCGCGTCAACTCGCTGGATACGTACATTCCGCTGGGGCCGGCGGCGGACTGTGTGCTGGTGCAGGAGGCGGACATTGTCGATCGCGCACTGCAACTGGCCGGCGCACACAAGGCGCACGCGAAGCGCGACGGGCGCAGCAGGCCGCGCTCCGGAGGGCGCCAGTCTCCCAGCCGTTGAAGGAATCGCTCTGGATTATCTGGAGACCCGCGCGAGAAATTCCCGCAGCGCGACGGCGAAGGCGTCGGGCTGTTCTTCCATGGGCAGGTGGCCCGCCTGCTCAATCACAACCCATTCGGCGTGGCGAAGTTTGCGTGACAGTTCTTGACCCGTGCGCAGGGGAACCACGGAATCGTGCCGGCCCCAGATGATCAGCGCCGGCATGTCGAGGGCCGCGAAGTCTTCGTCGGACAAAGCGCGGTTGCGCGCCGCGATCAGTCCGTGAAAGGCATTGCGGAAACCGGCGATGCGCAGCCGGCGCAGGTATTGATCGATCATCTCTGGTGTAACGATGGCGTCCACATGGACGACGGAGCGCAGGGCATCGCCGATGGCGCGGGGGGTGAGCGCGAAGTTCTCGGTGTACCCAAGGACCAGCGGCGCGAAGAGGCGGATCCAGGTTTGTCCGGGCGGGGCTCCGCCGGGCGGCGCGGCATCGACCAGAACCAGCGAACGGACGCGTTGCGGGTGCGCCCGCGCGAGCGAGAGGACCACGCCGCCGCCGTAGGAATGACCCACGAAGTGAGCGCGGTCGATGTGCAGGTGATCCAGAAGGCGAAGAACCAGTTCGACCTGACCGGCGAGGGAATAATTTTGCGCGGCGCGCGGGCGCTGGGTGTAGCCGAAGCCGTTGAGATCGACGGCCAGCAGATCGAGGGATTCCTGCAATCGTGGAAATATCTCGCGCCAGGAATAGGTGGAGCCGCCGAATCCGTGAATGAGGACGACGTTTTCGCCGGCGCCGCGGCGTTCGAAATGGACCCATTGGTCGTCGAGGAGCGCGAGCTGTTCCGGGGGCAGGGCGGCGCGCACGGATTCGTAGGAAGGAAAGCGCGCACAGCCCGCCCCACAGGCCAGAACGAGCCCCAAGGCGAGCGCGCGGAATGCGCGCACGCGCAGGGACCACACGATTGTGGATGGGTCTGCGGGAATCACCGGGGGCAAAGCGCCGCGCGTCCGCCGGACGCGAGGCGGCGCGCTACCGGCGATGCGACTGGAAGCAGTCCCGGCAGTAGACCGGGCGCGAGCCAGTGGGTTTGAACGGCACGCGAGTTGGTTTGCCGCATTCGGCACAGACCACCTCGTGCATTTCACGCGTTCCCCCCATGCCGCCGCCCGAGGACGAACGAGAATAGGAGCGGGAGCCGCCGCCGCCGTCGCCGGATTGTTTGCGGCGTTCCCGGCAATTGGGGCAGCGCTTGGGCTCGTTGGTGAAGCCCCGCTCCGCGTAGCGCTGCTGGTCCGTGGCCGAATGCACGAACTCCGCGCCGCAATCGGCGCATACAATGTTCTTGTCCTCGAAACTCATGGGGAATAGCTCTCTCGGCGTGAACGCATGGAACGTGCTGGAGGGAGTCCGATGGCCCCGCGGCCAAGATTGCTCCGGAAAGGAGGCTCCTGAGGCAGTTCGGCGATCAAGCCCATATACCAGTGTTCCATCACAACCGACGACCGGAATCTTGTCAAGACACGATCGAAACGGGTCGTTGTGCCCCTGTTTCTCCGGCGCCCTGGGTGGACAGACCCTTCGCGGCAAGCGCCGACCGCCCGTCCAAAGCGCTTTCCGTGAAGCGGGAGCTTCGACGTGTTCCTGTTTGTGTCAGTCGCCCGCAGCCACGCTGACCGAGACGTGCTGTGGGTGTTCAAATCCGGCGCGACCGGGCGCTAGATCGAGTAGCGGCCGTAACCCTTTCGCTTGATCCCCGTCAGTTTCGGAATGGCGTTGCTGACGGCTTTGGTCAGGTCGCTGGCTTTGGTTTTGTAGCCGGCGCGTTTGACCGCTTCGGCGATTTCTTTGGGGCTCATGGCGGCGCCGGTTGCCTTGAGCACTTTGGCCATCATGTCCCGGAGGGAACCTTCGCGGCCGACTCCGCGAACGCGCGGGCGCCCCGGTCCGCGTCGCACGGCAGGTCGGACGACGGCGGCGCTTGTGCTTTGGCGGCCCAGGGTGGCCATGGCATCGGCCAGCACCATCATTTCCTGCGCCAGTGCCTGTTGGCGCTCCTGCAACTGGGCGTGGTAGGACTGCATGACATTCAAGACGTGCGACGCGCCATTGGCAGAGCCGAGCACGTAACCCGGCACACTGATCTGCCGGTTCTTGCTACCCTTGGGACGACCGCGCTTGCCGGTGCCCTTTTTTTTCATTCCGTGTGATGCGCTCATGTGCCGTGCGAGATGGGCCGGCATGGTAAACGTGCGATTACATCGTGTGCACTTCAAAGATCCCCTGGCCATCGGCAAACTCCTTTCGTTAATTGTGATTCTCCCATACGCCAGAAGACCGAACCATACGCCGGGATCATCCACTTCGCAAGTGGGACCATCCCGCACGAATGACACTCCATGACATCTGTCCGATCATCAAGTGGGAGTGTATCGCTGTTGTTGCATTTCATGCATCGTTGATGGCGCTGCTCTTGCCGGGTGATTCAAGGGGTGACATGTCTCTCCTCCAATGCTCCACGACGCGCTCGCAGCCAGTCGGGCAACTTGCTTTCCGTTCGCGTGGGGTGATTGGCAGATCAGGCGCAGGAAGTGCCACAAACGGAATGGGGGGGCTGGTGGAAGTGTGGAATCTACGACTTAAGTACGCAGTCTGACGGGAGAAAGTAGGCGGCGTGTCGGTGAAGTTATCAGTAGCGGATTGCCAGTTATTGAAAGAGGCGCTCCATCGACCGTCTATCGTCGTACGGTGCCTGCGCGGGCCATGGGTGGATGATCCCAACTGTCATGGCATGGCACCGAAGTGAAGGCAACGCTGCGCGACGGATGAGGTGCAGACCGGCTGATCGATTATCGGGCCCGCAAAGGCCGCCGTGGAGATCGTGGAGACTTTCGGCCGGTGGCCATTATGGCTCGTTGGAGAAACCGGGGGACGGGCTTTCCTGCCCGTCGAACCGGCTGGAAGGCCGGTCTTACAGCGCTCCGGAAGATACTCTCCGCCGGCTGATAAGAGCGTTCTGGACAGGTCAGGGGACTATTTCGTTCCCGGGTGGTCCGCTAGAAAACCATGGGCCCCGTCTCACCGATAAACACGAATAACTATGCGTTCGGCGGCGCGTCAACGGCGGTCGCCGACGTGTGGTGGACCTGCGCCCGATTGGCCGTCACCGGCCCGGTGGCCGCTGGATTGCGCGCCGAGGGAAGCGCCACGACCATCGAGGCGAGAAACAGAATTCTTTCAGGTGATTCATGAGCAATGTCATTCAGGTTTGCTTGTACAACGCGGAGCCGGCGTCCTCGCATGAATTGCGCGAGCACATCAGCGCCGTGAATTTCGTTCGGTTGATCGGCGAGGTCAGCACTCCCCAACAACTGGCGAAGCTCATCAGCGAGACCGCCGTCCACATGGTGTTCTTCCATCTGGATCCTGATCCGGCGTCGGTGATCGAGGTGATTGACCAGTTCTCGGCGCGCTATCCAGAGACAGCGCTGATCGCCGTGAGTCACGAGACGGGACCGGACGCCATTCTGCCGCCGATCCGCGCGGGATGCGATCAGTTTGTCTGCGAGCCCATTGACGCCGCCGATCTGGGACGGGCGGTCAGTCGAGTGGCGAGTAAGCGGTTACTCGCCAAACCCAAGAGCCGCTGTGTGTGCGTGATCGGGGCGAGCGGCGGCGTGGGCGCGACGACCCTGGCCAGCAACCTGGCGATGGAAATCGGTCACCTGGCCCAGAAGCCCTGCGCTCTGGTAGACATGGATTTTCAGTTGGGTGACGTGGCGGTCAATTTCGACTGCGATCCGAAGTATACGTTCTATCATCTTTCGCAATCGGAAGGCGCATTGGATCGCACGCTTCTCGGGAGTGTGCTGACTCCCCTTCCCTGCAACGTACAGCTCCTGGCGCGTCCGGAGCAGGTGGAGCAGTATCAGGCGATCACGCCGGATCTGGTTCACCATACCATCGAAGTGTTAACCGGGATGTTCGAGACGGTGGTGGTCGACGTGCCGCGGCGCTTCGATCCGCACACCATGTCGGTCATCGGACAGGCGGACCTGATCATCATCGTCTGCCAACTGCTGGTGCCGAGTGTCCGCAACGCGACACGGATTCACCAGACGCTGGTCCGCGCCGGCGTGCCCGAAGACCGCCTGGAGCTGGTGCTCAACCGAGGTGACAGCGGCGGCGGTCGGCTGACCGTCAAGGACCTGGAAGATACCCTGAAGAAGCCCATCTTCGCCGTGGTGCCCAACGACTATCAATACGTAGCCCGCTCGCTGGATTTCGGCAAGCCGGTGTCCGGGCAGGATCGCAACAATCCGGTACGCGCGGCGATCACCAAAATCGCGCAGACCATCTCGGGCGACTCGGCGACCGGCGACAAGGATGCCGGGCGACGTGGGTTTCTCAGTCGCCTTCTCTCCAAGTAAACCAGGCTGTGGCACATCCTTCGCGCGCCATCGACCGGCGCGTCACGCCCACATCGTGCGCAAATAGGCGGCGGCCGAGCGGATCGCTTCGGTGTGGTCGCCGGGGCCGGCGACTTCGATCCACATGGGTCCGGCATAGCCCGCGGCGCGGAGCTTGCTGAGCACGCGGGGAACGCTGGCTTCGCCGGCGCCGAGCGGCGCGGCGCGGCCGAACTCCGTGCCGGGGCGCGTAGATGCCACGGCGTCCTTAAGGTGCACGCCTTCGATGCGGCCCTTGAGCGTGACGACGGCGCGGACCGGGTCATCCGTGCCGTAGACCACGAAGTTGGCGCCGTCGAAGTTGACGGCGACGTTGGGCCGGTCGAGCGCATCAAGAAACATTTGGAGCGTCGCCGCGGGCTCGCGGCCCGATTCCAGCAAGAGCCGGACGCCAAGCGGCGCCAGGGCGTCGGCGACCGTCCGGGTGCGGTTCAACAGTTTGTGATCATCGAGCGCAGTGGCATCGGCCGGTATCGTGCCGATGTGCGTGGCCACGCTGCCGCAGCCCAAGTCCGCGGCCAGTGCGCCCACCCGCTGAATGATCTGCGCGCGGTGTTCCCATTCGTGGTCCGGCGTCAGGCCGCCGGTGGCGGCGATGGCGGCGATGGACGAGTAGTCCTCTCCCTCGAAGGCCGCGAATGTCGAGTTGATCCGGACGCCGAATCGCTGCGCCGCGGCGCGCAGGGTGTCGGCATCTGCGGCGTTCAGAGCCGCTGCGGTGAAGAATCCCAGTTGCAGGTGCTTTACGCTTAACGTTTCGGCGGCGAGGGCGATGGCGCGCAGGGCGTCGTGGCGGTCAATGGACCAACTGCACACGCCGATGTCGTGATTCCGCTGCGCGGTCATTCCAAGAGGAAGCATTACCGGGACGAGGAAGGCGGTCAACCGCGCCGACCGGCCGATAAAAAAGGCCGCCGGTCCAGCCTGCAAGACTACATGTGCAAATTGCGATGAAGAGGGACAGATCCTTGACACTAACCGGTCGAGACACTATGATGATCGCAGGTTCGGGTTCGGCCTTGCGGAAGATTAGACTCCGGCCGGTTGATCCAGGTTCGGAGAGGATTGGAGGGGAAGCATGAATCGCGCATGGTTTGCATTGGCAGGTGTATGTACTGTTTTGGGGGTATCGCAGCCGGCGGAGGCGGTGATCGTATCCGACGGGCTTTATCGTCTGCACAACCACCCGGACGGCAACCAGAACCCTCCGCCCTACGGGTTTCGGCTCGACGGGCTGGACGGGGTTTCGACGCATCGGTTTACCTTCGACTTTGATTATGTGGATCCCGTGAGCGGGCAGCAGGCGGCGATGTGGCTTCGCCTGGATCGGGCAGCGGGAACGATCCACATCTGGGGTGATGTGTACGGCGGGCTCAACAAGCCATCCAACACCAATGTGTACGACAACGTGGGTAACGGCAAAGTGGGCTGGTGGGACGTGGATTTCACCTACAGCATGAACGTCGGCGTCCAATCGCCGGACGGTTATGGGCTGCAAGACGTGATCGCGAACGAGAGCAGCCAGAACACGGGTACGATTTCGCAATCGTTCAGCAGCGTGATGAACTCGTCCTATTCGCTGTCCGACAAAGCCAGCGGCGGGTTTTCCTTCCGGTTCGGCGACGACGATACGTCGCCAGGGCATCGCGGCTTTGCCGGACTCAGCGGCTGGGGCTGGGTGATGCACAGTGGACATGCGGGGTATGTGGCGTCTTCCGACTGGCTGTTCACGGCGGAAGCGGTGCCGGTTCCCGGGGCTGCGGTGATGGGGCTTCTTGGGCTTGGGCTGGCGGGTGCGGTTCGCCGGAAATTCACCGGCCGGGCACAGTAAGCGCTCCCTTGTCCGACTGAACATGGCCATTGAATCTACCAGAACCCGCCGGCTTGCGTCGGCGGGTTTTTTTTGGCAACCGTTATCCTTGGATAGACCGCACTTCCGAAGCGGCGGGGAAGGCCGGGGCAGGCGGAACGGGGCGACTCACTGGTCATGGCACTGATAGCTGTGTGTGACCCTCGAGCCTGACGGACTCTCGGCGGCGCAATTGGCCGCAGGCGGCGTCGATGTCGAGGCCGCGGCTGCGGCGGAGGTGGGCGTTGATTCCCAGGTTGCGCAGCGTGGAGAGGAAGCGGCCCGCGGCGCGTTCGGACGGGCGGGCATAGGGCAGCCCCTCGACGGGGTTGTATTGCAGGAGGTTGACGTTGCTGCGGATCTGCCGGGCCACCTCGGCGAGCTGGCGGGCGTGGGCTTCGCCGTCGTTGAGCCCGCCGAGCAGGATGTACTCGAGGGTGACCTCGCGTCCGGTGGTCTTGAAGAAGTAGTTGCACGCCTCTACCAGTGACTCGATGCTGACCCGTTCGGCCCAGGGGATGATCTGGCGGCGGAGTTCGTCGTTGGGCGCGTGCAGGGAAAGCGCGAGGGTGATCTGCAACTTCTCGTCGGCGAGGCGCTGCATCATTTTGGGGAGCCCCACGGTGCTGACGGTGATCTTGCGGGCGCCCACACCCAGACCCCAGGGTGCGTTGATGGTGCGGAGGGCGTGCACCGTGGCGTCGTAATTGGCTAGCGGCTCGCCCAGGCCCATGAAGACGACGTTGGTCAGTCTGCCGTCCGCTTCGACCTCGTCGCGGATGCGCAGCGCCTGTTCGACGATCTGCCCGGCAGAGAGTTGCCGTTGCAGGCCGCCGAGACCACTGGCGCAGAACACACAGCCCACCGGGCAGCCCACCTGGGTGGAGATGCAGGTGGTGCGGCGGTCTTCGTCGGGGATGAGGACGCACTCACTGGTGGCGCCGTCGGCCCAGCGCAAGAGCAGTTTGATGGTGCCGTCGGCCGATTGCTGGCGGGAAGCGATTTCGGATTGATAGAGGGGCAGCTCGTCGGCCAGCCGGGTGCGGAGCCCCTTGGGCAGGTTGGACATGTCGGCGTAGGACTTTGCACGGCGTTCGAAGACCCACTCGAGGATCTGCGTGGCGCGGTAGGCCGGTTCTTCCCACGCGGCGAGAAGCGCGCGGAGGGTGTCCGGCGTGTGGTCCAGCAGCCCGAGTGCCGAGCGGCCATTGGGGGTGGGCGCGGGGGATCTGACGGCGGGTTCCATGAAAGTATTGTAGCCGAGCAGAGCCGCGATCGCAGCAGGTCAGTCGGCGGCGGAGGTGTTGGAGCGGCAGGCGTAGCGGTTGCCGGGCAGGCGGCGGATGCGGCCCTTAAGTTCCAGGGTGGTGAGCAGACCGATCAGCCGGGAGACGTCGAGGCCGGAGGATTCGATGAGGCGGTCGAAATCTTCGGCGCCGCGGGCCAGGGCGTCGAGGACGGCGCGCTCGTCGTCGGAAAGCGGCAGGGACATGGGCTGAACGGCGGGAGCCGCTGCGGGGACGTCGAAAAGGGCGCCTGCGGCGTCCGCCGGGCGGTCTTGCGCGCGGCGTTCGGCGGTGCGCGGTGCGTGGGCGGCGGAGCGCATGATCTCGCCGACGGCCGAGAGTTCGTCGAGCACGTCGTCGAGGCTGGTGATGAGCTTGGCTTGTCCGTCGCGGATGAGGCGGTTGACGCCTTCGCTCATGGCGGGCTGATCGACCCGGCCGGGGAGGGCGAAGACCTCGCGGTTGTATTCGGTAGCGAGGCGGGCGGTGATCAGCGCGCCGCTTTGTTTGCCCGCTTCGATGACGATGACGCCGAGCGACAGCCCGGCGATGATGCGGTTGCGGCGCGGGAAGTTGTCGGCGGTGGGAGCGGTGTCGATGGGATACTCGCTGATGAGTGCGCCGGCGGCGGCGATGTCGGCGGCGAGCGGCTCGTGCTCCGTGGGGTAAACGGCGGGCAGCCCGTTGCCCAGCACCGCCAGGGTGCGCCCGCCGACCTGAAGGGCGCCGCGGTGGGCGTGGCCGTCGATGCCGCGTGCCAGGCCGGACACGACGGTGAAGCCGGCGCGGGCGAGCAGTTCGGCGAAACGGACGGCTTGTTCGCGGCCGTAGTGGGAGCAGCGGCGGGTGCCCACGATGGCCACGCCGACAGCGTCCTGCGGCTGAAGGGTGCCGCGGAGGTAGAGGCAGATGGGCGGGTCGGGAATGTGACGGAGCGGCGCGGGGAAGTCGGCGTCGTCGGTGCACAGGATGCGCAGCCCGGCGGCGGCGGCGCGTGCGATTTCCTGTGCGGCGTCGTCTGCGCGGTTGCGGGCGGCGAAGATGGTCTGCGAGAGTTTGGGGCCGATGCCGTCGACGCGTTCGAGTTCGGCACGGGAGGCGTGGAGCACCGCATCCATGCCGCCGAAATGATCGCACAGTTTGCGGAGGCGGATGGGTCCGATGTCGGGCATGAGGTGGAAGCGCAGGTATTTCTCTGCGGCGGGCGAGGCGACGGTATCAGACGGTTGGGTCATGGGTCGAAGGCACAAGTGGCATTATGACTTGCCCTGTTGTCTCTTGATCCACTCGCGCATGCGTTGTTCGAGCATGTCGATGGGCATCGCTCCTTCCGCCAGCAGGGCGTCGTGGAAGGCGCGGATATCGAACCGCTCGCGGAGCGCGTTTTCCGCTTCGCGGCGCAGGTCGAGGATGCGCAGCTCGCCGACCTTGTAGGCCAGCGCCTGGCCCGGCCAAGTAATGTAACGGTCGATCTCGTTTTCGATATCCACCCGCGCCAGGCTGGCGTTCTCGGCCATGAAGTCGATGGCCTGTTGACGAGACCAGCCCTTGTGGTGCATGCCGGTATCGACGACCAGTCGGCAGGCGCGCCACATCTCGAAGGTGAGCTGCCCGAATCGGCTGTACGGATCGGTGTAGCCGCCGATCTCGTAGCCGAGCTTTTCGGTGTACAGCCCCCAGCCTTCGACAAAGGCAGTGAAGCCGGCGTAGCGACGAAAGGCGGGCAGGTCGCGCGTTTCCTGGTGTAAAGCGATCTGCAGGTGGTGGCCGGGGACGGCCTCGTGATAGCTGAGTGCTTCGAGGGTGTAGGTGAGCCGCTCGGTCGGGGCGTAGGTGTTGATGTAGTAGTAGCCGGGGCGCGAACCGTCTTCGGGCGGCGGGTTGTAGTAGGCCACCGGGGCCGCGGGGGCGCGGAAGGCCTCCACTTCCTTCATCACGCAGTCGGCCTTGGGCAATCGCCCGAAGAGTTGGGGCATGAGCGGCTTGGCGCGCTGGAGGATGGCGTCGGCGGCGCGGAAGAGTTCCTCGCCGGACTGGAACCGGTACCTGGGATCGTCGCGCATGTGGGCGAGGAACGAATCGAGCGAACCGTCGAAGGCGACGTCCTGCCGGACCTTGTCCATCTCGCCGCGGATGCGGGCCACTTCCGAAAGGCCCAGCTTGTGCAGGGCTTCGGGTTCGAGGTGAACGGTGGTGTTGAGGTAGATGCGGGCCTTGTACACCTCGTCGCCGCCGGGCAGGGCGCCGAGGCCGACGGTGTCGCGCGCGGCGAGCAGGTAGTCATCCTCCAGGAAGGCGAGCAGGCGCAGGTAGGAGGGGATGACCTCGCCGCGGATGGCGTCGGTGATGTCCGCGGTGACGGCGTCGCGCTCATCGGCGCTTAGTTTGTCGGCGTGCTGAACGAGCGGCTTGTAGAACTCGGTCTTCGTCGGGTCGGCGATGATCTGCGCACGCACCTGGGGGATGATCTTCTCGACGATGACGCGCGGTGAGACGATGCCTTTTTTCCTGCCGGCGCGGAGGTTTTCGAGCACGTCGGACATTTGCCGCGGGAATCCGCGGAGCCGCGCTGCATAGGCGCGGAAGTCGTCGGCGTGGCGGAACGGCTGCGACACCAGCAGCAGCGGCAGCCGCAGGTGCACGCCGTACAGCGGATCGAGCGGGAGGTACTCATCGAGGCAGGCGAGGCGGAGAAGATCGTCGCGGATGACGCGCTCCAGCAGGGCGCGGGTGAGGTGGTCTTCTTCGGGAAGCATGGGCACGGGCAGCTCGCGCAGATCGGTGAGCAGTTTGTTGAGCGTCACGCGCCAGCGATCGCGCGCCGCGATGCTCAGGTCCTCCAGGCGGTCGTTGTAGCGGTAGTCGCCCTGCTCTGTGGCTTTGGTAGGGTAGCGCTCCAGCACGGATTCCCAGTAGCGTTCGCACAGGGCCCGCAGGCCGGCGTGCGTTTGTGCGAACGCGGGCAGCGTGAAACCGGAAAACAGGGCGATCGCCACAGAGGCAAGTTTGGCACGATGACGCATGAATTGCTCCCCTTCTCCGGCCAGGGCCGAACCCGCGGTGGACACCAGCCCAGACAATACGGTGATCCGCGACGCGCCGTCAACGCCGGGGCGCGACGACAGCGCAACCCAAGACGGGTGGCGCGACGGCCGGAGAGCTTTCGCGGAATACGCGTGCAGTCGATCAGCGTTCAGCCATTGCCCGGACCGTGGGGGAATCCCCGCCCGGCTCTCGAACGAATCGCCAAAGGGACACCAAGTGAATCGGCATTGGGACCCCGCTGGAATCGACGAAACGCCCCGACCGCAACCGGCGAAACGCCCGATCAGGAATCGTCGAAAGGACCCAGCAGGGGTCCTCGGGAATAGCCGGGGGTTAGGCGCAGCGCAACCCCCGGAAGCCGGCCCGTGCGTAATTCGGTAGAGTCGAGACGTGGCGCGGTGGTTTAGGACCGGCGTAGCGTGTTTCCGACCCTTTCGGTTGTCGGGGCCTGAATGTCCGTTCCATGCTCCGTTTCCACGTCCCGCTCATCGAACCGGACGGGCGGTTTTCCCGCATCCGGCTCTCGGACCAGGGTTCAGGAGTTCGCACACGAGAAGTAGGGCGTGATGCGAGGGAGGAGGTACAGCCCCCATTCCTCATGCAGGCGCTGATTCGGAAACGTGGCATAGCGCCGTTTCCGCACCTTGTGCTTCACGCTCAACCACCGACGGAGCCTACGCCGGGCATGTCCCATTACCGTCTCGTAGGCCGGCACCACGGTCCCCAGACGAAAGTAGTTCGCCCAGCCACGCAATTGGGCGTTCAGCTCGGCGACGACGTCTTCCGGGGCCTTCCAGGTCGTACGCGACTCGGTCACGGCACTGATCGCTTCGCAGACGCGACCGATCTTCTTCTTCGACGGACGCGGGCCCAGGTACGCCTGCCCCGTCCGCCGCGAGTGTTGCCGCCCGAACGTGTACCCCAGAAAGTCGAACGTCTCTTCCGGCAGGCGACAGATCCGAGTCTTCGTCTCGTTCACCGTCAGCCGCAGCCGCTCCATGATCCTCCGCATGGCCGCCATCGACCGCGTCGCGCGGCCCGGTCGGGTACAGATCACGAAGTCATCCGCGTAGTTGACGATGTGGGCGTCCAGCTTCCGCTCGTATCCGAGCGTCTTCCAGCCCCATACGAAACGTCGCATGTAGAGGTTGGCCAGCAGCGGGGACGCCACCCCGCCTTGCGGCGTGCCGCGCCCCTCGTCCTGGTTGCGAGTCGTTCGCTTCCTCCGCCCTGCCTCGTCCGTTTCTTCCACCGGCGCTTCCAGCCACATCTTCAACAGATGCAGCACATGCCGGTCACTCACGCGACGAGCCACCGACTTCATCAGTTCGGCGTGCGGAATCGTGTCGAAGTACCCGCTCAGGTCCGCATCCACCACCTCCGTGTACCCCCGGTGCAGCCAGACGTTGACCGCTTGTACGGCGTCCAACGCGCTGCGCCCTTCCCGGTAGGCATACTGCTCCGGCGGCAGGTCGGCCTCGAAGATCGGCCCCAAGACCAGCACCACCGCCGTCTGCACCACGCGATCCCGGACCGTGGGAATCCCCAACGGTCGCTGCTTGCCGTCCGGCTTGGGTATCCATACCCGTCGGACCGCTTGCGGCTGATACGTTCGCGCCTTCAGCGCTTCCGTCAGTTCACCCAGCCACCGCTCTCGCCCGTACGCTTCGATGTCCGCGAACCGCTGTCCGTCCACGCCCGCCGCACCGCCGTTGACCCGGCAGCACTCGTACGCGAACGCCAGCACATCCGAACGGTACACCTTGTCGTACAGCAGGTAGAACCGGTAGTTGGGCGCCCTCTTCGCTTTGTCCTGGAGCGCCGCCTGGAGCTTCCCAACCTTTTCTGGAGGTCGCAGACTCATCGTCAATCTCCGGCTGTCCTTCCTTCTGACGCTCTCCTGGAACTGAGGTCCCTTCGCTCCCCCGGCATTACCCGGCTTCTTCGCTACTACGAACCTCTCCGCCATCCGACGCCGCCCGGCCCGGCCCTCGCGGGCCGCCGGTTCGAGGTGTGCCCCCTCGCCGCGTCGGACTTCTCGTGTTGCTTGGATGTCCTCTCCATGCGTGCCATCGCCGATTACTCCGGCAGGATCGCGAGGTGCTGTCGTTCGTCTCGCCTCGCCACGGCGGCCTTCCCCTTCAGGGTAGAGGGTCGGCTCCTGCAACACCCGTTTTCGGAGCTTGCTTGACGTTCACTACTCGTTACGGCCCGCATGTTCGCTGAGTCGCTAAACGACCCGTTGACGCCAAAGGCTTCCTACGGCTTCGTTACCTCCGCCGACACTTCGGCTGCTTCCGGCCGGAACGACCAGGGGCCGGGTGGGTATCGCACCCACAGAATCATCCAAACCTTTCCACGACGCACACCCC
>CAZMVD010000098.1:0-15878 GCA_964569425.1 uncultured Phycisphaeraceae bacterium
GGCGGGCGGCGTGGCCGCCGCGCCGCTGCACCCGTGGCTACAGCCCGCCGCCCCGTTGGGGCGGGGAAGACCGGTTGGAGAATCGGTCCCACAGCGCCCAAGGCCAAAGAGTCAGAGAAGTTCACCGGTTGGGAAACCGGTGCCACAGCAACCAAACGCCGAAACGCCGAAAAGTCGAAAAGTCAGAGAAGTTCACAAGTTGGAAAACCAGTTTCACAGCGGCGAAACACCGAAAGCCGGAGTGGGGCGGCGGCAGGCAACGAGGCAACAGGCAGCAGGAGAAAGCTGAAAGCTGAAACGCCGAAAACCGGAATGGGGCGGCAACAGGCAACGAGGCAACGGGGCAATGAGGCAATGAGGCAACGAGGCAACGAGGCAAGAGGCAGCAGAAAAGGCGAGAGGCGCGGGGGGGGATCAGCCGGTGAAGTTGCGTTGGATGGTAGCGACGTCGAGGAGATCGACGTCGAAGTCGGTGTCGGCGTCGAAAGTCTCGCAATTAAGTATGGACATTTCGCCCTGGGGGCCGGTGAAGCAGCTTTCGAACCAGGACCAGTCGGCGAGGTCGACGTCGGCGTCGCCTTCGAAGTCGCCGGGGAGCAGGGGCCGGATGTCCTCGGCCTGGTAGATGAGCCAGGGGGGGACGAGGGTGGCGGGGCCGCGGGTGGGGTGGACCATGAGCTGGCCGCCGGGCAGGGCGAGGCCGCCGCCGTGCCAACTGTAGAACTCGAGACCGGCGCGGTCGTAGCCGAATTCGTTGTCGGGGTCGAGGCGGTTGTAGAAGGAGACCTCGATGGGGAAGAGGCCGAGGGCGAAGAAGATGCCGTTCTCGGTGAAGAAGGGGTTGAGCGGATTCACGCGCGGGGAGCGGTAGATGGTCATGCCGGTGAGGGTGCGATAGCCGTCGTAGCCGATGGAGCCGAAATCGACCCAGACGGGTAGGCCGGGGATGGACTGGGTGCCGTGTTCGAGGGCGACTTTGAGGTAGCCGCGGAAGCGGATGAGCAGGTTGCAGAATGGGGTATCGAGGACGGTGGGGTCGGAGACGTCGTAGATGTAGTCGTTGAGCAGGTCGCCGAGGGTGAGGATATCGGCGTCGGGGAGCACGGCGGTGGGGCCGGCGGGGAAGTCGATCCAGTCGGTGCGGAAGGTGAGGTCAGGAGTGCGGCCGTCGATGTAGATTTCGGCGGCGACGAGGTGAATGGCGAAGTCGTCGGGGATGTCGAGGTAGACTTCGCCGATCCAGCCCTGGCCGTCGTAGGGGGGGTAAGCTCCGGCGCGGCTGTCTGCGAAGACGAAGGTGTCGGCGCGGGTGGCTTGGGCCGGAAACATGCCGAGAGCGCAGGCGAACCAGGCGATTAGAGGGCGGTATGCACAGCGGTGGTTCACGGCGTCCTTTCGCGGTTTGCGGAGCCCGGCGGGAGCATCGCGTCGTCGTACTCTGGAGTGTAGGAAAAACGGGGGTGCGGGGTCAATGCGAGATCCAGGGACTGTGGTCCGTTGCTACGCCCGTACGCCCTGCGGGCAAGCCGGTGCGGCGAAATGAGGCGAGAGAGACGGTCGGGCCTGTTCGGGGCAGTTTGTTGAAGGTACGATAATCAGGGAGGGCCGATGGTTCGAATCGGGGATTTTGTGGGGGCGAGTTTGATGTCGATGCGAAGATTGAGAAGCGGATTCACGCTGCTGGAAATGCTGGCGGTGGTGGCGATTATCGTGCTGCTGGCGGGGCTGATCCTTCCGGCGTTGAGCCGGGGGCGGGAACAGAGCCGGTCGGTGGTCTGCCTTGCCCATCTGGGAGAAATGGGGAAGGGGCTGGGCATTTACTTTTCGGAGAACGATGACAACTTTCCGCCGATGCGGATGTACGGGAAGCCAGGTGGGACCGCGAACCCCGGGAATTTCTATGACGTGGGGAACGGTCTGAAGTACCGTCCGCGGTGGCCGGCGCTGATCGGCGCGGCGATCAAGTTGTATGCGTTCAGCCATCCGGAACCGCCCGCGGGCATGGCGGGTACCTCGGCCAATCCGGTATACGACCGACAGGATTATGAACACGCGGTGTATCAATGTCCGGAAGAGCCGACGTGGATCGACGAGCGGAATTATGCGTACGGGTACAACTATCAGTTTCTGGGTAACTCGCGGCAGACGAACGACACGTACCATGAGTTTCCGGTGAAGCGTCATCGGGTGAAGGCGGCGGGCGGGACGGTGTTCGTGGCGGATTCGATGGGGACGGCGGCGGGATTCGGGCTGTACCAGCGGGCGGGCTATGAGAACGGCGGAACGACGGAGACGGCGTTGGCGAACCATGGCTATACGCTTGATCCACCGCGCTTGACCGACAAGGCGGACCGGGGAACCGGCGACCCGGGGAGCCCACGCACGGCGGTGGATCCGCGTCATCGGGACCGGGCCAACGTGGTGTTTGTGGATGGGCATGGGGAGTCGAAGACGGACCGTGAGCTTGGTTACCGTACGCGGCCGAATGGTCGGTATGTGGATGTTGATCCGAACGATTCGTCGGGCGATACCGGACCGGGGGGCGCGACGGGAAGCGCATGGGAGCCGGGCGGGGGGTCGCGCTACGTGTCGTTTCAGCAGAATCCGCAGAACATACCGGATGCGGCGACGAATATGCTGTTTTCGGGCAGCGGGCGTGACGATGATCCGCCGGTGGTGCCGGGTCGTTGACGACTGATGGAACTCGGTGTCGTCGAGGGATTCATGCGCGGTTGAACCTCGGTGCGGCGTCGAGAATTGTCATATCGGGTCGAAGGTTGTCGAGGGGGTTGCGGCGCGCTCGGCAAGCCGTGAGAAATGTGTTATGCTTGGCGTCAGCGGCGGCGTCCGCCGCGAAATTTCTGTTTAACCACCGCGAAGGAGTGTTTACCGATGCTTCGTCGAATCACCGCGTTGTTTCTGACTCTTTCATTTGTCGGCGTACCGGCAGTGCAGGCCGGGGACGCCATGAAGGATGCGCTGGGGTCGCTGCCGGGCGACGCGATGGCGCTGGTCATCATTCCGAATCTGGCGCAACTCGACGCTAATTATAAGCAGGCAATCGTGGAGCTGGGACTTCAGCCGTTGATTCAGCCGCCGATGGATTCGCTGGTGGGGATGATCAAGGGCAACATGCCCATGCTGGAGGGGATGGACCCGAGTGGTCCGATAGCGCTGGTGGTGATGCCGGCGATGAACATGGTGGAGCTGCAGAGCAAGGCGGCGCTGGTGATTCCGTGCGGCGATCCCAAGGGGATGCTGGAAGCGCTGGGTGCGCAGCCGGGGGAGAACGATGTGTGGATGGTGAGCCTGTTCGGCCCGCCGATGGCCGCGCTCGCGAGTGAGAAGCGGATCATCGTGGCGGTCAGCCCGGACGTGGCCAAGCAGATCCACGAGAACAAGACGAGCCTGGCATCCAAGCTGAAAGCGAGCGACCTGCAGAGTCTTGAGGGACTGAATTTCGCGGTGTGGCTCGACGCCGATCGGGCGATCAAGGTGTTTCGCCCGCAGATTGACGCAGGCATCGCGATGCTGGCGATGATGCAGGGGGCGGGCGGCCCGATGGGGATGCAGCAGGCGGAAGCGACCAAGAAACAATTGGGGATGGTCGTGGACGGGATGAGCACGTTGAGTTTCGGATTGTCGTTGAGCCAACCGGGACTGAATCTGCGTTTTGCGATGTCCGTCAAGGCGGACAGTGAGCTGGCGAAGCAAACGAAAGTCCAGGCCACGACCGAATCGCTGCTGAAGGGGTTGCCGGGCGACCCGTTCATGATTTCGTTCGGACAGCACCTGCACCCGAGCCAGTTGGACGCGGGGATGCAGGGATTGGATCCGCTGTTCGGAATGCTGGAGGGCGTGGAAGGCGTCGACAAGGCCAAGGTGGGCGAACTCAAGGATGTGGTGACCAAGTGGCTGCCGATGATCACCGGCGCGCGGGGGCTGGTGCAGGCGGCGCCGGGAGGCAGCGACGGACAGATCGCGCTGGCGCTGGTAGTGGAAACGACGGACAGCAAGGCGTGGCTGTCGATGACGGACAAGGCGTTTACCCTGGCGAAAGAACTGGTTGCCCAGGCCATGGGGAGTGAAGCCGATGAGGATGCGCTCAAGGTGCTGGCGGCCCTGACGCACAAAGTGGGTGCGGACACGATTGACGGGGTATCGGTCAATCACCTGCGGCTTGACCTCGACCCGTTCAGTGACGACATGAGCGTCAATGACCGCAGGAAGATCGATACGATCATCGGCAAGGATGGTTTGCTGTTTCGGCTGGCGCCCGCAGACGACAAGGCGGTGGTGCTGAGCTTCGGCGGGGGCAAGGGGTATGCGAGCAAGATCATCGCTTCGGCGAAGGGGCGTAAGGCGATGCTGGATGAAACAGCGGGGATCAAGAAGGTATCTGCGCAATTGCCGAAGGAGCGATACGCGGTGGTGTATGTCGCGGTGGATGAGATTCTGGCCACGATCAACCGCATTGCGGTTGCGCTGGGCGAGGATGAGTTGCCGGTGAATCTTGGACAGGTGAATGCCCCGGTGACGGTGCAAATGACCGGCGGAAACGCCTGGACGCGAGGCGACTTGTTCATACCGTCGGATCTGATGAAGGCGGGGTCGCAGGCGGCAATGGCGGCCATGGCGGCCGAAGCTGCCGAGGCAGAGCACGAGATTCCGGACGACGTGCCGGTCGAAGATGATGAAGAGTAGTGACGAAACGGGCGCGGCGCGCTGATGCGCGGCGCGTCTGTCGAGGGCGATTGGCGCGGGCGGATTCGCGACGGCGGGTTCGCCCGCGTTCTTGCGCGGCGAGGGGCGGGGTCACGGTGTGTGTTGGATGACCACAATGTTGTCGGGCAGGAACGACAGCGTCTGAGCGACCTGATCCCAAGGCGGATCGCTGGGACCCATGGGCGGGCGTGGCAGCAGGGTGCGCGCGGCGCCGACGATGGTCATGAGTTCGCGGGCGCTGCGTTCCAGGATGGGGAGGTTCAACCCGGACCACAGGTACTGTTTGTAGGGGAAGGAAAGGAGTCCGGGGCGCAGTTCGTGAACGTGGTTGCCCCGCGAGGTGAGCAGGACGCCGAGGTCGCCCTCGAGATTGGCGTAGCGCGATGCGGCCTCTTTGGCGAGGCCGGCGTCCATGATGGCGGCGCCATCCGGCGCGGTGGCGCCGATGGTCGGTATACACCGCCAGTCGGCGGGTTCCAGCCAGAGGTTGCAGGATTTTTCGACCATGTGCTCCGCCGAGAGTTTGCCGCACGGCCAAAACGAGCGCGGTTACGGATGATTATCGGCATCCGGAGCTGCGTGCTTTGCCAACGCCCTCCACGGGGTCGTTGCGGAAGACGCGTGCGGTGACCGCCCGCTGCCACCCGGTGTTGCGGGCACCGCGGCCGCGAGGTACCCGTACAGGAACGGACCGCCACGCCGTCCGGGAAAGCCGAGACGGATTATTCTATAAGGGGTCGGGGGCGTGTCCATGAGTCAGTGGTTGCTTTGCGTGCGAAAGCGCAACAATTGCCGATGGGGGACTCTTCCAAAGTAACGCCGATTGCCCATTTTGTTGGTGGGGGCGGGAAAGCGGGTCGCGATGGCGGGCGGGCGGCGGGCGTGCCGGGTTTCTGCGGAGGGCGGCGGGCTGGTTAGTGGGTTGCGGCGCCGCCGCTTAGTGCCACGTCGTTGTCATCTAATTGCACACGTTGGACGGGGATGCACACCGTGAAGATGGCGCCGTCGCCGGGGTTTCCGGCGACCTCGATGCGTCCGTGGAGCTCATTGATGATTTTGCGTGCCGCGGCCAGCCCCAGTCCGGTGCCGCCGTGGCCCTTGGCCGACTGAAAGGGTTCGAAGATCGACTCGCGAAGGTCCTCGCGGATGCCGGGACCGTTGTCGGCGACGGCGACGAGGACTTCGCCGGACTCGGGCTGATAGCGTGTCTGGATGGTGACGCGGCCGGTGCGCTCCGGGACGGCGTCAATGGCATTGAGGATGATGTTGTGCACGACCTGGTGCACACCTTCGGGATCGACCTCGACGGAAGGAACGGGAATGAGGTCGGAGAGCAACATGACCCCTTTGTCGTCGGCGCGGTGCTGCGCGAGTGCCAGCGCGTCGGCGACGACGCGGCTGATTTCGGTGTGCGCGCGTCGGGGACGGCGGTCTTTGCTGAAGGTGAGCATGTTCATGGTGAGTTCGAATACGCGGTCGAGGTTGCGGCGGACGAGGTTCCACCCGGAGCGGAGGGTGTCGAGGTCGCCCTTGCGCAACCCCAGTTCCAGAACGTCTGCGCCGCCCTGCATGCCCTGCAGGAGGTTTCGGATGTGGTGAGAGAGGTAAGCGACGGTTTCGCCGGCGGCGGCCAGTCGCTCGGTGCGCAGGCGGGATTCCTGGAGGCGGGCGTTTTCGATGGCCATGCCGGAGAGGCGGCCGATGGCGACGGCGAGGCGAAGCTGCTCGGGGGTGTAGGTGTGCCGTGCCATGGCACAGTCGAGGTGAATGACGCCATGAATGCTGTCTCGGGCGAGGATGGGCACACACAGAATGCTGCGCAAGCCCAATTCATGAAGGCTGTCGTGTTTGTCGGCGGACAGGAATCGATCGTCGGTGAGGGCATTGGCGCAGAGCACACCGTCGCGGTGGGTGACGACGTGATTGATGATGGTGCGCGAGGTTACGATGCGCGGGCGGGCGTCGGGCTCGGAAGTGCGGGACCGGACAATTCGGGGTTCGAGATGGTCGAGATCGGGAGCGGCGGTCATCACGATGAGATGGTCGACGCTGAGGTGTTCAAAAATGATATCTGCCACGCGTTCGAGGAAGGACTCGACGTTGTCGGTGGCACTGACGGCTTCGGCGATTTTGTAGACGACGTTCCAAGCGGCGACGGCGTCGGCGGTTTCGGGGGGCTGGAGGATGATGCTGTCTTCCGAGGCGTTGACCGCGGCCAGGATGGATGAGCCGCCGGAGGGGTTTTCGGGGGCGAGGTCGACGAGGTCGCGAATGGACTGCGCGCCTGTGAACGTGCGCACTTCTTCCTGACCGGTGAAAACCAGCAGGGTGCTTCCGATCTTGATCTGATCGCCGTATTTCAGGTGCGCGGGCGCGAAGATGCGCTGGCCGTTGAGGTAGGTTCCGTTGGAGCTGCCCAGATCGAGAAGCACCCAATGTCCGTTATCGGGATAGATTTCGGCGTGGCGGCGTGACGTGCCGTGGTCGGAAAGTTGAATGTGCTCGGAACTGCGTCCGATGACCGCCGGCTCGTCGGGCGTGGTGTAGATCCGGCCTTTGTCCGGTCCCTGTAATACATGTAATGTGGGCAATTGAGAACCAGCCTGATAAACCCCGTCCGTACAGTGCGCGCACGACCACCTGCGCGACAACGTCGATTTCTAGTGCGGTCTCCCGGTCCGGGCGAAGTGAATAACGGCCAAGTGCCGTTCGCCGACCAGCCAAATTCATCATAGAAATCGACATGGGTGGTGTCAATCCGCGAGTGTCGCAGATGTGTAAACTTATCCGTTGACTCCGTTTCGTCTGTACGAAAGTGGCGGTTGTTCGGGAATGCCACGGCATGGCGTTTCCGATCGGAAACGGGCGCGCCGTCGTTCGTGGGGCAACCCTTGGTCTGATAAGTCTAACCAGGGCGGGGGTTCTCGGATCGCTCATTTAAAGCGGCGTGAAGTGTAGGCCGAAATGATCATGGAGAAGGCGAACTGATTGATTGGCCAGAAGTGCGTGCGGCGGCCACCCTTTTCGTGGTTGTTTCGTTTCAGGGGCAGGGACTCAGTACTATGGATGCGAATCCGCGCCAAACTGGTTACCAACGGCTGATGCAGAAGGCAGCGCCGCCACCCGCACCGCAGCGGACGGTGGAATCGGACCTCGATTCGCTGTTGACGACGATCCGGCAGCAGGAAACGCAGAAGCCGACGGCCGCGGGCGGACCGACAGTTGCCGAGGCGCGCATGCAGGCGTTGCGCGAGCAAATCGTCCGGGACTTCGTTCCCATTTTCCAGGAATTGATGGAGAAGTACGCGGGCAACGGCATCGTGATGGATTTGGATGCATCGAACTTCCTTGAGGGGGGGCGGGAGATTCGGATAGAGTTTGCGTTCGGCGAATACCGTTCGCTGCTGGTGGGCACGGTCACACCGGATGCGGTCGCCTTTCATGAAACCCGGTACACGCCGGAGATGCGGGGAGAGCTGGTGAGCGGACCGGCGCTGCGCCTGCGGCAATTGAATGAACAGACATTTCGCGAATTCATCTGCGAGCGGCTGGCGATGCTGCTGCGTATGGCGATGAAGCGGCGGTAGGGTCCGGCTTCTGTCGGCCCGGATTCGCCGATCCGCGATGCATATTTCCTGTTCGGGAGGACGGCGCGCTAGCGTTTGTATCGTTCGCCGGGATCGACGCCCTCGGGGCGCGGTGCACCGCGCAGTTGCAAGTCCTGTTTCCTGGCTTCCTCCATCCCTGCGGGTTCGTCAAAGGCGGCGGCGAGCGACCAAGGCGGATCCTGGGCGGCGCAGAACTCTTCGAAATAGGGCAACAGTCCGTCATAAGCGAGCTGGCGAATATCGAGGGGGAGGTTGCGCCACAGTCGCGCTTTGAAGAGGGGATCGAGCTGCGGTTGCTTAAAAAACTCGATGGTCTGGTCGCGCATGAGGATGCGGAAGGGCTGCATTTTTCGACGATCGTTGATGTCCACTTTGCTGTCGCGCATCCAATAGTCGTATGCTTTGCGGGCCAGTTCGAATGCGTTCAGTCCGGCGCGCGACTGACCGAGTCCGACGTGCTTGAGCCCGCGGACGATGAACGAGCGGATGAGCCCGTTGGCGGCACGGTGGGTGTCGAGCTGGTTGAGCAGGTCGCTCATGACGAACGCGTCTATGGTGTTGAGATAGCGTGACTGGACGGAACCGTCGGGGTGGGGATTGTTTTCGCGGAGCCAGGCGAAGAAGTTCTCGGCCTGGGCGAGGTTTTCCTCGCCGCCTTCGAGGTAGAGGAGCTGGATCCAGTTTTCCATGTTGGACACGAAGCCGGTCATGAAGTTGGGGCCGGGAGTGCCCTCGATGAAATCGGGATGGTCCCCGAAGTATTCCTTGCCGATGCGCAGGTAGGTGTCGTAGAGGTAGGGGATGTAGCGGACCTCGGGGGTGAAGTCCACGTAGGAGGCGAAGGGGTCGTCAAAGTCGGGCCAGAGGACCATGCGTCCGCGCATGGTGAGGCTCTGGAGGGCGAAGAGGATATTGCGGGCGTTGTTGATGGCATCGGAGAGGTTAAGGCCCTCGACGCCCTGAGACAGTTTGTCGCCCCAACTGGCCCAGTACAGGGAATGGGAGAAGGCGTTTCGCCAGTCGAGGGGGCCGTACTGGTTGACCATGAGGTCGAGCATCCAGTCGAGGTCCATCTTGTAGCGCTCGCGCAGGAGGCGGGAGCGGAGTGCGGCGAGAAGCCGGTCGCGGGCGTCGGCGAACTGCGGATTACTCAGCAACTGGAGGCGGTCGGCAAAACGCGGATCCAGGGTGGGAGGCGCTTTGAGCAACTCTTCGGCTTTGAGTTCGGGGCGCAGGTGCCGGGCCACAAAGTCGAGGAGGGAATCGTCGGGTTCGAGCTGGAGTTCGCGCAATTGCGCCACCAGTCGGCGGACTTCGGCATCGTCATTCAGGAAACGCTCGGTGTCGCGCGGGGCGTCCACCACGCGGCGGAACCAGTCGAAATACTGTTCGTCGGAGAGGGTAATGGGGTGGGCGCCGAGCACGCGCTCGATTTCCACCGCGAGGGCGCGTTTGTAATTGAGGTGTTCGTCGTCGAGAATGTCGCCGATCTTGTGCCAGTAAATCCACTGCAATTCGCGATAGAGGGTGACGGCGCGGGGGTTGTACTGGATGCCCTCGTCGCGGAGCAGCTTGATGCCGTTCTGCACCCATTGCCAGCGTGCTTCGGGCGTGTATTGAGAGACGGAGATGTTGTAGGCCATGTTCCATGCGGCGGTGGACCACACGCGCGGAAAACGGGGAGCCAATCGGCACACGGTCAGGTGGAGCTGCATGGCCTCATAGGTTTTTCCTTCCTGTTTCAGTCGCTCTGCGCGGATGGCGGCCCAGTCGATCGCGAGGGCGCGAAAGGTTCCCAGCTTGCCAAGTAGAGCAATGGTGGGCGGGAGGCCGCGGATGCTATCGGGGTCGATCACCAGTTGGCGCTCCTTGCGCACGGCGTTTATCGGGGCGACCAGCAGGCCGGCGGCGACGAGACAAACCAGGGCGACGAAAAGTGCGATGGTCTGCACGCGCAATTCGCGGCGTTGCGCGACGCGGCGCGCCTGGAGGTGTTCGGGCAGAACGGAATGGAGCGCCTGGGTCATGGGAATACCTGGGTAGCGCGCGGGAAGCACATCGCGCGCATGCGCGGGCGGACTCGTACGATGGTTGCCATGCGACGCCGGCCCGGGGGTTGCGGGGGATGATTGAACATCAGAACGACACCTCCGCCACTTCGCGGCGGTAGAAGAGGAGCATGGCCAGGCCGAGCACGACAGCCAGCTTGACGATCACCAGTTCTCCGATGCCCTGCAAGACCCAGACCAGAGAGACGTTGCGGCCGTTGACGAATGTTTCGATGGCGTTGTAGCGGCCGAAGTCGGGGAGAATCCATCCGATGCCGTTGTACACCAATGCGATCAACTGCACGAGAAATTCCTTGAAGGAGGCGAACATCGAGGCGGTGTCCTCGGAGACGTAATCGAACGCCTCGCTCAGGAAGGAGCGCGAGCCGGCGAGGGCGTAGACGGTGAAGGAAGCCAGGCAGGCTACGGGAAAGGAGAACATGGTGGTCATGAGCACGGCCACACCCGCCAGAAACATGAGTTTGCACATCATCAGCACCAGCAGGCGGACGAGGTTCCAGCCGAACCCGCCGACGACAAAGAGCACTTCGACGCCGTCGGAGGCGCGGATTTCGAGTACGTTGCGCCACTGGACTTCGCCTTCGAAGGGATTGTAGTTGCTAAGCATGACGGAGAGGGTGCCGTCGGGCGCGACGCTGTCGGCGGGGACGGCGATGGTGTGAAAGCGCCCGACCACGTGGCGGACCGGAACGATGTAGGACCTGGAGCCTCTGGTCGGGTCGCCGAATCGCCATAAGGCGCGATAGATTTCGTCAGGTGGGTACTGGGACACTTCCGTTTTGTAGCGAAGGTGGATGGTGTTGGCGGGGTCGCGATCACAGAGGATGTTGCGGAACTCGAACACGCGGTTGTCCTGCGGACCGATGACGCGCCAACGAGCTTCGTATTTCTTCAGGAGCCGCTGCTTTTCAACTGCCGGGTCGAAACCGGGCACATCAACGTATTTTCCCTCTTCCATGTTTCGTTCAAACTCGGCCTGGGCGGGGCGCGAGAAGTCCGGCGGCACGACCTGAGCGGCATGGCGGGCGACGAGCACTTCGTTGCGAAGCTCGGCTTCATCGACTCGGCGTTCGGGCTCGGACTGGCGCTGGTTGGGCGGATTTCGCTGGATGTAGTGGACCATGCCAAAAGCGGAAAGTCCGGCGAAGGCGAGGAACAACCCATTGAGCAGCGTGATGCCCAGCCACTTGCCGAGGATGAACTGCCAGCGGGGAATGGGCTTGGTCATCACCAGAAGGATCTGACGGTTTGACAGCTCGTCGGAGAGGGATCGTGAGAGAAAAATGGTGAGCAGTCCGAGCAGCAGGCCGGTGACGCTGAGCGAATAGGTGAGGAAGCTCTGCACGGCCCCGGTGACGGAGTTGTCGCCGGTGATGGAGAAGGGCAGCCCGAGCAGGACCATCAAGAGGATGACGAGGAAGACGACCGCAATCTTCATGCGGATGCCTTCGGCGATCATCTGGCGTGCGACGGCCCAGATCTTCATGGCGCGTGCTTCTCACTCGGTGGCGCGGGGCTAGCTTTCTTGCCGGTGCCGAGCAGGGAGTTGATCACGCTCTCGTCGGCGTCGACGGGTTTGCGGGGCCGGTCCGGCGGGGTGGCGGGCGGGGCGGGCGGGGGCGTGCGGGTGGTGTCGGGCGTGGAGGGGGAATCGCCCAGCAGGTCGTCGATGACTTCGCGCGAGGGTTCGGGCCTGGCGGCGCGCCGGGGCGTCGGGGGCGCGGCAGCGACCGGCTCGGTTCGCCGCGATGCCGCGCTGACCAGGTTTTCGATGACTTGTTGTGATTCATCCTGGGTGGGGGTGCGGAGGAACTCGGGCACGGCGCCGCCGCCGCGCGCACCGGAGGTACGGATGTTGGCGGCCTGGGCTTCTTCCACGATTCTCAGGAAGAAGTCCTCGAGTTTCATGCGCGGGTGCGAAACACCGAGGATATCTTTCTGTTCCAACCGGTTCACCAGATCGCGGACCCGGGCGAGCGTTTCTTCAGAGAGTGCGGGGGTCGTGATCTGGGTGACGTCGGTTTTCTGGAGAAGTTCGCCGATGTCGCCCATGGCGCGTTGTTGGCCGCCGTACAGGATGGTGACGCGATCGCACACGTCTTCGACGTCGGCGAGGACGTGGCTGGAGAGCAGGATGGTTTTTCCCTTGCGACCCAGTTCGCGAATGACGTCCTTGATCTGGCGGGCGCCGATGGGGTCGAGGCCGGAGGTGGGCTCGTCGAGAATCAGGAATTCGGGATCGTTGATGAGGGCCTGAGCGAGGCCGATGCGCCGGGCCATGCCCTTGCTGTATTCGCCGATGGGTCGTTTGGCTTCCTGGCGCAAGCCGACCATGTCAAGCAGGCGGTCGGCGCGATCGTTGCGAATGCGGGTCGGCAGGCGGAACAGTCGCCCGTAGAAGTCCAACGTTTCGTGGGCGACGAGAAAGCGATAGAGGTAGGACTCTTCGGGAAGGAAACCAATGCGGGCCTTTACGGCGACGTCGGTGGGCGCTTTGCCGAAAATGGAGATGCGTCCGCGGGTGGGGTAAAGGAGCCCGAGCAGCATCTTGATGGTGGTGGTTTTTCCCGAGCCATTGGGACCGAGCAGGCCGAACACTTCTCCCGGGCGGATTTCCAAGTTGAGGTCCTGGACCGCCTCGACCTTGGGTCGCCGCCAGAAATCCCTGAAGATCTTGTAGAGCCCCGCGGTCTGCACCACAGGAATTCTGCGATTCACCATACCGAATTCTCTGGCGTTTGTGCGGAACGGGGAGCGACTCCCCCGCAACGATCAACCGTTTCGTTTTCGTGCGAGCGTTCGGCGAGCGGCGGAGCTGCCGTTGCGGCGAACGGCCTCGTCCGCCCGTCGAACCGGTCGCGGAACTAATCGAACTCGGGCCCCAGCGGGACCATTTTCTTTGGACGGAGCTTACCGACGTCGAAGGTCTGGTCGCGCAAGCGGAGCGCTTCATCCTGCCGGGATTGTTCGGGATCGAGGGGAATGTGCAGGCGCATCGGCGTTCCGCGGGGGCGATAGATCTTGGTAACCCCGGCCGCCTGGAAAATCTGCTGTTTGGTTTCTTCCCAGAGTCTTCCGATCAGGAGCCGCGGATTGCGTTCAAACTCGGGCAGCAGGGTGCGGTACATTTCCATGTCACTCTGCATGCGCGCGACCTGAACGGTGAGATAAGCGTCGGCGTCCTTGATCATGCGACCGGCGTTTCCTTCGACTTCGAACTTCAAGAGGCGATTGCGCTCCTCTGCGAGGGAGTCGATCGGATCGTTGTTGCGGATGGCCGCGTCGATTTCATCGAGCACCTGCACGAATCGCGGGTAGGCGGCGCCGGCGGCTTCGCTCAGGCGCTTGGTTCGTTCCTGTTCGGCGCTGCGGATCTTGGCCTGTTTGGCGTTTTCGGCGCGCTGGGTGTTGTCGAATGCGTGGCGTACCTGGAGGGGCGGGGTGGGTTCCTGGAGCTCGACCAGGGTAACCTCGATTCCGCTCTGGAGGTCGCGCAGTTTCTCGTTGAGGCGGCGTTTCATCTCCATCTGCACGAAGTCGACGCGGGTGCGGATGATCTCCTCGGCGGTCAACTCCGCGGCGACTTGAATGCCCGCGGTTTCGACGAGCGTTCGGATGAGTGATTCGGCGGATTCCACGCGGTCCCCGACGATGTTGGCGATGTAGGCACGGACGTCGTCGATCTTGTAGGTTAACTTCCATTGGATGTGGACGAGCCCGGAGTCAGCGGTAAGCAGGGAACCGTCGAGAACGGGGTGCAGCCCCTGCCCCTCGCCGCGGGCGATGAACGCCAGGGACCTGCCGATTTCAGTCGCGTCGCGGTGAAAAGTGTGGCTGGTGATGACGAGGTCATTGCTCTTGCGGGTGGGCAGGGGCAGGATTTCGTCGATGGGAAAGGGGAACGCCCAGACCAATCCGGCTTCATGCACTTCGGGCCGCAACTCGCCCAGGCGAACGACGAGCGCCTGTTCGCTGCTCTCGATGCTTCGGACGTTGGAGAAGATGTAGAGTACGACCAGCACGGCCATGATGCCCTTGAGGATGCTGAAGCTGGCGCGGAGTGCATCGGCCAGCGACTGGTTGGCGGCGTCCAAAGGTTCCTCAAGCCCGCCGGGGTCGCGATGGGCGTGATCGTCGCTCGGCCCGTTGTTCGGGTCGTCGTGCGCGTGAGTATGATCATCGTGTACGTGCATATTGTGTTCCGAGAGGCTCATCAGAGCCGGGAGGTCCTTTCAATCGTCGCGCATTTCCGCCGGTGCCGGAGGAGCCGCGGCGCTCTGGCGGCCGGGGCCCTCGGCGGATTGGGGCGGCGCGGCAATGCGGAGTCGTTCGTCCTCTTCGAATACGTTCCAGGGGGCCTCTCCGGAGTAGAGAATCAGGGTGGTGCGGCTCTGCAATGCCTCGCGCACGGTGCGGAGGGTGTCGAGGAAAATCCGCAGGCCGGGGTGACGATCGAACTCCTTGTAGTAGGCGCTGACGACGCGCTGGGCGTCGGCCTCGATTTCGGCGGCCTTCTGCCGGGCGGCGGCCATGATGCGGTCCTCGGTGGCTTTGGCGCTAGCGAGGATATCGGCGGCGCGGGCGTCGCCTTCGGCGGTGTAGCGTGCTGCCTTGGCCTGCTCGTGCGACTTCATACTTTCGAAGATGGCCGTGGTAACGGACTGGGGCAGGCCGAGCTTCTTGATGCCGAAGCCGACGACCTTAATGCCGTATTGCGCCAGTGCGTCGGCGGCGACGGCCTGCTGCATTTCGCGTTCGATTTCTGCGAGCTTTCGGTCTTTGGGTTCAGTGGAGACGAATTCGGCGAAGCCGCGTTTGCCGACGACCGAGTGTTTTTGAGTGATGATGGTGGTCCGGAGTTTTTTCTCGCCGTCTTCGACGCCCATGGGGAAGTTGGTATGGAATTTGGCGGGATCGTCGATTCGCCAGAGGGTGAAGGTGGTGAGGAGGAGATTCTTGCCGTCCTGGGTGCGCGTTTCTTCGGTACGGTCCTCGAGGATGCGAGTTCGTTTGTCGTAGACGACGACGCTCTGGATGGGGCGCGGCCACTTGACGTAGAGGCCGGGTTCCGTGATCGCATCCTGTTGAGGTCTTCCCCAGGTTTTTTTGATGGCTACCTCGGTGAAGCGCACCTGAAAGGTGCACATGTACAGGGCGAGTACGATGGCCAGGAAGGCGGCCGCCGCGATAGTGCCCACGTTTTTCATGATTCGCTGACTCCTTGGCGATATCCGCACCGCCGGGCGCGGCGGCGTGGATAGCCCACGTTATTGCGTTTTCCGGGTTCCTTCGCTGAGCACGCGATCTAATCCGCCCTGTTCGGTGGTAAGGTACTCTACGAGGACGGATCCGGGATCGCCGACGATCAGGAACTTCCGGACCAGGTCCATGGTTTCATAGACTTCAAGCATTTTGCGCTGCCGATAGAGTTCCGGCGCGGCTTCAAAGGCGGCGACCTCGGCCCCGAAGACCCGTA
>CAZMVD010000099.1:0-15867 GCA_964569425.1 uncultured Phycisphaeraceae bacterium
CGGCGGCGTCGAGTTCGATGGCGTAGGCGCGATCATAATCAGGCCCACCGAGGTACGTAGACCACACCACCAGGCCGTTGGCTGACAGTTTGGTGACGAACACGTCGTGAATGGGGTTGCCGGAGGTGTTCAGGGTGCGGTCATAGGCCCCGGTCGTGGTAAGCAAATTAGCAGAGGCCGTGCCGCCGGAAACAAAAGCGCTGCCTGCAGCATCGACCCAAATGTCGCGCACGGTGTCTTCGGCAGAGCCTCCGAAAAACCGAGAAAAGGCGACAACCTCCCCCGAATTCGTAACGGGATACTCGGTGTGTTCGGAGGTCGATTTATCGTCGATGCCGGTTTCACGCACGCGCCGTGGCGGGGTCGCCAGCGAAGTTAGCGGCGAGCTGTGGCAAATGATCATTGCCGCAGAAGCCAACCAGGCCAGCGTTAGATTTGCCCAACCCCATTTCCGTGGATGGTCCACCCCATTCTCCTTATCAACCAAACGCCATGGCAAGGCAACGGAACATTGAACGCGCGAATCTCGGCAAGGCGGAAAACCCGGGTAAAACGTTCACGGTTTGCGGATGTTCAAGCGTTCGCCTAGTTGCTTCTTCTGGAGTATTCAATTCACCTTGGGCGTGGTCCCAACGCTCCTAAGGTAGCAAACTGGGCGAATCGAAACAACCCGACATGTCTATTATTCGTTCATCGAATGAAATCGCCGACAAAATGCGTTCTTGCGGATGGGCCGCAAGCATGCGCATGAGTCTGTAAATGCCGGTATCACCTTAGTTTGCGACATTCCAGCCTCGTACTAAGGTAAATTGACCTGGCATATTGGACACTTGCGCAGTCGCTCTTGGACGCTTGTTGTGCGAATGCACAATGCTCTGATGCTCAGCAATCGGAATTGCAATCACGCCAACTACGCCAAGGTGCTTACGGCACTGGTGGGAGCGTGGCGCCGAAATACTGTTCGTACTGGCTGCTGCCGTTCAACAGGTCGATCAGGCGTGTGATGTCGGCGGCATTGGACTTGCCGCTTCGGTCAATGTCCATTGACCAATCGCTCGGGGGATTTCGCACCCCATTGAGTAAATCGATCAACGCCAGGATGTCCCGGGCGTTGGCCGTGCCGTCGCCGTTGGCGTCCGCGGGCAGGAATCCCAGGCGGATTCGTTCTCCGCTGTGCGCATGGGTGATGACCGTCCAGGCACGTGGCGCGATGGGCCGATCGAGAACGATCTCGATTTCTTCGTCGGCGAGTACATGAACCTCGGCCACGACCGGCGCGGCTTGCGTTCCGCCGAATTGTGACACATGAAAGTCACTCGTGCTAAAAGCGCGGCAAGGCGGTGCACTCCACGTCACCCGAATCCGCTGCCAACCCGTGGCATTGGAACCATCGGGATCAAAAGGCTGGCGCGCGTCGATCGCGCCGTCCGGCGGGTCGGCGCTGACTATTTGTGCCGGTGGGCCGGGCACCGGTGCATCCGCAAATACCTCTGCGGGATCGCCCGGTTTGAACAGGCCTAATCGAACCTGGCCATCTACCGGACAGGCATCGGCCACCAACCGAAAATTGTACAGGCTGCCCCAGCGCAGGGCATTGGCGTTCGGGTTCAGGGAAAAATCCTGGGTGTGCCAGGTCAGTTCGGCAGGACTGACGATCATTGACCAATCCGTCGTGTCAAAGGGCGCGCCGCTGTGGTCGTGGATGTCGCGAAAGCCCGCGGACTGCAAATCGGTGCCGGTCGTGTGGGGGATTCCGAACGCCCCTACCGCCCTATCGGAGTTGAGATTCTGCACGGCGTATTCGTATTCCCAGAATCCGTCGCCCAGATCGGTCACGCGTGCGCCGACCAGCAACCGGCGGTCGCCGGGCACATCCACGATAGCCATACGAACCTGCGGATCCACTGCCGCCCACGCCCAGATGGCGGGCAAGCCACGCTCCGTGGACCTTCCGGGGATGAAAGAGAGGTTGTAGACCTGCGGCGACGATTCCACCACCGAGAATTCCCGGTAGGAGGCGTTGTTGTCCTGGTTGCCGTCCGCCGCGTCGTCTGACGTGATGTAATGCGCTTCTGCGAAGTACCTCGCCCCGGCATTGAGGGCCGGATCAAGGTCCGCATCGGCCACTTGCAGTCGACGATCGAGTTCTCCCGAAAACGCCGGGGCATCGTAGGGAAACGGAAACTCGCCCGTTGTGGGGTTTACCAGCGCCCGCGGCCCCATGTTGGCCTGGAAGCCGTTGAGGGCGTTGCTGTATATATCAGAACAGCCGACGCCCAGTTGCTGATCCGTGGGTTCCGGGACGCACTGGCCGGGGCCACTGCACAATTCGCCGACGGAGGCGGTGAAACCATGTTTGACCCACGAGAGCGCGATCTGCTCAAACCGGCCGTCTTTGAGTCGATAGAGGTTCTGAGCAATGACCGGATGTTCGGTGGTGTTACTGAACCAATTGAGCGGCACATCACCCACGTTGCAGGACGTTGTCCCAATGGAATAGGCAGTAATGCCGTTGACCCTTGTCCAACGTCTGAATGATTGGATTTCGCCAACGATTACATCCGCTCCAACTTGAGGGATGGATCCCAAGGGTGTTGATGCGGCCGAAGGGGCCGCCTTGCGAAGATCAAACTCTTGAGATTTCGATCGTTCCGGTTCGACCCATTCCCGGGTGACAACTGAACGAACTCGCCAAACCGCCGTTAACGAACCCGACTCCACATCTGCCAGGGCGGGAACGGACAATCGGTTCGCGCCGGCGGCGGTCAAGATCAACTTACCGGACAAGCGGACTACTGAATCGACGGCGTCGGACTCCACATGCAGGCCATGAACCGCGAAGTCAAGGCGATCGGCTCCATCACCGTTGATGGCAGCCGAAAGGACCCAATGCTCGTCGACCTGCGGCACCAGCATAAAATCTGAAACGCCGAAAACCTCGACCGGGCAATCCAGGAACACCCCGCCGTGCGTTCTGAGTACCCCTTTGACGCTGGCGGTGCGGCCGCCACCGGCGCCGGAGTACTTAAGAGTCGACACATGGCTGATGTCCAATCGGATGTGATGCGCTCCGTACTCCAAGGCCACGGGGAGAGACCCGACCATTGCACAACCGGAGGAGTCCCACGCGTTTGCGTCGAAGTCCAGCACCACCGATTCAAACTCGGAGCGCTGCGCGAGTTGCGCCGACCCGGCCGTGGCGTTGCGATGGGAGGAACCAGAAACTGAAGGGCCTTCGGTGGCTCGCGTCCGAGGAACACCAGTGAGCGCCGCAAGAACGAGCGCCACTAGTGCGGGGCCGCTAATTAGTTTACGCGGTTTCAATGCCACGCGCTCGCTCCCAACCCGCTCCATGCACTGTCACCCTTGGTCGAACTCGATTTGCGACTTCGCCACATGGGTGAGCGCCGCCCGAATTTCGAATCGTTGACCTATAGTGACCCGGCCGTACTCATACTATAGAGCCCAAACCGAGAAAACTCTACGAATTCGTCGGCCGGCTCAAACGCTTTTCCCGCCCCCGATGCCGGATAAAAGCCTCGCGGTTATCGGGCACCTGGTCGGAAATAAACGCGAAACCGCGTGGTGTCGAACGGAGTTGATCGTTGACTTCGTTGGCAGAAACCGTTAGGATCACTGTCATGGACGGGTCGGGATTCAGGTTTCTGACTGGTACGGCTGGCCGCGTTGCCCGGCGCGGCGGTAGCGTAGTTCGGGCTTGCGCCTGTTGTTGCGCCTGTTGTCTTTCCTCCGAGTGCGGAGGAACGACCTGACGGGGCTTCCGGCGATCCTGTGATACAAGTGATCAAGCGGCCCGCGGGTTGGTTCCTGCGGGTTTTTTTTTGGCGCACCTGGCGCTCGGCGCCGGTCCCATGAGGCGAAAGAAGAGCATGAGCAGCGACTTGGAATTGCAGATCACCACCCCAGGTGAAACGTCGGAGGTTCCCGACGCCATCTGCGAAGACATGCCTACCGACCAGTTTATCGCCTGGACGCTGGATCGCTTTGCGCAGCAGCGGATGGTGATGACCACCTCGTTCGGCATGGAAGGTTGCGCGCTGATCGACATGTACGCGCGGCACGGCCGGCCGCTCACCTGCGTGTACCTGGATACGATGTTTTTCTTTCCCGAGACCTACAAGTTGCGGGACCTCATGGTCGAACGGTACCCTCATCTGACCTTCGTTAACCGAGGTACCAGCCTCACGCCCGAGGAGCAGGCTGAGCAATATGGGCCGGAACTCTGGAAGCGTAATCCTGACTTGTGCTGCAAATTGCGTAAGGTTGATCCGATGGTTCCGGTCATGGCTGGGGCGGATGTCTGGATCGCCGGGCTGCGGCGGGGGCAGTCATCCACGCGAGCCCACATGAAGCTGATCGACTGGGACTGGAAGTACCAGGTCCTTAAGGTCAGCCCGTTGATTCATTGGACGCGTCCACAGATTGGGGTGTATATCCGAGCCCACGATGTGCCCTACAATGAATTGCACGAGCGCGGCTACCCCACCGTGGGATGTACGCACTGCACCCAACCCGTCGAGGGCGCGCGGCCGGAAGATTACTCGCGCGATGGACGCTGGTCGGGGACGCAGAAGACCGAGTGCGGATTGCACGGAGGCGCGGGAATCTGACGATCGAGCCATCGGCGTTCGGCGACCGCTATCCGATCGGCCGCCAACCCGATGCCGGGGCGTTGCGTTTCAACGTCGAACCGGGTCGCGACGATTCGATTACGAGTGCAAGAAGGACGATCACTATGCCGGGCCAGCCCAAAAAGGAAGAGTCGAAGGTCGAAGTGGCGAAGCGCAATAGCCGCCACCTCCGAGGCACCATCGCAGAAACGCTGGCTTCCCACGCTACGCATTTCGGCGACGACGACGCCAGTCTGCTTAAGTTTCACGGCACCTACCAGCAAGACGACCGCGACGTTCGACACGAACGGCGCAAACAGGGACTCGAAGAGTTCTATCAGTTCATGGTTCGCGTCGCCATTCCGGCGGGCGCTGTGACCGCCGAGCAGTACCTGGCCCTCGATCAGATGGCCGACCGCTTTGCCAACCATTCGCTCCGCGTGACCACTCGGCAGGGTTTTCAATTCCATGGCGTGCTCAAGGAAAACCTGAAGGAGACCATTGCGGGGATCAACCACACATTATTGACGACCATTTCCGCCTGCGGCGATGTGGAGCGCAACGTGATGGCGTGCTGCGCGCCCTTGAGCGATGACGCACATGTCACGCTCCGCCGGCTGGCCCAGGAGATCGCGGTGGATCTGCGCCCCGGGTCGCGGGCGTACCACGAAATCTGGCTCGACGGCGAAAAGCACCTCTCCACACAGGAGGAGGAGCCCTTCTATGGCGAAACCTATCTGCCGCGCAAGTTCAAGTCGGGCATCAGCCTGGTAGACGACAACTGTGTGGATATCTACTCCTACGACCTGGGATTGATCGCTTTACTCGAAGAAGGCAAAGTCGTCGGCTACAACGTGCTTGTCGGCGGGGGCATGGGCATGACCCACGGCAAACCGGACACCATGGCCTGCCTGGCGCAACCGCTGGGGTCGATCGGCGCGGCCCACCCGGTGGAAACAGCCCGCACGGTCGCCGCGATTTTCCGTGACGCCGGCAACCGTGCCGACCGGCGGCATGCGCGACTCAAGTACCTGCTCGCTGAATGGGGCATGGACAAGTTCCGGGAGGAGTTTCGACGCCGTGTTTCTTTTGAGCTGCGTGATTGGGTGCCTGTTCCTCCGCCGATCAGTCTTGACCACCTAGGTCCGAATGAACAGTGCGACGGCAAGTGGTTCTACGGCGTGTACGTGGAGAACGGTCGAATCATCGACCGCGACGGCGTCCGCATCAAGTCCGCATTTCGCGAGATCGTGCAACGCTATCGGCCCGGTGTACGGCTGACGCCGCACCAGAACGTGCTCTTCACTGATCTTGACGAGACGACGATGCACGAGTTAGCGCGTGTGCTGGTCGATCACGGGTTGGTGCCTGCGACCGAGCTGTCCGCGGCAAGGCGCTTTTCCATGGCCTGCCCGGCGCTGCCCACCTGCGGGCTGGCGATGGCCGACTCAGAACGCGCCATGCCGTCCGTGGTCGATGCGTTCGAAGCAGAGTTAACGCGCCTGGGAATGCGCGACGCGCCAATCACGCTTCGAATGACCGGGTGCCCCAATGGCTGTGCTCGACCCTACACCGCGGACATCGCCTTCGTGGGACGGCGTCCGGGGATCTATCATGTTTATGTCGGCGGCGGTTTGCCGGGTGATCGCGTCGTCGATCTCTACGCAGCAGACGTCACTACGGACGAGTTGGTGTCGACGCTGCGGCCGTTGCTCACCAACTGGGCGCGGCGTCGCACCCCGGGAGAAAGCCTGGGCGATTTTTATCAAAGACTCCTGAACCGTCCCGCACCGCGCCAGGCCATCACCGGCAAGGAAGAGCCCATGGCAAAGCAGATTTCCCTGGAGGTTCTCTCGTGAGCACCGCGCTCCGTTATTGGGGTATCACTCACCGCACAGCGCCCTTGGCGCTGCGCGAGCGCGTGCAATGTGATGCGGACCGCCTGCGCCGACTGTTGAACGCGTTGGGAACCACAGCTTCGGAGCGCCTGGTTATCAGCACCTGCGAACGATTCGAAGTCTACACTCATGGTGAGGGGTCGCGCCGAACCCGCGTGCGCGCCGAACTGGCTCGGTTCTTCAACCTCCCCCAGCACTTGCTGTCGCAGCACGAATTCACGTTAGACGGGGCCGCCGCCGCCGAGCATCTGCTCAGAGTAGCCGCCGGGCTCGAATCGCGCATTGTGGGTGAGCCGCACATCCTCGGTCAAGTCCGCCAGGCGTTCGACCTGGCGCTGAACGACAAGGCTTTGGGGCCCATACTCTCGGCGTTGACGCGCGCCGCGATCCACACCGGCAAGCGTGTTCGTAGCGAGACGAGTATCAACGCAGAAGCGCGATCCATCGCGACGATTGCGTCGGATCGCCTGGAGGAGGATTTCGCCCTGTTGCAGGATCGTACGGTGCTGGTTTTGGGGACCGGGCGCCTGGCGCTCGATGTGTCCGTGCAATTGACTGCGCGCCGTGCTACGGTGTTGATCGTGGGGCGCAATCGCGGGCGTGCCGCTTTGCTGGCCGGCAAAATCGGTGGCGAGGCAATGGTGTTGGACGCCCTACCAGACGTGCTGAACCGCGCCGACGCCGTGGTCGCCTGTACGGCTGCCCATGATTATCTGATCACACCGGTCATGCTCCAGCACCGTACCGGAGGGCGGCTGCGCATCTGGGATCTGTGCGTGCCCCGCAACATCGACCCGGGTGTGGCGGCGCTGCCGGACATCACCCTTGAACACCTGGAGGATCTGGTCTCCGCCGGTCCTCTTGCCCGCCACGATTCGTCGGCCGCCGAGCGCATCGTCAAAGAGGAACTTGCCCGTTTTGACTGCTGGCAGCGCGAACGTGTTGCGGCCCCAGTCATCGCTCAACTTGTGGACCGGGCCCATTACATTCGTTCTCATGGCGGCGCCTACGACGGCTGCGCGTTACACCGACGGATCATGGCCATCAAGCGGGGAGTGGCGGCATGAGTAAGACTGCGTTGATTCTCGCCGCCCACGGTTCACGCGACGACCGTGCTGTTAACGAGGTCTTGCGCGATTACGCCCGACAGCTCGCGGCACTGGATTTATGCCAGGAAACTACGGTGGCATTTCATCATGGTCGGCCGCATTTCCACGAGGTACTCGATCGCCTGGGCGCAGACGAAGTTGTTGTGGTTCCGGTCATGACCAGCGAAGGGTATTACGCCGAAGAGGTTTTGCCGCGGGAACTCTCGCGGGCGCGCCGCTTTCGCGACGTTCGACTGCGCATTACTCGTCCCGTGGGCACGCATTCCGGTATGGTGACGCTGGTCGCGGATCGCGTGCGCGAACTGCTGGTCGGCCAAGGGCTGGATCCGTCGGAGACCACGCTGGCACTCGTCGGCCACGGCACGGAACGCAATGCACGCAGCCGGTCGTCCACGATCGACCTGGCGCGTTCGTTGGAGTCACTGGGGCTCTGCCATGAAGTGCTCGTCGCGTTTCTCGACGAAGAACCGTTGGTGGAGACGATTCGTGAGCGTGCGACCCGCCGCCAGATACTCGTGATTCCCTTCCTCATCAGCGCCGGACCGCACAGCGTTTACGACACGCCGCGCCGATTGGGCATGGACCTTGAGCCGGGCGCAACCCCGCCATTGGTTCAACGTTTGGGAGATCGACTGATCGTTTGTGACGCGGCCATCGGCCTGCACCCCGGTATCCTTCCGCTCATTGTCGAGTTGGCCAAGGGCGCTTTGCGTCAGGGCAAGCCCCGTCACGCGGCGGCAACCGATGAACTGCGGCTGGGCACGCGAAGCAGCCGTTTGGCGATCGTACAGGCACGGCACGTAGCTGAGCGGCTGGCCGCCACCGGCGTCGAAGTTCGCCTGGTGGAGATTGATACGACCGGCGATCGCGATCAGCGGAAGGCGATCGACCAGCTTCCGTCCGACTCGCCCTTTACCGACGACATCGACCGCGCGCTTGTGGATGGCCGGATTGACCTGGCGGTGCACAGTCTCAAGGACATGCCGCTGCGTCCGTCGCCGGAATTGCGTACCGCCGCCGTGCTGGCCCGAGCCGATGCCGCGGAAGTGCTCGTTTCGCGAAACGGGGAACGCCTTGCCGAGTTGGCGCAGGGAGCGCTGGTAGGCACCAGCAGCGCTCGGCGCATGGCCCAGTTGCTCGCACTCCGAGCCGACCTGCGCCCCATGCCCATCCGCGGACCCGTGGACGAGCGCGTTCGCCAGGTACTGGCCGGTCGCTTTGACGCCGCCGTGCTCGCACTGGCTGGACTGGTGCGCCTCAATCTGATGGAGACCATCGCCGAGCGCTTTGAGATACAGACATTCCTCCCCGCACCGGGCCAGGGTGCGCTGGCTGTACAAGTGCGTGCCGACGACCACCGCACGCACAGGCTGGTAAACGTCCTCAACGACGAGACGGCGTATCGTACGACGCTTACGGAATTGGAACTGCTTCGACTTATGGAGCACACGCCGGGTTTTGTGGCTGCTGCCTATGCCGATATCGTGACGCCGGTGCCACAGACGAACCCGGGAAACGGGTTGGCCGAGGCTCCTTCCCGGCTCAGGCTGCGGGCCAGATTGATCGCGCTGGACGGATCAAGCACGGTGGACGTAGAGGTATTCGGCGATGAGCCGCTTCGGCTGGCGCGCAAGGCTGCCACCCGGCTGGACGAAGAGCGCACACCGGTTGCGGAGCCCGCCCAATGAGTCCCGCCGCGGGTATGGTGTACCTGGTCGGCGCCGGCCCGGGCGATCCGCAGTTGATCACCGTGCGCGGACGTCGGCTCTTGAGCCGGGCCGATGTGGTCATTCATGATCGCCTGGTGAATCGCGCACTATTGCGAATGACGCGCGCTGGCGCGGAACTCGTCAATGTCGGTAAAAGCCCCGGACGCAAATGCGTCACGCAAGAGCAAATCCATCGCTTGCTCATCGAGCATGCTCGACGCGGGCGCCGCGTGGTTCGTTTGAAGGGCGGCGATCCATTCGTTTTCGGGCGTGGCTTTGAAGAGTTGACCGCCTGCCGCGAGGCCGGTGTGCCTTGTGTCGTGGTGCCGGGGGTAAGCAGTGCTCTGGCCGGACCCGCTGCGGTCGGCATCCCCGTGACCGATCGAAACAGCGCCAGGTCTTTCGGTGTGTTTACCGCGGCCACCGCCACAATGGAAGACGAAGGTGCTCCCCGGCTCGATTACGAGGCCCTTGCGCGGCTGGACACGGTCGTGGTTATGATGGGTGGCGAGCGGCTGGCAGACGTCGCCCGGCGTCTCATTGAGGCGGGGCGCGATCCCGCCACACCTGCCGCCTGTATTCAGTCGGCGACGACCTCTCGCGAACGGGTGACCGTGGCGACACTGGAGACCATCGCCGCCGCGGCAGTACGCGAGGGCTTGCGTGCCCCCCTGGTGACGATTATCGGAGAGGTTGCGGGACTTGGCGGTCATCCAGGTATTGCCACGACCGATACCCGCGCGCTCGCCGGTGTCAGAGTACTGGTGACTCGACCGCGATCCACATCGCGTGAATTGACGGCATTTCTGCGCGGACATGGTGCGGAGGTCATTCCCTGCCCGCTGCTGAGAGTTACTTATCGCTCATCTGCGCCTGCGCTCGACACCGCGGTGAGCAATTTGGCGACTTTTGACTGGGTGGTATTCACATCGGTCCACGGCGTTCGAGCCGTTGCACGCCGGTTGCGTGCCACCGGCAGGGATGCCCGCGCGTTTGGCGGAGCCCGCGTGGCGGCCGTTGGTCCCGCGACGGCCGCTGAACTGGCACCGTTGGGCATATGCCCTGACCTCGTTCCCGAGACGTTTACCGCGGCGGCGTTGAGCGAATCGTTGGTCCGCGCGTCCGCCGGTCGCCTCGGACGTGTTCTGCTTCCGCGTGCGGATATCGCCGGCGCCGAGCTGCCGAACGCCCTGCGTGACGCCGGCGCCGACGTGCACGAAGTGGCGGCTTATCGCACGCACTCGATGACGCCCCCCCGCCGCGTTTTAGCCGAACTGAGCAAAGGGGTCGATGTCATCGTGTTTTGCAGTCCTTCGGCCGTTCGTCGTTACGTCGCATTGCGATTGGGCGTCGCGGAGGCGATGATCGTGTGCCTGGGACCGGTCACAGCCGAGGCTGCGCGCCGCGCGGGGTTGCGGGTGCAGATGGTTGCCGAGAATCACTCGGCAGTCGGTCTGGTAACGGCGCTGAAGTCGGCCTTCAGCGCTTCGGAAGCGCTTCCATGAACGGCTACCCTCAACGGCGCCTACGCCGATTACGCGGCGCTGCCGGCCTCCGCGCACTGGTGCGCGAAACGCGCCTCTCGCGCGAAGACCTCATCCACCCAGTTTTTCTAGTTGAAGAAAAAAACGCTGCCGGCCCGGTCGCATCCATGCCGGGCGTGGAGCGATACACGGCGGATTCGCTACTCCGGGAGGTCGATGCGACGATGGCCGCGGGAATCCCTGCGGTGCTTCTTTTCGGCGTGCCGGCAGCCAAAGACGCCACTGCCACCAGGGCTTGCGACGAAGACGGCCTCGTGCCCCGGGCCATTCGTCGCCTTCGCGAGGCACACCGCGACCTGGTGATCTTTACCGACGTCTGCCTGTGCAGCTACACAGACCATGGCCATTGCGGGCTGGTACGCGACGGAGCGGTAGACAATGATTCGACGTTGGAAATACTCGCGCGAATGGCCGTCGCCCATGCCCGCGCCGGGGCGGATTTTGTCGCCCCCAGCGGAATGATGGACGGCATGGTTGCCGCCTTGCGTGCCGCCTTGGACGACGCCGGCTGCACGCACACCGGAATCCTCTCCTATGCCGTTAAGTACGCCTCGGCGTTTTATGGCCCCTTCCGCGATGCGGCCGAGTCGACTCCTGCGTTCGGCGACCGCCGCACTTACCAGATGGATCCGGGCAACGCCCGCGAAGCCGTAGCCGAAGCTCGACTCGACGTCGAAGAAGACGCCGACATGTTGATGGTCAAGCCCGCCCTGCCCTATCTGGATGTGATCCGCCGGGTGCGCGAGGCGGTGCCCGATCGTCCGCTCGCCGCGTACCAGGTCAGCGGCGAATACAGCATGATTCAGGCGGCTGCAGACCGAGGCTGGCTGGATCAGCGCGCTGTCGCACTCGAAGCCTTGACGGCGATCAAGCGCGCCGGCGCCGACATGATCATTACTTACTTCGCTCGTCAGGCCGCAGCCTGGCTGGCCGAATAGCCCTGCCCTATGGATCAATCCGCACAATGGTTTGACGAGGCACAGCGGCTGATGCCCGGCGGTGTGAATTCGCCTGTGCGCTCTTTTGGCGGGGTCGGTGGCATGCCGCGCGTCATCGCTCGTGCCAGCGGCTGTCACTTATTCGATGTCGACGGCCGCCGCTATATCGATTACATCGGTTCCTGGGGTCCGATGATCGCGGGGCATGCCCACCCTGCCGTGATCGACGCGATTGCACAAACGGCACGACTCGGCACCAGCTTCGGCACTCCTTCGCCGCTTGAAATCGAATTGGCCCGGGAGATCGTCGCCCGCGTTCCGACGGTGGAAAAAATCCGCATGGTTAACTCCGGCACCGAGGCGACCATGAGCGCGCTTCGCCTGGCCCGCGCCGCGACCGGACGGGAACGAATCCTGAAATTTGCCGGTTGCTATCACGGCCATGTCGATGGATTGCTCGTTCAGGCCGGTTCCGGGCCCGCAACGCTGGGCGTGCCCGATTCTCCGGGCGTTACCCGCGGCGCGGCGCAGGATACATTGGTGGCTTGCTACAACGACCTCGACTCCGTTCAACGCCGCTTTGCTGAATCGCGCAATTCCATCGCTGCGGTGATAGTCGAACCCATTGCCGGCAACATGGGTGTCGTGCCGCCCGCGGACGGTTTTCTCGCAGGCCTGCGTGAGATCACTCGCCAGCACGACGCGCTGCTCATCTTTGACGAAGTGATGACCGGCTTTCGCGTGGCCCGTGGCGGGACGCAGGAACTGTACGGCGTGGCGGCTGATCTGACGACTTTCGGGAAAATCATTGGAGGGGGACTGCCGGTGGGCGCCTACGGCGGCCCCGCCAGACTGATGGATCGGATCGCTCCGGCCGGTCCGGTTTACCAGGCCGGTACCCTTTCCGGTAACCCCCTGGCCATGGCCGCCGGCTTGGCCACGCTGCGTCTTCTGGATTCCGCCGTTTACCAACTCCTGGACGACAAGTCCGCCGCGCTTGCTGACGGCCTGAAAGCGGCTGCCGAGTCCGCCGGCATACCTATTGTCGTGCAGCGCGCGGGCTCCATGATTACGCTTTTCTTTTCAGATCGTCCCGTTGGCAACTTCGCCGAAGCCCGTGCCACCGACCACAATCGGTTTGCGCAGTTCTTCCATGGCATGTTGGACCGAGGCGTCCACCTGCCTCCCAGCGGATACGAAGCGTGGTTCGTCTCCCTTGCACACGATGACTGCGCCATCGAACAGACCCTATGCGCCGCGCGCGAAGCGCTCGCCGCCATGCGATCCTGAGTCGAGGTCGAACACCCTACTGCGATTGCGGCTATACTCTCGCCCACGGTTGGTCGTCGAAACGGCCGCGCGTACTTAGTCGCCAGAGAAGTGTATCCATGTGGTCGATCCTAAATGGTACGATCGTCAATGTCGTTACGGTGGCCCTCGGCGCCATGGCGGGTGTGTTGGCAGGGGCTCGCCTCCCGGAACGATATCGCCGAATAGTGCTCGACGCGCTGGGCCTGGTCACGATCACGCTTGGCGTGGACGCGGGAGTTCTTCAGTTCTCACGTACCGTCGAGCAGTTTGCGCCGCTGGTGCAGGACGGCAAGACGTACGGTGCGCGCCTGGCCATGGTGATGATCGCTTCGCTGATCGTCGGCTGCCTGCTGGGCACCGCGCTGCGCCTCCATGAACGAATTGAAGGGGTAGGCGCGTGGATCCACCGCCGTTTTTCCGGGGGGGAAGGGAAGACGTTTGCGGAGGGCTTCCTGACCGCGAGTGTCATTTTTTGTGTAGGGCCGTTGGCACTGCTCGGCTGTTTGCGAAACGGTGCTCACGGCAACCCTGACTTTCTGTACATCAAGGCGTTGCTGGATGGCTTCTGCGCCTTGGCGTTGGCATCATCATTGGGCTGGGGAGTTATGGCGAGCTGCCTGACGGTGCTCAGTTTTCAAGGCGGGCTTTCAATGTTGGCTTACCTGGTGGCCGAGCCGCTTGACGAACTATCCGTCCACCTGATGACCGTTGTCGGAGGCATTGTACTGTTGGCGACTTCCTTATTGATCCTGGAAATCAAGCGGATTCCCGTGGCCAACATGCTGCCAGGGATCTTTTTGCCGCCGTTGGCGGTTTGGCTGGCAGGACAACTTTTTCCGGGTTCGTTATTGCCTATTCGGTAAGCGACTTCCTAGAATCTTTGATCATCATGCACGATCCTCAAGCGAGACCGAGCCTAGTTTCCACGCCCGCGGCCGGCTACGACCGGCTGCGCCATGTCACGCCCGAGGGACCTTGCCCGTACTTGCCCGGACGGCTTTCTCGCAGCGAGGCTTACACCGTAGATCGCCTTGATCCTGCGCATTATGAACGACTCATGGCGCGGGGATTCCGACGCAGCGGACGGATCGTCTATCGACCGCGCTGCCGCGGCTGCGAAGAGTGCCGCCAACTGCGCGTGCCGGTGTCCTCGTTTTCACCTACCCGCTCTCAAAGGCGCGTTCTGCGGCGCAACGCGGATGTTCGCGTTTGTGCGGCTACACCTGAACCGACTGAACTCAAGTTTGAGTTATTCCGCCGCTACCTCGAACACCAGCATGACAATGCCATGGCTCGGACCTTCGACGCCTTCGACGAGTTTCTGTACAACTCGCCGACCGATTCGCTTGAATTCTGTTACTACGTCGGCGAGCGCCTGGTGGGCGTAAGCCTGGCGGACCGCGTCCCTTCCGGCTTGAGCAGCGTTTACATGTACTTTGATCCGGCCGAGTGCCGGCGCAGTCTGGGCACTTTCTCAGCGTTGTGGGAGATCGACTTCTGCCGACGCGAGAAGTTGGCTTATTACTTTCTCGGCTTTCACGTCCCCGAAGCTCCGACCATGGCCTATAAGGCACGCTTCGGTCCACACGAAATCCTGGTTGCCGATGATCGCTGGATTACATTACACGTGTAGAATACCGCGGTGTCCAGGCAACAGTCCCCCATCATCGATCTGACTCGCGAGGTGTTTACGCGAATCCTGCTGATCAAGCCCAGTTCCCTGGGAGACATTGTCCATGCGTTGCCCGTGCTTCACGGACTTCGCGTGCGTTATCCCGACGCATGCATCAACTGGCTCGTCTCGTCGTCCTGCGCGCCGCTGATTGCCGATCATCCTGACTTGGATGATATTCTCCTTTTTGATCGCCGGCGCTTCGGTCGCCTGGGGCGCAACGCCTCGGCCACGAATGCATTCCTTGAGTTCCTTCGCGAGTTGCGCTCTCGGCGTTACGATCTGGTCATTGACTTGCAAGGTTTGTTTCGTTCCGGATTCCTGGCCTGGGCGAGCCGGGCGCGGGTTCGGCTGGGCTTCGCTGCTGCACGTGAAGCGGCCTGGCTCTTCTATACCCATCGACTTGCCACCAGCCCCACCATTCAACATGCCGTAGAGAAGAACTACAGCGTGGCAGGTGCCTTGGGCTTCGCCGACGTTCCCATCGAGATTTCATTACCCTTGGCCGAGGCCGATTACGCCTCGGCCGTCAGTTTACTGAGGAATGCCGGGTTATCGGACGAAACACAATTCGTGGCCGTGGTGCCCGGTGCTCGTTGGGAGACCAAACTTTGGCCCGCTGACCGGTTTGTTGATACCGTCAACGCCATTCAAGAGGGTGAAAACGTGCCCTGTGTGCTCCTGGGCGGACCGGACGAAGTCTTGCGGGGGGACGCCATCACCAAGGGGTGCCGGAACCATCCAATCAACCTTACGGGCCGAACGAACCTCCGCCAATTGGCTGCGATTATCGAACGGGCGTCCCTGGTGCTGACCCAGGATTCGGCAGCGGCGCACCTGGCCGCCGCGCTGGATCGACCGCTGGTTTGCCTGATTGGTCCGACCAACCCGAATCGAACCGGCCCCTACCGGAGGAACGCGGATGTCATTCGCTTGGATCTTCCCTGTGCCCCGTGCTATTTGCGCCGCCTGTCTCAGTGCGGTTTTCAGCATCGGTGCATGCGAGATTTGGGCATCGAAGCGGTGGTGTCGGCGATTCGCGAACGCCTCCGGGC
>CAZMVD010000100.1:0-15787 GCA_964569425.1 uncultured Phycisphaeraceae bacterium
GCCAGGCGGACAAGTATCACGTGCCGCGGATCTGCCTTATCAACAAGATGGACCGGGTGGGGGCGGATTTTGAGTTTTCGGTGAAGTCGATCCGGGAGCGATTGAATGCGCACCCGGTGCCGGTGCAGATACCGATCGGGGCGGGGGGGGGCTTTCGGGGGCTGATCGACCTGGTGGAGATGGTGGCGGTGTTCTACCGGGTGGAAGCGCAGGGTTCGAGTTTTGACGTGACGGAGATTCCGGAGGAGCTGGCCGAGGCGGCGGCGGAGGCGCGGCGGCAGATGCTGGAATCGGTGGCGGAGACGTGCGAGCCGCTGATGGAGAAGTACCTTGCGGATGAGGTGATTACGGCGGAGGCGTTTCGCGCGGCGCTGCGGGCGGCGACGATCCGACGGCAGCTGGTGCCGGTGCTGTGCGGGAGCGCGCTGAAGTACATCGGGGTGCAGCGGATGCTGGATGCGGTTTGCGAGTATCTGCCGAGTCCGCTGGAAGTTCCGCCGGTGGTGGCGCATGACCCGAAGCGGCGGGACGTGACGCACGAGCTGGGGTGTGACGAGCATGCGCCGCTGGCGGCGCTGGTGTTCAAGGCGGTGGCGGAGCGGCCGTTGGACTTGTATTACCTGCGGATCTACTCGGGGACACTGAAGGGGAACATGCGGCTGTTCAACAGCAACACGGGTGAGAAGGAGAACGTGAGCCGGATCTACCGGATGTTCGCGAAGCGGCGGGATCAGCTCGACGCGGCGGTGGCGGGGGAAATTGTGGCGGTGGTGGGTCCGAAGAGCGCGCTGACGGGGCACACGCTGTGCGATCAGCGGCGGCCGGTGCTGCTGGAGTCGATCAAGTTTCCGGAGACGGTGATCAGCGTGTCGGTGGAGTCGCGGTCGTCGAAGGATCGGGATCGAATGCTGGAGGCGTTGACGGCGCTGACGCGGCAGGATCCGACGCTTTCGCTGACGCACAATCCGGAGACGGGGCAAACGCTGCTTTCGGGGATGGGGGAGCTGCATCTGGAGGTGATGGTGCAGCGGCTGCGGCTGGAGATGAACCTGGATATTGCGGTGGGCAAGCCGCGGGTTTCGTATCGGGAGACGGTGCGCGTGGCGGGGGAGGCGGAGGGACGGTTCGCGCGGCAGATCGGGGGGCGGGATCATTTCGCGGCGGTTCGGCTGCGATTGGAGCCGAGGGTGCGGGTACAGACGGGGCCGAATTATGAGGTGGTGTGCGACCTGGAAGAAGAAGAATTGGAGGCGCGGTTTCAGACGGCGGTGGTGACGGGGATTACGGATGCGGCGCACAGCGGGGTTTTGGGGGGGTACCCGGTGATCGACTGGACGGCGACGGTGGTGGGGGCTGAACAGCACGAGTCGGACAGTTCGGAAGTGGCGTTTGAGAATGCGGCGCGAATGGCGTTCCTGGAGGCGATGGGGGCGGCCGATCCAGTGTTACTTCAACCTATTATGGATGTGGAGGTTGTGACGCCTGAGGAGTATTTCGGGTCGATCATGAGTGATCTGAATGCGCGGGGGGCTGCGGTTCGAGACAGCATGGTTCGGGGTTTGAACCGGGTGGTGAAGGCGGACGTGCCGCTGTCGCAGATGTTCGGGTACGTGACTAAGCTGCGGAGCCTTTCGCAGGGCCGGGCGACGGCGTCGATGGTCCCTTCGCACTATGCGCCGGTGTCTGCGGCGGAGATGAAGTCGCTGGTGGGATGATTGCGGGGTCGCAGAGCGCGGGGGATCGCTGGGTCAAAAAACGCGAGATCAGGGCTGTTGACAGGGATAGGGGATGGCTTATGCTATCTGGTCTGTCGCCATTTTTTGCGTTGGCGAGATTTTGTTTGCGGAAGCGGGGCGAACGGGCGTGAGCGCGAAGAATCGAATTCGAATTCGGATGGAAGCTTACGACGCGCGATCGCTGGATGCGTCGGCGAAGGAGATCGTTGAGCAGGCGAAGCGGACGAGTGCGCGGGTGCACGGTCCGATTCCGCTGCCGACGCGGATCGAGCGCTACACGGTGCTGCGGAGCCCGCACATCGACAAGAAGTCGCGCGAACAGTTCGAGATGCGGACGCACAAACGGATCATCGACATCAGTGAGCCGACGGCGCGCACGGTCGAGGCGATCAACCGCATTCAGGTGCCCGCAGGCGTGTTCGTGAAGATCAAGACGTAGATGCGGTGGCGGCCTGGCGGACGGGCTGCGGCGCAGCACCTGTTTCGTCGAACCACTCTAGCTAAGACAAGCGTGGCCGTGTGAGCTTCATCGCACGGGAGGCAAGGACTCGGCGTCTGTGCCGCGGTGCGGGCGCCGAAACAGGTTCTAAGGTATCGACTATGCCCACGGGATTGATCGGCACCAAGGTCGGGATGACGCGGATCCTCACGGAGACCGGGCAGGCGCAGCCGGTGACGGTGGTCAAGGCGGGGCCGTGTGTGGTGCTCCAGGTCAAGTCCAAGGAGCGGGACGGCTACGACGCCTTGCAGTTGGGGTTCGGCGACGTGAAGCCGCACCGTTCGACGAAGCCGTTGATCGGTCATGCGGCGGGCGGGCGGACGGGTCCGAAGCGTTACAGTCGTGAGTTCCGTCTGGACTCGGCGGCGGAGGCGCAGGCGGGGGATGTGCTGACGGTTGAGGTGTTCAGCGAGGCGAAGGTGAGTTACGTGGACGTGGTCGGGACGACCAAGGGCAAGGGATACCAGGGCGTGATGAAGCGTCACGGATTCGGCGGCATGTGCGCTTCGCACGGGACGGAGCGTAAGCACCGTTCGCCGGGCGGCATCGGCGCGCACGCCCCGCGCGGCACGGGGCAGTCGGTGAAGAAGGGTAAACGCATGGCCGGCCACATGGGTCACGTCCGCTGCACGGTCAGTTCTCTCCGCCTCGTCAAAGTCGATTCTGAAAACGATCTTTTGCTCATCGCCGGCAGCATCCCGGGCCCCAACGGGGCGATGGTTGAAGTGCGCCAGGCGACGAAGAAGAAGGGTTGATCGCGATGCTCGCCGTACCGGTTTTTGACATGAAGGGGCAGCGTCTGGGCCAGATGGAGGTCGATCCGGCGGTGCTTGGCGGGCGGGTTCGTCCGCGGTTGATCAAGCAGGCGATCGTGACGTATCTGGACCATCAGCGGCTGGAGTCGGCGCGGCGGAAGGGACGCGGGGAGGTGGAAGGGTCAACGCGCAAGGTGTATCGGCAAAAGGGAACGGGTAACGCGCGAATGGGTCCGATTCGGGCTCCGCAGCGGCGAGGCGGCGGACGGGCGTTTTCCAAGCAGGGGCCGCGACGGTTCAAGGACTTCCCCAAGAAGATGCGACGGCTGGCGCGGGACAACGCGGTGCTGGCGAAGATACAGGCCGAAGACGTGATGATCGTGGATGGGCTGAGCCTAGCGGCGCCGAAAACGCAGACGTTGTCGAAGATGTTCGGGGCGCTGGGCGCGCAGGACGGCTGCCTGCTGGCGGTGCATGAGTACGACGAGAACGTTTATCGATCGGGTCGAAACATCGCCCGCGCGGACGTGCGGGTGGTGGACGACCTGAATGCGTATGTGGTGTTGTTGCGTTCGAAGCTGATTTTTACGCGAGCGGCGTTTGAGCGTTTTGCGCAAGCGGCGCAGGGCGTGGGGGCGTCGGCGTAGCGGGGATTGATCGGGCAGGCAGCGATGGACATTTACAACATAGTGAAGCGTCCGGTGGTCACCGAGAAGGGGACGCATCAGTCGCAGCAGTCGCATGGCGAGACTCGAAGCAAGCCGGCGCGCGGCGGATCGTTTACGTTCGAAGTGCATCCGGACGCGACGAAGCCGCAGATCCGGCAGGCGATCGAGAAGATCTACAACGTGAAGGTTGCTTCGGTGCGGACTGCGAATCGGAAGGGCAAGACGCGGCGGTATCGATTCAAGATCGGTAAGACCTCGGATTGGAAGCGGGCGGTGGTGGTGCTTCGTGCGGACCATCACATCGACCTGTTCTAGGGGCGGGCATCGGCGGCGGTCGCGGTTGGCGGCCGGCGGACAGGTGGTATATGGGCGTTACACAATACAAGCCGACATCGCCGGGGCGGCGAAATTCGACGGTCAACGACTTTTTCGAGTTGACCGACAAGCGCCGCCGTCCGGAGAAGAGCCTTTGCGAACGGCTGACCAAGCACAGCGGGCGCAATCACCATGGACGAATCACGTGCCGGCATCGGGGCGGGGGGGCGCGACGGATCTACCGAGTGATCGACTTCAAGCGGCGCAAAGACGGCGTGGTGGGGAAGGTGGAAGCGATTGAGTATGACCCGAACCGTACGTGTCACATTGCGCTGGTGAGCTATACGGATGGTGAGAAGCGGTACATTCTGGCGCCGCTGGGGTTGCAGGCCGGGCATACGGTGGAGAGCGGGGCGGAGGTGGAACCCAAGATCGGGAACACCATGCCGTTGCGGCGGATTCCACCGGGAATGGACGTTCATAATATCGAACTGAATGAGGGGCAGGGGGGCAAGCTGGTTCGAAGCGCCGGGACCTCGGCGCGGCTGCTGTCGCGAACGGATCAATGGGCGGTGGTGATTCTGCCGTCCGGGGAAATGCGGGAGGTTCGGGCGGAATGCCGCGCGACCGTGGGGCAGGTGGGGAACCTGGATCATCAGAATCTGCGCTGGGGCAAAGCGGGGCGAACTCGGCACCGCGGCCGGCGTCCGCATGTGCGCGGCACGGCGATGAACCCGGTGGCGCATCCGCTGGGCGGCGGCGAAGGTCGTAGCGGCGGCGGTCGGCATCCGTGCAGTCCGACGGGGGTGCTGGCGAAGGGTGGGCGAACGCGGTCACCGAAGAAGCCGTCGAACCGTCGGATCATGCGGCGGCGCAAGAGCGTGCGTTACGGTCAATTGCCGGTGCCGAAGAAGTAGGGTCGGGGAGCGAGACGTTTTCGGCGGCGTGACGGGATGAATGCAAGACGGTCGGGAGGTTGGGGACGAGATTTGGGACTCTGGATGGAACGCTGGGCATGACTCGATCGCAAAAGAAAGGCCCGTTCGTCGTGGAGAAGCTCTTCCAGAAGGTGATGAACCTGAAGGCGAAGGGCGGCACGGCGGCTATTCGGACGTGGGCGCGGCGGTGCACCATCGTTCCGGAGTTTGTGGGCCACCGTTTTGAAGTACACAACGGGAAGATGTTTCATTCGGTGTACGTGACCGAAGACATGGTGGGTCATAAGTTGGGCGAGTTCAGCCCGACGCGGCAGTTTCGCGGGCACAGTGCCAAGAAGAAGGCAGAGGCGTAACAGGGGCTTGGCACGGCGCGAGCCGTGGTCGCCCGCGGGCGTGAGGGTTTGGAGATGGCTGTAGCCTCTTTGCAGTGGACCGCCAAGCATCGCTTCGCGCGGATATCGCCGTACAAAGTGCGGCTGGTGGCGGGGTTGATTCGGGGCCGGCGATGCAGCGATGCGCTGGAACAGCTTCGATTCAACAGCCGGCGCGGGGCGCGGTTTGTGAGCGACGTGCTTCGGTCGGCGATGGCGAACGCGGGCGAGAACGAGGCGAACCTGTCGCGGCTGGTGGTGGCCGAAATCCGGGTGGACGGCGGCCCGCATCAAAAGCGATGGCGGCCGAAAGATCGTGGGCGGGCGCACCCCATATTGAAGCGCACGAGCCACATCAGCGTGGTGGTCGAGGAGCGTTAAAGGAATTCGGTGTTGAACGTTCGGACCGTCGTCCGGACCAGGAGTGTCTTGTGGGTCAGAAAACCAACCCCATCGGGTTTCGGGTGGGCATCACCGAAGGGTGGCGTTCGCGGTGGTTTGCGCCGAAAGCGGCCTACGCCGAATTTCTGGTGGAAGATTTCAAGATTCGCGAGTTTATCGACAAGCGGCTGAATCAACAGCCGCCGTACGCGGCGGTGGCGCAGGTGGAGATCGAGCGAACGCGGGATGACGTTCGCGTGGTGTTGCACACGGCGCGGCCGGGTCTGGTGATCGGTCCGAAGGGCGCTGAAGTGGACAAGCTGAAAGAGGCGCTGGAGGACCTGATCGACCGGAAGGTGACTTTGAACATTGTTGAGATCAAGGCGCCGGATACGAACGCGAAGCTGATCGCCGAATCGATTTCGGAGCAGTTGAAGAAACGGGCGGGGTTCCGGCGCGCGATGAAGCAGCGTGTGGACGCGGCGATCGCGGGCGGAGCGAAAGGCGTCAAGATCACGTGCAGCGGTCGGCTGGGCGGGTCGGAAATGGCGCGTTGCGAAACGCAGCATCGCGGTTCGGTGCCGCTGCACACGTTGCAGGCGCATCTGGACTATGGAAAGGCCACTTGTCGAACGACGTACGGCACGATCGGCATCAAGGTGTGGTTGAATCTGGGTCGGTACGGCGAAGAGGTGACCCTGGTGGATGACCCGGCCCATAGTTCACGGCGCGAGGGGCGTCGCGGCAAGCGCGGATAGAGCAAGGCGGCCGTAAGGGGCCGGCGGCGGAGAACTTGTTATGGCATTGATGCCCAAGCGAGTGAAGTGGCGCAAGAGCCAGCGCGGCAAGCTCCGCGGCGTGGCCGGGAAGGGAAACACGGTCGCGTTCGGCGAATACGGACTGCAGACGCTGGGGACGGGATGGATCACGGGCCGGCAGATTGAGGCCGGTCGCGTGGCGGCGACGCACTTTCTGCGGCGAGAAGGCAAGGTCTATGTGCGGATTTTCCCGCACAAGCCGGTATCGTCGAAGCCGCTGGAAACGCGCATGGGCAAGGGGAAGGGCGATCCGGAGTTCTGGGTTGCGTGCGTTCGGACGGGCAACGTCCTGTTTGAGCTGGCCGGGGTGGAGGAGAGCGTGGCGCGGGAGGCCATGCTGCGGGTGGCGCACAAGATGCCGTTTCGATGTCGATTCGTGCGTCGCCGACACGGCCTGTAGCGGTCGGTAGAGGCGAAACTGAGGTTTGATCGCCATGAAGGTAGCGGACTTGCGGGAAATGAAAACGGCGGAGCTGCACGTGGAGCTGGAGCGGCTTCGTCGGCACGTTTTCGACCTGCGTGCGCAGGCGGTGACGGAGAAGCTGGAGAATCCCAATCGGCTGACGGCCGCGAGGCGAGACATCGCGCGCGTGTTCACGGTTCTGCAGGAGCGCGGGGTCGCGGGCGTGGAAGAGCGGCAAGCGCACCTGGAGGCGGTGAAGCACGGGGCGGGCGTCGGGAGCGCCACGAAGCGATGACGCCACGCGATGGACGTGGAGTTGGTGGTCTGTGGCATTTGCGGAGAGCAGGGCAACGATGACGGAAGCAGCCGTTAGGTCGGAGCCGCGCGGGGAGCGTGGTGTGCGTGATCGGCGCACGGGGACCGTGGTGTCTGACGCGCGGCAGAAGACGATCAAGGTTCGGTACGACTACCTGGTTAAGCATCCGAAGTACGGCAAGTTTCTGCGGCGGGCCACGTATCTTCACGCGCACGATGAGGAGAATCAGTCGCGGACGGGAGACGTGGTGGAGGTGACGGCGTGCCGCCGCCTTTCGAAGACCAAGTGCTGGCGGCTGACACGGGTGTTGCGGCGATCGAAGGAATCTTGAGAGGCCTGAGCGGCGTTGTTGCCTTGCGTGCGGGTGATTCAGGAAGCTGACAATGATTCAGATGCAGACGATGGTGGACGTGGCGGACAACACGGGCGCCAAGATCGCGCAGGTGTTCAACGTGTTCAAGGGGAGCACGTCGAAGCACGGCAAGTACCGGCTGAAGACGGCGCGGATCGGCGATATCGTACTGGTGGCGGTGAAGAAGGCGCTACCGAACAGCGACTTTTCGGGGGGGGCGGACCGGAAGGATCGTTCCAAACGGCGAAAGGCGCGCGCGGTGGTGGTGCGGATGAAATCGCCGACGCGGCGGGCGGATGGGAGCTATGTGCGATTCGACAGCAACGCGGTGGTGTTGCTGGACGACAAGAACGAGCCGCGGGGGACGCGCATTTTCGGTGCGGTGGCGCGTGAATTGCGGGAGAAGAACTTCATGAAGATCATCTCCCTGGCGGAAGAAGTGGTGTAGCGACTGGTGAGCGAGTGGGTGGCGTGCGGGTCTGAATTTGACCCGCCGCACCCGGAGCAGGCGGCATGGCGACACGAATTCGGAAGAACGACCTGGTCGAGGTGCTGGCGGGCGACCACCGCGGGGCGCGCGGCAAGGTTCTGAAAGTGGACGTGCGGCGCGGGCTGGTGATTGTGGAGGGGGTGAACATGGTGTTCCGCCATGTTCGGCCGACGCGCAAGAACCCGCAGGGCGGGCGCCTGCAGAAAGAGGCGCCGATTCACCTGTCCAACGTGCTTCCGGTGGATGCGACGGCGGGCAAGGCGCGGCGGGTGCGGTTTTCGGTGAGTCGCGACGGCGCGGGGCGGACGGTGGCGAAGAAGCGGGTGACGACGGCGGGGACGGTGCTGCACACCCTGACGCGGGCGGAGCGTACGGCGCAGGGTTGACGGATCGGATTTCTGGAACGGAAGGGCCATTGAGATGGCGAGGCTGCTGGACAAGTACAAACAGCAAATTCTCCCGGAATTGCAGGCGCAACTGGGCATCAGCAATCCGCTGGCCGCGCCGCGTCTGATCAAAGTGATCGTGTCCATGGGGACGGGTTCCCCGCAAACGGACAAGACGCGCGGTGAGGCGGCGGCGGCGGACCTGACGAAGTTGACGGGTCAGAAGCCGCAGGTTCGGCGAGCGCGAAAGAGCGTGTCGAACTTCAAGCTTCGGGAGGGCATGGAGGTCGGGTATCGGGTGACGCTGCGCGGGCAGCGGATGTACGAGTTTGTGGATCGGCTGATCAACACGGCGATTCCGCGTTTGCGTGACTTTCGGGGATTGAATCCGCGGAGCTTCGACGGCCGGGGGAATTATTCGATGGGCGTTCCGGACCAGTCGGTATTTCCGGAGATCGACGCGACGAAGATTACGCATACGCAGGGGATGAACGTGACGTTCGTGACGTCGGCGCGGAAGGACGCGGAGGCGCGGGCGCTGCTGACGAACCTGGGCATGCCGTTCAGAAAGGACGAGAAGCTGAACTAATGGCAACGACGGCGTGGAGGAACAAGGCGAAGGCGACTCCGAAATACGCTTCGCGTCAGGTGAGGCGTTGTCTGCTGTGCGGTCGTTCGCGGGCGGTGTATCGCAAATTTCGCATGTGTCGAGTTTGTTTTCGCCAATTGGCGCTGGATGGAATGATTCCCGGCGTGCGGAAGGCGAGCTGGTAGAGGCAGGGCGCAAAGCATGTGGTCTGATCCGATCGCTGACATGTTGACCCGGTTGCGAAACGCCGCGGCCGTGCACCGCAAGTCCGTAAGCATTCCCTCTTCGAAGATGAAGGTGGGGATCGCTGAAGTGTTGAAGCGGGAGGGATACATCAACGGTTACGACGTGGTGCCAGACGAGAAGCAGGGGATCCTGCGAATCGATCTGAAATACGGTCCGCGGGGTGAGGACGTGATTCATGAGGTGAAGCGGTGGTCGCGTCCCGGGCGGCGGGAGTATCGCAAGGCGGACGACCTTCCCCGGGTGCTGGACGGACTGGGGATCGCGGTGGTGTCGACGAGTCGCGGTCTGCTGAGCGACCGGGACTGCCGTGAACAGAAAGTGGGCGGCGAACTGGTTTGCACGGTGTACTAGAGTGAGATTCGGCGTCCGGCCGGGGGGCGGGGCGCGGCGAATGAGGCGATGAAGCGATGTCGCGAGTAGGAAAAAAGCCGATTGCGGTGCCGAGCGGCGTGACCGTCAAGGTGACCGGTCAGGATGTGGCGGTGAGCGGTCCGAAGGGGCAGCTGCAGTGGTCCTGTCCGCCGACGGCGCGAGTGGAGATCGACAGTTCGACCAAGGCGGTGGTGGTCACGCGTACCAACGACGCGAAGCAGAGCCGGGCGAACCATGGGTTGGCGCGGGCTCTGATCGCGAACATGGTGCGCGGGGTATCGGTGGGGTTTGAGAAGACCCTGCAGATCTACGGCACCGGATATAACTGCAAGCTCCAGGGCAAGGTGTTGCACCTGAACGTGGGGTTTTCCGGTCGCCGGCGGGGCCTGGGGTCGCAGTTTGAGATTCCGGTGCCCGCGGGGGTTGAGGTGGTGGTGGAGAAGGAGCAGGCGCGCGGTGATTCCGAGCCGGCGCAGTTTGTGGTGCGCGGTGCGGACCGGCAGCGGGTGGGGCAGTTTGCGGCGGAGGTCCGGGCATTGCGTAAGACGGAGCCCTATAAGGGCAAGGGCATTCGGTACAAGGATGAGCACGTACGGCGCAAGCAGGGCAAGGCGCTGACGAGCGGCGGATAGGCTCAGTGATTGGCCGGTTCCCCCCCCCCGGGGGAATTGGCGGTGGGAATTGGCATGGCGGACATCAAGAAGAAACATTCGCGGCGGCGGCGGCGCAAGCTGGGCATTCGCAAGCTGGTAAGCGGATCGAGCGAGCGGCCGCGACTGACGGTTTTCCGCAGCAACAAGAATATCTACGCGCAGATCGTCGACGATCTGCGGGGTGTGACGTTGTGTGCGGCGAGCACGCGCGGGAAGGACATTCGCGACCAGGTCAAGAACGGCGGCGGCAAGGAGGCGGCGAAGATGGTGGGTACGCTGCTTGCGCAGAAGGCGGCGGGCGTGAACGTGAAGGCGGTGTGTCTGGACCGCAATGGGTATCGTTATCACGGTCGGCTCAAGGCGCTGGCTGATGCGGCGCGCGAGGCGGGTCTTTCGTTTTGAATGCGGCTTGTCGCAGGGAATCGAGGTAGGTAGTGGCGCGAACCAGAGAGATGCCGGAACGGAAGGGCCCGCCGGGGGAACTGCCGATCATTCCGTCGGATGAGAGCGGGACGGAAGAGGTCGTGGTTCGCATTTACCGGTGCGCCAAGGTGGTGAAGGGCGGACGTCGCTTCAGCTTCGGGTCGCTGGTGGTGGTGGGCGACCGGAAGGGGCAGGTGGGCGTGGGGTATGGGAAGTCGAACGAGGTTCCCACGTCGGTGGAGAAGGCGAAGAAGATTGCGTCGCGGAGCATGAAAAGGGTCAAGCTGGTCGGCGGCACGCTGCCGCATCGCGTGGTAGGGCGTTTCGGCGCCAGCAAGGTGGTCATGGTACCTGCGGGAGCGGGAACCGGCGTGATCGCGGGCGCGAGTGTGCGGGCGGTGCTGGAGCTGGCGGGCGTGCGTGACGTGTTGACGAAGAGTTACGGTTCCAACAGCCCGAAGAACCTGGTGCGCGCGGCGCTGAACGGATTGCAGGGACTGGTGAGTCGCGAAGAGGTTGAGCGGCTCCGTGGTGTGACACTGGCTGGGTAGCGTGCCATTATGAAGATAGCGGACATCACGAAACTGGCCGGGGCGGAGAAGCGGCGCAAGCGTCTGGGGCGCGGGCGCGCCACGGGTCAAGGCAAGACCGCGGGCCGCGGCCACAAAGGGGGCGGGCAGCGCGCCGGTTGGACCTCGCGGGGTCAGCAGGAAGGTGGCCAGATGCCGACGTTTCGGCGGATACCGAAGCGCGGGTTTTCGAACGCCAAGTTCACGATGGTGTACCACGTGGTGAACGTGGGGGTACTGGAAGAGCGTTTTGACGGCGGCGCCCACGTGACGCCGCAGGCGATGCTGGAAGCCGGGCTGGTGCGACATTTGCGTTTTCCGATCAAGGTGCTGGGCAACGGGACGTTGACCAAGAAACTGACGGTGGACGCGGCGAAGTTCAGCAAGAGCGCGGAAGAGAAGATTCAGGCTGCGGGCGGTTCGTGCCGGGTCAGCATCGGGGCGGTACCGAAGGTCTAACGGTCCGGGTCAAGAAGGAATAAAGGCGGACGATGTTTTCGACGTTTCTGAACATCTTCAAGATTCCGGAGCTGCGCAACAAGCTCCTGTTTACCATCAGCATGCTGGCTGCTTACCGAATCGGTTATTATGTGCCGGTTCCGGGGGTCAACCAGGAAGCGATGGCCGCCAGTACGCAGAGCGATGGCAGCGGTTTCGGCGATCTGATGAATTACTTTCAGATCTTCACGGGCGGGAACCTGAGCGAGAGCACGATCTTCGGTCTGGGGATCATGCCGTATATTTCGGCGTCGATCATTCTGCAATTGTTGATCACGGTTGTTCCGGCGCTGGAGAAGCTGAAACAGGAGGGGGAGGCGGGGCGGAAGAAGATCCAGGAGTATACGCGGTACGGAACGGTGTTTTTGTGCCTGGTGAACGCCTCGATCTGGATGCGCTACCTGGCGTCTTCGGATTATATTTACCCGACGTATCAGGGTTCGTTCATGGGGATGACGTTCTCGTACATGGTTCTGTCGGTTGCGATTCTGACGACCGGGTGCGTGTTCCTGATGTGGCTGGGTGAGCAGATCGACGAGTACGGCATCGGCAACGGGATTTCGCTGATCATCATGGCGGGGATTATCGCGCAGATTCCGAACGCGGTGATTTACATTGCGAACAACCTGACGCTGCGCGGCACGGCGCAATCGGGGGAGATGGATATCACGAAGCTGGTCTTCCTGGTGCTGATGTTTGTGGGGGTGGTGGCGGGGTCGATCCTGATCATGCAGGCGCAGCGGCGGATTCCCATCCAGCAGGCCAAGCAGACGCGCGGGCGGCGGGTGTACGGCGGACAGCGTCATTACCTGCCGCTGCGGGTGAACCACGGCGGCGTGATGCCGATTATCTTCGCCAGTTCGATCATGATTTTCCCGGGGATCATCTTCGGGGCGATTGCGAGCTATTATCCTAATTTCTTCTGGTCGTTCCTGCGGCAGGCGTTCACGGGCGGGGACTTCATCTACACGGTGTGCGAGATTCTGGCGATTTACTTCTTCGCGTACTTCTGGACGACGGTGCAGTTCCGCCCGAAGGAGATGGCCAACAACCTGCGGGACTACGGGAGCTTTATTCCCGGGTTGCGACCGGGTAAGCGTACGGCGGACTATCTGGAGCGCGTGATGGGTCGGATTACCTATGTGGGCGCCGGCTTTCTGGCGATCATCGCGGTGATCCCGATGCTGGTGGCGCGCACGATGGAGATTCCGTTTTTCGTGTCGGCGTTTCTGGGCGGCACGGGATTGCTGATTGTGGTGAGCGTGGCGCTGGACCTGGTGCAGCGGATCGAGGCCAACCTGATCATGCGCAACTACAAGGGTTTCCTTGGATCGCAGGGGCCCATCCGCGGGGCGTATGCCTGAGGACGGGGGCCGCGGCGAGAGCAGAACATGGGAGAATCCGTTGGGCGGTCGGCGAGCGCTTCGTTGCCGGGGCGGCGGCGGCCGGAGGCGGCTTTGCCCGTGAAACAGCGCGGCATCATTCTGAAGAGTGCGCGCGAGATCGAGTTGATGCGTGCCGCGGGCGAGTTGGTGTACCGCGTTCATGCGCGGATGAAGGAGCTGGTGCGACCCGGGGTAACCACGGCGGAGTTGAATGCCGTGGCGGAACGGATGATTGCGGATGCGGGCGGGATAGCGCTGTTCAAGGGCGTTACGCACCCGCAGGCGAGGTTTCCGTTTCCCGGTGCGTTGTGTACCAGCGTGAACGAACAGCTCGTCCATGGCGTACCCGGTGATCGGGCGCTGCGAGAGGGCGATATTATCGGAATCGATTGTGGCGTGCGCTTGAAGGGGTACTGTGGTGATGCGGCGGTGACCCTGGCGGTGGGCGCAGTGGCGGCGGAAGCGCAACGCCTGTTGGACGTTACTCAGCAGGCATTGATGCTTGCGATTGGTGAGATTCGGCCGGGGCGGCGCTGGAGCGAGGTTGCACGGGTTATTCAGCGTTACGTGGAGGGCGAAGGGTTCTCGGTGGTTCGGGATTTCGTGGGTCATGGCATCGGCCGTGACATGCATGAAGAGCCGAAGGTTCCCAACTACTGGGATGAGCGGCAGCGGCGGTCGGATTTTGAGTTGAAGCCGCGGATGGTGCTGGCGGTCGAGCCGATGGTCAACGCGGGTTCAGCGGCGGTGGAGTATGAGGATGCGGATCGATGGTCGGTGGTGACGCGCGATCGTCGCTATTCGGCCCATTTTGAGCACACGATAGCGGTGACGGAGACGGGGGCGGACGTTCTGACGGACGGCCGTCCGGCGTCGTCATAAGGCGGTGTTTCGATGAAAGTACGAGCGAGCGTGCGACGAATTTGTGAGAACTGCAAGGTGGTACGGCGCAAGGGCGTGGTGCGGGTGGTGTGTACGAATCCGCGGCACAAGCAGCGTCAAGGCTAAGTTCAGGAGGGTTAGAGCGTGCCGCGTATTTCCGGCGTAGACATTCCCCCGAACAAGCGGATCGAGTATTCGCTGCGGTACATTTACGGCGTCGGGCCGAAACTGGCGCGCGATGTTCTGAAGGAGGCGCAGATTGAGGTCGGGGTGAAGGCCAAGGATCTGACCGAAGAGCAGGTTGCGCGGATCGCGGGGATCATCGACCGCAATTACCAGGTGGAAGGGCAATTGCGGCGCATCGTGCAGTCGAACATTGCGCGGCTGAAGGACATTCGCTGTTACCGGGGTCAACGGCACCGGGCGCACCTTCCGGCGCGGGGCCAGCGCACGCGGACCAACGCGCGGACGCGCAAGGGCCCGAAGAAGACGGTCGCGGGCAAGAAGAGCGTGAAGGAACTGCGGTAGTCGGTAGTCGGTGACGGCAGAGGAGAACTTGGGTGGCGAAACGAGCCGGAAAAAAGAAAGTTCGTCGCAACGTGGCGCGGGGCATTGCGCACATCAAGGCGACGTTTAACAATACGCTGATCACGATCACGGACGTGAACGGCGAGGTTTTGTGCCGGGCTTCGGCGGGGACGGTGGGTTTCAAGGGCACGCGCAAGAGCACGCCGTTTGCGGCACAGCGGGCGATGGAACAGGCGGCGTCGGCGGCGCGGAAGTTCGGGATGCAGGAGGTCGAGGTGCGGGTGAAGGGCCCGGGGACGGGCCGGGACTCGGCGGTTACGGCGCTGCAAGGCGCCGGGCTGCGTATTTACTCGATCGAGGACATAACGCCGCTGCCGCACAACGGTTGCCGGCCGCCGAAGCGGCGCCGCGTTTAGCGGGAATGGCGGGATTGTACCTGGCCACCGGGTGAGCGGTGGATGGGGTCGGTGGCGGGGGGCGGCAGGCGGAAAGACCCCGATTGGCCCTGGGGCTTGCACGGGCCGGGATGGCGGTTGGGGTGGAATGGTGGACGGGTTTTTGATGGCCAGGCGCGCAGGATAGATACATGGGACGTTATCTGGGACCGGTTTGTCGGTTGTGTCGGCGTGAAGGCATCAAGCTGATGCTGAAGGGCGCGCGATGTGAGACGGCGAAGTGCGCGATGGAACGACAGTGGCGCAATCGTCCGCCGGGCATGCATGCGTGGCGTCGGAAGAAGGCGGGCGACTACGGTATCCGCCTGCGCGAGAAGCAGAAGGTGAAGCGGTATTACGGCGTGCTGGAGCGGCAGTTCATGCTCTATTTCCGCATGGCGGAACGGCAGAAGGAAAATACCGGAGGCGCGTTGCTGAGTCTGCTGGAGCGGCGGCTGGACAACGTGGTGTATAAGCTTGGGTTTGCCCCCTCGCACCGTTCGGCCCGCGCCTGTGTGGTGCACGGACATATTCACGTGAACGGGCGCCGGGTGAACCGACCGAGTTTCATCGTGAATCAGGGCGATCGCATCACGGTGAAGCCGTCGGAGCGAAGCAAGAGCTTTGTTCGCCTGGCGTTGGGCGAGGGCGGACCGTCGGTGCAGGGCTGGCTGCAACTGGATGCGCAGAACCTTGAGGGTACGGTGGCCGCGCTGCCCACGCGCTAGGACGTGCATAGACCGGTGGAAGAGCAACTCATCATCGAAATGTGCAGCCGGT
>CAZMVD010000101.1:0-3172 GCA_964569425.1 uncultured Phycisphaeraceae bacterium
GCATGAGCTTTCCGGCGGCCAGCGGCAGCGCATCGGCATCGCCCGCGCCATCGCGCTCAAGCCGCGGCTCATCATCTGGGACGAGCCCGTCAGCGCGCTCGACGTATCCGTGCAGGCACAGATTCTTCAGCTCATCAGCGACCTGCAAACGGAACTCGGCCTCACCTATCTGTTCATCGCGCACCACCTGGCCGTCGTTCGCGCCGTCAGCGATGCCGTCGCGGTCATGTACCTCGGGCGCATCGCCGAGCGCGGCCCGACCGATGCGCTCTTTGACCGCCCGCGACACCCCTACACCCAGGCGCTGATCGCCGCCGTGCTCGACCCCGACCTTCCGCCCCAACCGGACCCGCCGCCCGCCGCGCCGGGCGCGCCGCCCGGCGCCCGCCCGGCCCGGGGCTGCCTCTACGCGTCGCGCTGCCCGCTGGTCACCGAAAAGTGCCACGAGGTGACACCCACCTTGCGGGCAATCCCCGGAATGGTCGAAAGCCACCAGGTCGCCTGCCATCACGCCGAACGGACCGCGGCGCCGCCCTTCGTCACCCTGCAGACTCCGTCGTAACCGGCGCCGCACGCACCTCCACCACCACGTCGCCCGTTCCGCCGAACCGCTCCACCGCGCTGCCGCCGTTGATGGCAATCTCCAGCAACTGACAGCTCCCGATATACGCCACCGGCATTCCCACGGCCACGTCGCTGAAGCAGGTCTGCACCTCCCCCACCGGCGCCCCGTTCACCCGGACCTCCAGCGCCGTCCGGCCTCCGCGCAGCGCTTCCACTTGTCCCCGCTGAATGTTCGTCACCAACGTGCCGAAGTGATCGACGTGCACCACCGTACCGCGCACCAGATCGCCGCGAACTTCTCCCGACAGTCGCAGCGCCAGCGCCTCCACCCGATCCACCGCCCGCCCGAACGCCCGCGGCTTCACCCCCCGCGCCAGGTGCGCCGCCACCGGCGCCATGATGTCGCGCCCGTGAAACGTGCTGGAAAGTTCCGCCAGCAGGTACCGACGATCCTCCACCGCGTGCATCGCCTCCAGCGGAAACTCGCGGTGCACCAGCGTAACCAGCCCGTTGTCCGGCACCACCACATATTGGCCCGCGTATTGTCCCACCAGAATGCGCCGCGCCGAACCCACCCCCGGATCCACCACCGCCAGGTGGATGGTGCCCCGCGGAAACCACCCAAAGGTCTGCCGCAGGATGAACGCACCCTCCGCCACATTCTGCGGACCGACGTCGTGGCTGACGTCCACCAGCCGTACTTCCGGCGCCAGTTGCAGGATCACCCCCTTAAGCGCCGCCACGTAATGATCGCGTGTGCCATAGTCCGTCAGCAGGGTAATGATTGACATGGTACTCCCAACCCGATCCGCGGCGCCCGCCGCCGAAGCATACCGGCCGGCACCACCGAAAACCACCGCTGCGCCACCGGCCGATAACCGGTCAAGGGCATTTCGTCCGCACGATATCGTAACCTGAACAGGGTCTGCGATCGGCCCGGGTGCCGTTCGCGACCCGCCATGCGCGGCATCGGCCGGGCGGTCAAACGAAACGCGCCTGCAACCGAGTCGGCGCCCGAACCCTGACCCTAAGGTCCAACGGGAAGAACCAGATGATATTGTCGCTCCAGGACTGGCTCGTGTTTCTCAAGTCCACCGACGGGCTGATCGCCCTGCCCATGCTGCTGGGCGGCGCCGTACTCATGTTCTTTGGATGGCGGCTGTGGAAAGTGTGCGTGGTCCTTTCGTTCGGGATCATCGGCGTAGGGGTGACCACCATGCTGACCGACCCCTCCGACGGCCAGTGGGCCTTGCCTGTTCTGGGCGGGATCACGCTCGGCGCATTGAGTTACTTCCCGGCGCACTACTCCGTCGCTTTTCTGGGAGGTTTGCTGGGGGCGGGCGGCGTGCTGCATTTCCTCGGCGGATTCGGATTCGGCGGGGCAATATACTGGGTTGGCGGACTGGTCGGGCTGATCGGCGCCACCGCGTATGCCTTCATCAATCGCCGTATGGTCGTCATTCTGGTCACCGCTTTTCTGGGCGCGGTGATGCTGCTCTCCGGCCTGACCGTGTTCGTCATGCTCTCGCCGCCGCTATACGGCACCTTGATTTCGATGGCCACCGGAAGCCTGTTCGTCGTGCCGTTCCTGTTGATCGTGCCCACGGTCATGAGCTGCTTCTACCAGGTGGCCGAAGTGAACCGGCTCCAGGCGGAGTTATGACCCATCAGCGAAACGGCGTGGCGCCCACGCCGTTTCTGCCGTCGCGTTTGGCCAGGTAAAGCGCCTCGTCGGCGGAGTGAACCAGTTCAGCGCCGCTTGCCGGCCGATGTTGCCGGAGACTGGCCACCCCCGCGCTCAATGACAACGGCACCCCGCCCGACAGTGTCGCCACATACTGCGCGAACAACCGCACGACCCGCTCCGCAACCGCCTGGGCATCGGACTGGCTTGTCCCCGGCAGCAGAATCAGGAACTCGTCCCCGCCGTACCGAATCGCAACGTCCGACGGCCGCGTGGCGCCCCGCAGCAGCTCCCCCATGAAACGCAACACGTCGTCGCCCGCCTTGTGACCGCACGTATCGTTGAGCTGCTTGAAGTAATCGATGTCGATCATCATGGCCGCCAGGTCCGCGCCGCGAACCTGTTGCGCCGCAAAGATCCCCTCCAGCTCCCGCTCGAGAAACGCCCGGTTGCGCAGCCGCGTCAGGGAATCGACCGTCGCTTCTTCCCGCGCCCGACGAAGTTGACGGTCGAAGCCCGCCGCATTCTCCTTGAGCTTCCATTCCGCATCACGCTGCACCCGCGCCGCCCGCGACCGCGCAGACGTGAGTTCACGCACCAGATCGTCGACCTCCACGGCAATCTGTTGCAATTCGCCGCAGGCATCCGGCGGAAACACCGCGCCGTCAACCGGGCTCTCCGTCACCGCCGCCGCCAACCGCCGCAACGGACGCGACACGCCCCGCTCGAACCAGCGCGTCAGCGTTCCAGCGCCATATTGCAGCACGATCACCATCACCAGACCGAACACCGTGATGGCCAAATACCAGCTTTCCGCAAACGCCGGCACCCGCACGAGCACCGCCACGCGCTGCGCCGCGGCCTCCTCCACGCCCGTCAGCGGAACCACGGCGCCGCCCGCCGGCACCGCGCCGCCCGGTCCGC
>CAZMVD010000101.1:3182-15673 GCA_964569425.1 uncultured Phycisphaeraceae bacterium
CCATGGGCGCCGGCAAGTGCCTGCATCGCCGATCGATAAGTGCCCCCCTCTGGATAGACCGTTCGCACGTCGCCTTGCAGATCGAGCAGCCCCACCGACAGCAGCGCCGGATAGACAGCGCGCAAACGGTCCACCGCCGGCGTCAGGGCGCCCCCCGCGACCGGCGTCAACGTCGCAGCGCACAAGCGAACATGCTCCAGGACCATCTGCTTGGCCTGACGATCCAATAGCAAATGGCTGACCAGGGCAAAAGCGCCCACGGCGGCCAGCCACGCCCACCACCCCATGCGCCGTGCCGACTGCGCAAAGGTCGGACCCATCACTCGCGGCGAAGCAGATGCACTCAAAGTCGGCAACTCGGTTTGTTCCTCTGGATCCGCGGGCGGTCACGGCTGACGGCGACATTCCGAAAACCAGCGGGTCCCGTACTAAGGTAGATCGGTGGGGCGGCTCGCGTCGGTTAGTCCAGTCGTGTACGCACCGTGGCCATGTCGGCGGTTATCGGGTCTGAAGCGGTCCGGTAGAGGAAACCCCCCGCCATCTGCTCCGGTTCACACCGACTCCGACATTCCGCACTCGGCCCACGTTTTGGGCGTCTCCCACACGCGCACCCCGCTCAGCCGCGCTCGCCCGAACTCCCCCGACAACCGCTTCCAGATGACCCGTGAAATGTTCTCCACACTGGGATTCATCGTACCGAACTCGGGGCACTCAACGTTCAGATTCCGGTGGTCGAACGCCGAGATCACCCGTTCGTTGACGATGCGGCTCAACTCCGCCGGGGCGATCACCTGCCCGGTCGGGCCGGCCGGCTCCCCGGTCACGGTGACTTCCAACACGTAATTATGCCCGTGGCCGTGGGGATTGCTGCACTTGCCGAAAAGCCGGAGATTCTCCTCGTCGGACAATTCCGCACGGTACAGCCGATGCGCAGCCGAGAACTCGAACGATTGGGTCACGCGTACCATCACCGGGATTCTCCTGTCCACGGAAAAACTGAAAAAGGGCGAAATGAACCAACGCAGTGCCTGCAGCTTCAGCGGGGGGGCGCAGGCGTCGGCCGCGCAGGCGAACGCCCAGCGCAGCGCCCCCGCCATCCGGTCCTCCGACCCGGCGCCGTCCAGTGTTTCACGCAGCACCGGCACCACCACCGTGTAAATCAGATGGTCGAGCACCTTGATGTCGCACACATACCCGGTGTCCCCATCCACCGGCCCATCCACCGAGACGCGGAATACCCAGAACCCCGCCCCCGCAACCGGCGGTCCGCCCGACCAGGTGTTGAGGCGTTCACCCCCACTTTCTCGTGAGAAACAGCGAACTTCACGCGTCAATCGCATCACGCCATTCTAGCACGTTGACCCGCCGCCGTCGTGCTCCTAGACTCGCTCACGTCGTATGCCGCCGCATTCACAAAGGTTGGCTCGCCATGCTTCGCCCAAACCGCCTTGACGTCGACCGCGCACTGGTGCTGGTCATCGACGTGCAGACCAAACTCCTGCCCCTCATTCTCGCCCAGGAACGCATCGTCGCCGGCGTGCTCCGACTATTGGCGGGGGCGCGACTGTTCGAACTCCCCGTCCTGGCGACCGAACAATATCCCAAGGGAATCGGCCCCACCCACCCCGGCGTGGCAGAAGCGTTGCACGCCGCCCATGCCCGCATTCTGGAAAAGCCGACCTTCAGCGCCTGCGGAGAACCGCCGGTTCGCAGCGCCATGGCCGAACTCGATCGTCCCCAGGTGATCCTCGTCGGCATCGAAGCGCACGTTTGCGTGCTGCAAACCGCGCTGGACTTGCGCGCCCAGGACTACGACGTGTTTGTCTGCGCCGATGCCGTCGGTTCGCGCACCCGGCTCGATGGGGACATGGCCCTCGAACGCATGCGCCAGGAGGGAATCTACGTCACCACCGTGGAAAGCGCCCTGTTCGAACTTTGCGACCGATGTGATACCCCGCGCTTCAAAGCCATGCTCGACATCATCAAGGCCGCGCCGCCGTCGGACGATGCCCGAACGCCTTGACCCGGGCCGCCGCGGGGCGCACCCTGGACGAATCCCGCCATGACCTTCGCCGACGATCAGGATGACGACCAACTCGAAGAGTGGGTCGAGGACGAAGGCGACGTCGACGACGTCTGGATGATGTGCCCCAACTGTCGCACACCCGTCCACGAAGATACCCAACTATGCCCTCATTGCGGAGATTGGATTATCCCCACCGATGCGCCACGCCATGTACAGCGGTGGATCTGGGCCATCGCTGTCGTTCTGTTGCTCTTGTCACTGGGGTTCTTTGCCTTCCGTTGAGGTCCGCATGACACGCGACCCCGCGCGTCCCGACAATCCTACCCCGCCAGCCACCGAACCGCCGGTGCAGGACAGCGGCGCGCTCTGTCCCGAATGCGACTACAACCTCACCGGCGCCCCCGGCACCCGTTGCCCATGGTGCGGCTGGAACATCAACGCCGCGGCAATGGCCGCCTTGAGCAACCGCCGCGGTGCCCGCCGATGGGTCGTGGCGGCGACGTGCTGCTTCCTCGGCCTGGGCACCCTGGCGGTCGCCGAGTGGCTCGTCGTTCGCGGGCGCGAGCTGCGCTGGCTGGACGCGGTGTCCATGCTGGCGGTGCTGCTCGGCGCCGCCGGGCATCTGACGCTTGCCGTTGTCGCGGCTTTGAGCCGCACCGTGTGGCCGCTCCGCCGCGGAGAGGCATTCCGCATTCTGGGGCTCTCCGGTTGGCTGGCGATTGTCCTGGGCATCGCCGGTGCCACCAGCGCCCTGGGTTTCGCCCCGGCCCCGCTCTACAACGAACGCGGCGTTCAGGTAAACGGTGTATTCGAGTTCCTGCTCGCGTCGTTGTTCTTCAGCCTTCCCGGAGCCACCCTTCTGGTCATGCGCCTGGTCTCTTTTCGCGAAGCCGTCTCCGAACCGCAAGCCCCCCTCGCAACCGACCGCTCCCGGCCCCCGCCCGTCGAACCCACGGTTCCCTTCTCCGTGGAACTGTACGGGCGCTGGGGCCGCGCGGCCGTCGAGCAACCGCACGTATCGGCCCCCCGCCCCACCTCTCCCGCCGTGGAGCGCCTTATCACCGAAGCCTGGGAGGCCGAGTCGGCCCTGGCCGCCACCGACAATCGATTGCTCTACGACGCCCCTCTGGCCCGCCTGATCCGCACGCTGGCCGACCACGACCACCTGATCCTGGAACTGGGCACCACCACCTACCGCGAGTTCGTGGGGACCCACTTTCACCACGCCGCCGCCATCCGCCGGCTCAACCCCCAGTACCTGGCGCAGGCGCTCGGCGTCAGCGCCCTGGTGCAGACGAGTGACGGATACCTGGCATTCGGCCGGCGCAACCGCCGCGTCGCCTGGCACGCCGGTTTTCTCCATGCATTCGGCGGCATGGTCGAAGCCGCCGACCGCCTGCCCGACGGCCGGTACAACGCATTCGGGAGAATGCTGGAGGAGCTGCACGAGGAAACCACGGTGCAGGCAACCGAAGTCACCGACCTGGCACTCATCGGACTGGTCCGCGACCGGGCGCTCTTTCAACCCGAACTGCTTTTCGACGTGCGCGTCTCGCTGACCCGCGCCCAACTCAGCGCCCGCATCGACCACGCCGCCGCCGGGGCCGAGCACACCGCCGTCGAGTGGATGTTTGATGAGCCCGACGGCGTAGCGCCGTTTCTCCGGGCTGCCCGGCCGGTCACCCCCGTGGCCCAGGCGGCGCTGCTGCTGCACGGCCGGTCGTGCTGGGGATCCGAGTGGTTCGAGCACGTCTGCTACGACCTCTACGGCGGCCCGCCGCGCCTGCCCGAACCACCCGGTGCCGCGCCCCCGCGCACCGACTGAGGTTTCAGTGCCATTCGATTGACACGCCGCTCGTGTCGCAGCGCCTACGACGTACCCGCCGGCCAGCGCCGCAGCGTCTCCTGGACCACGGCCGCGTGGTACTCCTCCAGCCGGCTCGGTTCGATGCGCGCCTTGGCACGCAATTCGTTGACCTCTTCCGAAATAAGTTCGTTGAGCCGCCCGCGCGTGTAGCGCTCCAGCAGGTCGCCCTGCACTTCCGAAAAACTGGCCGTGAATCCGGCGTCCACTTCATCGCACCGGACGATGAAATAGGCATCCGGCGTCTCGATGATCTCGCTCGTGGCACCCGCCGCCAGCGAATACAGCGCCGTCACCGCCGGTTCATAACGCTCACGCACCGTCCCCAGCCCCACCCATCCCCAGGCGCCGCCTTCTTCCGCACGCGAATCCTGCGAAAACTTTCGGGCCGCATCCGCAAACGCCGCCCCGCCGCGCAGGGCTTCGCGCGCTGCCTCAATCTGCGCCCGGGCCGCCGTCCGCGCCGTCGCCTCTGCATCGCTGCCGCCGTCCGAACCCTCCGGCAGAAACCGCGCCACCGCCACTTCAATCAGCGACATTTTCTTGCGCGCCGGCTTGCGCAGCGAATCCGCCAGATTCCGATACGCCTCATACAACTCCGCACGCGTCGGCTCCGTCACCCGCGAGCGCAGCTCCGCCTCGACATACTGCGTCACGATGATCTCCCGCCGCAACCGCGCACGAAAATCGTCCAGCGTCACGCCGTGTTGCAACAGAAATTTCTCGAACCGACGCTGCACGCCCGCATGGTCCCGCGAAACGACGCGCCGCACTTCCCCGTCGACAAAATGATCGATCTGTTTTTCAAGCTCGCTGCGCATCCGCAGCGCCGCCCGCTGATACAACAGCATCTCCGTGATCTTGTCCGAAATCCACTCCGCCGCGCGCCGCTCCACGAATAGGCGATACGCTTCCGGCGTCAGCGTCTCCGCCTTGGCCGCTAGCTCCGAAAACCGCTCCCGCCAGAACTGGCCCGCGTCAGCCTCCTCCCCGTTGACCCGCAGTACCGCTGCGCCGCCGACCGCACCCTCCGACGCCGACCCCCCGGCACGCGCGCCCCCCGCCGCCGAACGACGCACCCCGGCCGAGGATGACGTACCCCCTGGTTTCTTCGTGTTCAGCGGAACCTGGCAGCCCGCCGCCACCAGCACCGTCGCCACCACAATCCGGCATACCCACCGCATCAACTCACCGCCTCCATCCGGGCGCAGGCCTTCGTAAACAGACGCCGCAACACCGGCAACAAGGTGCCCGACGCCAGGTAATTCGCCGGCAGGCGCAAATGCAGCGTCCGACCATCCGGCATCCGCACGCTGCCCGGCGCATCGCTGAACAACGGCTCGGCTTTCGCGGCGCTCTCCAGAACAAAAACCACGTCCGGCGCGCGCAGGCTGATCGACAGAATCCCGAACCGCCGCGCATGCACCCGTATCTCGGCCAGTTCCAGCAGACGCGACACCGACGCCGGGGGAGGCCCGAAGGCATCCGTCAGGTCACGCTCCAGTTGCCGCAAGTCATCCACCGTCCGGCATTGGACAACGCGCCGATACACCTCCAGACGCGACCGATCCGCATGCACGTAATTTGGCGGCAGAAAGGCGGCCACGTCAAGGTCGAGATGCACCGGCGGCGCACTTTCCTCCGGCTCGCTGCGCAACCGCCGCACCGCCTGGTCCAGCAATCGCGTGTACATTTCGTAGCCCACCGCCGCGATGTGCCCGCTCTGCTCACGCCCCAGCAGGTTGCCCGCGCCGCGAATCTCCAGGTCGCGCATCGCAATCCGGAACCCCGCCCCCAGCTCGCTGAATTCCTCGATGGTCTTGAGCCGCTTCGCTGCCTTGCCCGTCGGCGGCTGGCCCTCCGCCAGCAGCAGGTAGCAATACGCCCGCCGGTCCGACCGCCCCACCCGCCCGCGAAGCTGGTGCAGGTCCGCAAGCCCGAATCGATCCGCGCGGTTGATGAAAATCGTGTTCACCGCCGGAATGTCGATGCCGCTCTCAATGATCGTCGTCGCCACCAGCACGTCCGCCTCGCGCCGCACAAAGCGGTGCATCACGTCCTCCAGCTCCCCGTCCTTCATCTGCCCGTGTCCGTACACCACCCGCGCCTCGGGCACGATGCTGCGAATCGTGTCGGCCATCGTCGCGATCGAACGCACGAAGTTGTGAATGAAGAACACCTGACCGTCCCGGTTCATCTCACGCAGAATGGCATCGCGAATCAACCCTCGGTCGAACGCCCGCACCTGCGTGGCGATCGACCGCCGATCCACCGGCGGCGTCTGCAGCGAACTGATATCGCGCACCCCCATCATCGACATGTGCAGCGTCCGCGGAATCGGCGTCGCCGTCAGTGTGAGCACGTCCACCGTCTCGCGCATCGACTTGAGCCGCTCCTTGTGCTCCACGCCGAAGCGCTGCTCCTCATCGATGATCACCAGACCCAGATTGGCGAACCCCACGTCCTTGCTCAGCAGCCGATGCGTGCCGATCACGATGTCCACTTGCCCGCGCCGCGCCTTATCCAGAATCACCTTCTGTTCCCCGGCCCGGCGAAACCGCGACAGACACCCGATCGAAAACGGATACTCCGCCAATCGCTCCCGAAACGTCCGGTCGTGCTGTTCCGCCAGCACCGTCGTCGGCACCAGCACCGCCACCTGCCGGCCGTATTCCACCACCTTGAACGCCGCGCGAATCGCCAGCTCAGTTTTGCCGTACCCCACGTCCCCGCAGATCAGCCGGTCGGTGGGTCGCGCGCCCATCAGGTCTTTCTTGATCTCCTCCGCCACCAGCAGTTGATCCTCGGTCTCTTCGTAAAGAAATGCCGCTTCGAACTCCCGCTGCCACGCGGTGTCCGCCGGATAAGCCGTCCCCTGCGCCTGCCGGCGGACGGCCTGCACCCGCAGCAGCGACTGCGCCAGCTCCGCCACCGACTCGGCCACCTGCGCCTTGGTCTTGCCCCACCGCTTGCCGCCCAGCGTGGAAAGCTGCGGACGCCGCCCCGCCGCCCCGATGTACTGCTGCACCAGGTCGATCTGCGACACCGGCACCCGCACCACCGCCTGATCCGCAAACTCCAGCGTCAGGAACTCCTCCGTCTGACCCCCGTCCCGCTTCCGCAACTTCTCCAGCCCGCGATACAACGCAATCCCGTGCACCACGTGCACGACAAAATCGCCAGGCTTGAGGTCCATCCACGAATCGAGCGGACGCCCGGCATGAACCTTGCGCAGCCGCCGCTGCGGCCGATGGCGGTGAAAAATCTCATGGTGCGACAACACCGCCGTCTTCGCGCCGGTCCAGACAAACCCACGATGCATCACTCCCACGTGCAGTTGCAATCGGCCCTTCGCGCGCGAACCCAGTTCCGCCACCATTTCACTCAGGCGCTGGCGTTCTCCCTCGTTGTCGCAGAATACGTGGACCTCGTGCGCATCGGCCATGTCCGCCAGTTCGCGCACCGCTGCCTGTGCGCCGCCCTCGAACCGCGACGCCGATGTCACCCCGAAGTCGAACTCCGCCTCGCCCGCTGCCGCCGCCCCGCCAAACACGCTCAAATGCAGTTGCGGAAACTTCCCCGCCTTGGCGAGCACCTCGCTCACCGCAAACAACCCCCCCGCCGCTCCCAGCCGCGCCCCGAGCGTCTCGCCCATTTCCTGGATTTCGCCCGGACCGTCGAGCACCACCAGCGCGTCGGAAGTTAGATAGCTGAACAACGAATCAACCTCGTGGTCCGCTTCCGCCGCATGCGAAGTGTCACCTCGTGGCATCGCAGAGATCGCCATCGTCTCCAGCGATTCAATCGACCGCTGCGTGCTGATGTCGAACCGCCGGATCGATTCGATCGCCTCTTCGTCGAATTGCACGCGCACCGGCTGCTCGTCGCCCGGCACGAACAAATCCACGATATCCCCGCGCCGCGCCACGTCCCCCGGAGACTCCACCAGCTCCAGCCGAACGAACCCATGCGCCACCGCCCACGCCAGTAGCTCGTCCGGCGACGCCGCACCGCGCTGCCCCCTCTCCCCGGCCGCCAGCGTCAGCGTGTGTTTCGCGAGCGATTCCGCCCGGGGCACCGGTTGCATCAACGCCTGAACCGGCGCCACCATCACCAACGGCCCATCGACCACAACCCCCATGGTGGTCCGCTTCCGCAGCGGGTGTAGGGCGGGCTCTGCCCGCCCCGGGCCAGAGTGCAGGCCGGGCTCTGCCCGCCGCTCGGACTCGCGCAGCGCTGCGCAAAGCCGCAGCCGCTCCGCTTCGATTTCCCCGCTCGACGCCCCCTCCCCCGGGATCGCTTCCCATGCCGGAAACAGCAGGCACGGTTCCCCCAGGAACAACTCCAGGTCATCGCGCGCCCGGTCGGCTTCCTCCAGATGGGCCGTGACGTACAACACTGTCCGACGCCTGCCGCGCACGGCCACCGCCGTCGCCAGCGGCGCAGCCGACCCCCACAATCCGCTCGCATGCACCACGCCCTGCGGATCGCTCAAACGCGCGACAAACTCGCGAAGTTGCGGATCAGCCGCAATGGAAGCCGGCACCTTCACGTCGATCCAAACTCCCTGACATTTCGCGCTCGCAAGAAACAAACCTCCGCAATAATTGGCTCATCGTAGATAACCCTCGCGCCGCGGTGACAACTCCCCACAAATATCGACAGCGTCGCGCTGGTTTCCCGGGAATACATTCCCTATGCTTGTTCAGGGCGGCAGTTTCCGGTACCGAAGAGTCTGGTAGCCGACCCGCGTAGCGTCCCGGACTTGGGGTCAATCCACAAGAACCGCTGTGGCCCAGCGCGTCCGGGCTGGCATGGAGTTTCGCAACGATGAAACGATCCCGAACTTGGTGGGCGCTGGTGATCGGGTTTTTCTCGATCGGTTCTTTCGCCTCAGCCCAGCTTCCTTCAAACTTCACCCTCGGCAAATACGTCCCCGACGATTGCTGGATGTTCATGCACTTCGCCCACAATCCGCAGTCGGAGTGGATTACCGAGGAATGGACCCGCGTCTGGAACGCCTTCCGGGAAAGCAACGTCGCGTCCGATGCTCTCAAGCTGGTGCTCTCGTTCATTCCCGACCATAACCGTCAGGAGGCCGAAGCCGCCATCGACAAAATCACCACCCTGTTGAACAGCGTTGCCTGGGGCGATCTCGCCAGTCTCGAACTCGCCTTCGGCGAACGCGTGTCCGATGCCATGCCCGGGTACGATTATATCCTGCTCGCGCGCGGCGCCCCCGGGTCCGGTTCCCGCAACCGCAGCGCATTGGCCAACATCCTGAAAGAAATCGCCGCCTTGTCGGGCAGCGCTCGACTGGTGCCGCAATCCCTCGAGGGCATGGAGGCCTGGACATTGATCCTCGGCACCAGCACCACCCCCGGAAAACCCAATTTCCGCGCCACACTCTTCGGACGCGACGACGTCGTCGCCCTCGTGACCGGCAAGCAGAGCACAAGCCAGGTCATCGGCTTGATGACCGGCGCTACCGAATCCAGGCCCATCGTCGATTCCGACCGCTTCCGCCGCGCCGTCGCCGAACAGCCCGCTCCAGCGGACGGCGTCATGTTCTTCGACATGCGCAGACTGGCCGCCGACCTGGCCAGTTTATTGAAACGAGTGCGCGCGCTTGTCGCCGATGCGCCATCCCCCGGTGTTGATCGCGTGCCCGAGGTTCTGGTCAAGGCCCTCGACCGCTGCAACATCGTCGATTACGTCATCGTATCCGTCGAGACCAAAGACCGCCGCCAGCTCACCCACACGGTGACGCGCATGCAGGGCGACAGACTCGAATCACCTTTTGCCCGTACCTGCCTGGATCGCAAGCCCTTCGATCCCTACGATCGCTACATCCCCGCAAAGGCGACCAGCTTCAGCCTGGGCGGCTTCATCAACATGCAGCACGCCTACGAAATGGTCCTCGCGTTCATACGCGACGAAGTGCCCGACGGCGCCACCGCCATCACCCGTTGGCAACAGTTACTGGAATCCGTCGGATTCGATCCGCAACGCGACCTCTTCAGTTGGTGGAGCGGTGAATACACCAGTTTCACCATGCCGGCCGCGGTCGTCACGCCTTTCTCGCGCGAAGACAGCGTACTCATGTTCCGCGTGAAGGACGCCGCACTCGCCTCTCAGAAAGTCAACGCCGCCGTCGACTCGCTCGCCGCGTTGCTCAAGAGCCACGGCCAGATGCTCATCGTTCAGCCCGCCAAAATAAAGGCCGAGGGCTTCCGCGAGGTGACCCATCCGCTGTTGTTGGGCTTCATGATCCGCCCCGTCATCGGCGTGGCCGACGACTGGCTGATGATCGGGTCATCCGCCGCCGCCGTCGAGCAGTCCTTGACCGTCTCTCGCGGCGACGCACCTTCCGTCCGCACCAACGAACGATTTCAGCGCGAAGGGCTGGTCCCCACCGGTCCGGTCTCTTCCCTCTCCTTCAAGGATACGTCACGCTTCGGCGACGAGCTGGCCGAGGCGTTCGCTTCATTGGGCATGGTCGGCCAGATGATCCCCATGTTCACCGCGGGCGCCTTTTCGGGTAATTCGGGTAGCCCGGAAGCCGCCAAAGCGATCGAAGGCATCCAGAAGCTCTTTGGGCTGCTGACCAAGCTCGCACCCGTTGCACAGAAGATCGATTTTTTCAGTTCCGAATCGACAACCTCCCTGTGCGACAAAGGGGTGTGCCGCGAGACCCGAGTCGTCACCTACAAGCCCGCCTCCTTCCGTGAAAAGGCCGACAGTCTACGTGCCGGGGAGTAACAAGAACGCGCGGTCGCGGCCCGACAGATTACGACGGTATACTTGACGCGCCGTCGATTCCCGCTACAGTGGACCGTTCGTTCTATTTCGAACCGGATCGTGTGAGGCGTAAGTCGATGCCCCATTGTAAGTTACGAAGTTTTCTCGCCCGCAATGGCGAAGTTGAGCGGCAATGGTATCACGTCGATGCCACCGAGAAGACGCTCGGCCGCCTGGCTACGCGCATTGCCACGGTGCTCATGGGCAAACACAAGCCCACCTACACCCGCCACGTGGACACCGGCGACTTCGTCGTCGTCACCAACGTCGGCAAGCTTCGCATCACCGGTCGCAAGACCGAAGTCATGATGTACCCCCGCTATTCCTATTACCCCGGCGGCTACAAAGAAATCCCTTATAGCCGCATGGCCAAGGAGCACCCCGACAGCATCCTCAGGGAGGCCGTCCGGCGTATGCTCCCCAAGAACAACATCGGTCACAACATGCTCACCAAGCTAAAGGTGTATGCGACCGATACCCACCCTCATACCGCCCAGCAGCCCGTGCCGTGGCCTTTTTAACTGACGGAATTCATGAACCAAACCCTTCGCGGAGTTGATGCAACGTGACGGATCAACCGACAGACCTTGGCATACCGGCGATCGAAACGCCGTCAACGGCCCCGGCGCCCAAGAAAAAGCAGCCCATGACCAACCCCTACGTGTGGGGCACGGGCCGCCGTAAGACCGCCATCGCCCGCGTCTGCCTCAAGTCCGGCAGCGGCAAGTTCCTGATCAACGACCGGGAAGTCGAAAAGCACTTCAACGTCGAGCGCGATCGCGGCGACGTGCGCAAACCGCTGCTCGTCACCGACACCGCCAAGTCCTACGACGTGTTCGTCAACGTCACCGGCGGCGGCATCACCGGCCAGGCGGGCGCCGTCATGCTCGGCCTCGCCCGCGCCCTGGTGCGCATCAACCCGGACTATCTGCCCAAGCTCCGCGAGGCCGAACTACTCACCCGCGACCCGCGAAAGGTCGAACGCAAGAAGTACGGCCGCGCCGGCGCCCGCCGCCGCTTCCAGTTCTCCAAACGCTAATATAGACTTTCAAGCTGTTCGCGTCTTGTCCGTCGCGACCGCTTGCGCTTGAGGTCGCGCTGCGAGGTCAAGGTCAGGGGAGTGGAAAAAGCCCCTCGATCCTGACACTTTTCCTCAAGGGGTCGGCTTCAAGAGTGGGAATCACCCGAAATGATCGGCCGCAGGGGTTGGCAACAAGTGTCGGCCTCAAGGGTCGGCTTTAGCCGACCAGTGTTTGCCACCGGCTTCAGCCGGTGGGGCGCCGTTCCTCTTATTCCCATCCCCTGTCAGCCGGCTTCAGCCGGGCTTGCTCGTGCCCATTCCGAATCGGCGTTGCTCGGCCCCATTTCGGTGCAATTCCAGCGACGCGGTACACCAGACCGAAGCCCTGCCAACCGAACACGATCGGGGTTGCACCGCGCCGCCGCCAGATTACCCTCCGGCGCCGTGGTTGCCACTGGCCACCGACAAACCTATCCTCCCTCTTTGACCGGTAAATTCCTTGCGGGCCGCGCTATGATCTACCTCGACCACAACGCCTCCACTCCTATCGATCCCGCCGTCCGCGAGGCCATGCTTCCTTACCTCGCCGAGCGCTACGGCAACCCTTCCAGCAGCCACGCCATGGGCAAGCCCCTGCGCGAAGCCGTCGACCGTGCCCGTGCCCAGGTCGCCGCCCTCATTCATGCCGAGCCCGAAGAAATCCTCTTCACCTCCGGCGGTACCGAAGCGAACAACACCGTCATCAAAGGACTCGCCGTCGCCCTGCGCCAGCGCGGCGT
>CAZMVD010000102.1:0-15492 GCA_964569425.1 uncultured Phycisphaeraceae bacterium
GCAAACGGCTCGGAGAGGCAGGTCTTGCTGGAGGAACGGACGGACGAGATCCTCGTCGACGATTATTTCTCACTGGCCGTCATGGGGGCGTGCGCGATGTCCCCTGAGGGAAAGGACATTGCGTACACCGAGATCCGCTGGGAGCCACCGGAAGAAAAACGCAACACCGACCTGTGGGTGGTCAACACCGAGTCGCGCGAGACCACTCGGCTCACGTTTGACAAGGCCGCCGATTCCGCACCTACCTGGAGTCCGAACGGCCAATGGCTGTATTTCACCAGTAACCGCTCGCGCGCCGGAGAGGAAACTCCGCCCTACGATGGGTCCAAGCAGGTCTGGCGCATAGCCCGTGGAGGTGGCGAGCCGTTCGCCGTGACCCGCGTGAAGGACGGTATCAACTCCTACCAGCTCTCTCACGACGGTCGCACGCTCTATTACACTGTATCGGATGAGGTCGTTGATGAAGCGTGGAGGGAACTACGGCAAAACTACAAGAGCCTCACGTATGGCCATGGCGTCACCAATTTCTCACAGCTCTGGAAGCTTGACCTCATCACCTGGCGCGCCACCAAACTGGTCGACGACAAACGCGTCGTGCGAGAATTCGCGGTATCGGCCGACGAACAACGCATCGCCATGGTGACCACCCCCGACGAGACGCTGCTCACCAACGAAGGCTGGTCGCGAGTCGACGTGTACGAGGCGGCCACCGGCAAGATCACCACCCTGACCGACGAAGTCTGGCGCAAGCCGCATCCCTCTCCCTATGGTTGGATTGACGGACTGGCCTGGTCGGCGGATGGCGCGGCGTTGGGGTTTACAGTCTCTTTCGACGGCTACCCCACGTTGGTGTATGTGCAGGAATGGAAGGACGGAACGCCGCTGCTCCGCGAATTGGAGCGCCCCTACAACGTCACGATTACCGGGGCAACCACGAAGTGGCGCGGCGAAACGCGCGACCTGTGCTTCCTTGGAGAAATGAAAGCCAGAGCACGCGTCTGGTGTCTGGAAAACGTGCGCGACGGGGGGCAGGGAGCCAGCCGCCCCTGGGGGCATGAAGAAGCCGTCGCCCACGCCTTTGACTTCGCGCGTTCCGGCGAATCCCTGGCCGTAATCGCCGGCACGCTATGGCATACACCCGACCTCTACCTCGCAGACCGCCATGCCACCAATACCCGGATCACGAATATCAATCCGCAGGTGGACAACTGGAAACTGCCCCAAATTCTGGTCGTCTCCTGGAAAGGCGCAAACGACGACGATGTCGAGGGCATTCTGGAGCTGCCCCCCGATTACAAAGCCGGCAATCCGCTCCCCATGATTGTCGAGCTGCACGGCGGGCCCACCGCGGCCACCATGGCCGAGCTGCGCTACTGGATATATGGGCGCACGCTGCTGGCGGCAAAGGGCTATGCGCTACTCAGCCCGAACTACCGCGGCTCGACCGGCTACGGCGACCGCTTCATGACCGACCTGATCGGCGGAGAGAACGATATCGAGGTCGAGGATATTCTGCGCGGCGTGGACGAGATGATTGCACGCGGGTTCGCGGATCCCGATCGCCTCGGCGTGATGGGCTGGAGCAACGGCGGCTTCCTCACCAACAGCCTCATTACCAAGACCGATCGCTTCAAAGCCGCCAGCAGCGGCGCCGGGGTGCTCGACATGGTCATGCAGTGGGGCATGGAAGACACCCCCGGCCACGTAATCAACTTCATGCGCGGCCTGCCCTGGGCCAAGCCCGATGCCTACCGCCTCGGCTCGCCGCTTTACCAGCTCGATCGCGTGCGTACGCCCACGTTGATCCACGTCGGCGAACAGGACGAACGCGTTCCCGCCGCCCACAGCCGTATGCTCTATCGTGCCTTGCGGCACTACGTGAATGTGCCCGCCGAGTTGATCGTCTACCCGGGCGAAGGGCACGGCCTGACCACGTACACCCATCGCAAAGCGAAATTGGAGTGGGACATCGCGTGGTTCGAACGGTTTCTACTGGGCAGGTCTCAGGAGCTTCCCGCCAAACCGAAGTCGAACTGACCGCGGAAACTGGCGGACTCATTCATCGAGTATGGCACACGCCACAAGCGGACGTTCTGGCAGGGTGGCGAAATGAGCATCACATGCGAGCCCGAACGGTAGCGACGTGACAATTGCAACCGTTTTGCCACCGTTGGCCTTGTGTCCGATAAGAACTGCATTTTCGACAGGCGGCGGTGGGATTCGAACCCACGAATAACGGATTTGCAATCCGTCCCCTTGGTCCACTTGGGTACGCCGCCAAGGTTGCGCCACGGGCGGCAAGCAGCGCCCCGATTCGTCCATGGAACCGACACCGGGAACCGCTCCCACGCCGCCGCGCGGGTGCACACCTATATCGGCTGGCGTCGGACGATGCAAGCCTTGCCGCTTGGGTCGCGTTTGACCAGCTGAGAGAAAACGGATTATCCGGCGTTACCCGCCGCCATCGGCCGGCAACCGCCCAACCTGGAGCGGACTGACGGCATGCTCCCCAGGACCATCAGGGCGGAGATGAATCTGTACGTTGACAAACTCAAAGTCGTCGACGTCGCTGCCGCGACGACCCGCCACAATGCGAAATTCATTCTCGCCAGCGCGGAGCAGGCTCCCCTCAACAGCGGCACGGAACTCACCGAAACTGCCGTCACGCGGCGACTGGTCCAGCCGGCGCTCCAGCAATGTGCCGTTCACGTACAATCGATGGGCCACCTGCACACCCTTGACCATCAGGCGGATCTCCGCGTTTCCTTCCGGTCGAACCTGTGCCGCGGAAAGCTGGAACTTGGCAGTGAATTCCACCCCTTCGCTTGGCTTTTGAAACTGGCTGTTGATCGCACCTCCGAATTGGTCATCACCAAGGTGGCGAACCTCGGGCACGGCCTCCAGCGCCACCACGGAACTACTTTCCGGCATCAGGCTGAAATCCACCGTAAGCGCGGAACCTTCGAGTCGGGCGGAAGCGACGTTGGCCGAGGCCGGCAGGTATCCCTTCCGCAAGGCGGACAGCGCGACAAACTCGGGAACGCGTGGCGCTCCCAGTTCGTAGTATCCCTCGGCGTTTGCCGTGGCCGTCAGCGCGGCACGATCCGGTAAACTCAGGTGCACAATTGCCCCGGCAAGAGGAGCCCCGGTTGACGCGTCGCTCACCTGACCGCGAATAGTGCCGATGGCATCATAGGGTCGTGCCTCGCCATAAAGCGGAAGGTAGCGGTAGTAGACTTCAAGCATCAACGTGCAGATGGCCGTCTGGTACACCCGTCCGCCGATGGGGGCCCATTCGCCCACGGGATCCCAGCTTCCCGCAGCGGCGCCATCCCTTCGCTGATGGGCCAGAAGTTCGCTCGAAAGTCGCTCATTCCACGCGCGCCAGGCTTCGCCCTGATGTTGAAAGAGGGCCAACGTGGCATAGTACCAGTAGTAAGTGTTTGCTCCCGCCGTCCAGTCGGGTAGTTGTTCCGATACATACTTAACGGCATCGCGCGAATGCGGGTGGTCGTGTTCGCGGCCGAGAAGTTGCTGAACAAACAGTCCTTCCGCCGTCATGGAAGGCGTGATCGGGCGTCCCGGCTGATAGGCATAGCGTCCCGGCGATTGGACATCCGCCACGCGTTCCAGCCAACGGCTCGCGGAACGGAACGCGTCGAGCGAAACCTCGGCGCCCGCCAGCCGGGCACTCTTGAGTGCCATAACCTGCCAACCCAGAACGGACGTGTCGCCCGGCTGGCCGGGATCATAACGCCAACCGTCATCGTGACGGTTTCGCGCTCCCTCAATAAAGCGAATGGCCTGCTGCACAGGTTCGCGCAACGCTGGATCGCCGGTCATGCCCAGCGCCTCAGACAATGCGATCGCAGCAATTCCCTGGCTGTACATGGTTTCGCGACCACGCAAGTCGCCCTCGGAATCCTGACGCGACTTCAGCCACCGCAGCCCTCGTTCGACGGTCGCACGATAGGGCCCATCTTTGACGTGGGTATGATCCGCGGCGAGAAAGCAAAGCAGCGACAGGCCGGTCAGCGCCACGTCGACGTCGACGGATGTCTCTCCGCCACATTGACGGCATTGACCATCAAACCCGTCGCCATCCCAGCGACCGTCCACGCTCTGATGCCGCGCCAGCCAGGCGAGCGCCCGCGCCACGGCCTGCTCGGTTTCGTCGCTGCCGCCGTGTTCACGAATGGCGTCCATGCGGCGAGACTCCGACCGCTGGGCATAGGCGTCGGTGGGCGGCGTGAGTTCCTTCAGCAGGTCCAACTCTGTTTGAATGGGCTCAAGGGGCAATATGCCCCGCCGCATCCAATCCGCGCCCACTTCCAGGGTCGGACGCAGCCGGGCATCCTTCGGCGTTGCGGAGGCAATCCGGTCGGCCGCCAACGGCGCCTCAGCACGAAGAGTCAACTCCGGAGGCAATGGTCGCGCAGGGTTCGTATCATCGACCGACAGACGCATCATCGGCAGAAGTGGTGCACCGCGAAGTTGTTCCAATCCGTTAATCGCAGTTTGGGGCACTAAGTCGATTTCCGACGACTGGGCGTACGATTGGTTTAGCCCAGCGGGCATAGCCAACGGCAACAACTCAGCGTCTTCGGTGTGCCTTTCGGGCGGAGCCGGCACGACGACCGGCCGAATTGTCGATGGCTGAACTGGTGCGGTGCCCGCTTCCGCGAGCCGGATTCCCGGATCAAGAGGGGGCTCCCTCCAGGAAACCGCCGGTGGCCGAGACTTAACCAGCGGTTCGGCCACAGCCGATGCAAGCACATCGCGATGCGACTCCGCGCGGTGGTTTCTAAGCGTGGCCAACGATGGCCGGGGCTGAAGCTCATCTACCTCTCGATCCGACGCCGGTCCCCCTTTCGGCAAGGTCAATTCCCACGATGCGCCAGTCACCGACGGCACAGTGACCGGCGGCGAATGACTCGCCAATTGGGTACTCCGCGGAGCGTCGGCCACATCCCGCGGGTCTAGCGCCTGACGTTCCTCCTCCGTTGCGATGGAAATCGTGCGTGGTGGAAAGAACCGATGTTCCGGCACAGGGACGACCGGAATCGGCATCGTGGCCAACTCGGACGTCGGTCGTTGAACCTCGGGTGGCGTCGCCCTCGACGCTTCGGGTACATACTCAGTATCCCTGACCGGCAATGGCGCTGGGGGCGACGCGATGTTCGTCGGCGCAGGCCCCCATTCAACCTCGACAGCGCTTACCGCAGCGGCCAGTTCGCTGGAACGAGCGGGAGCGTCACGCGGCATTTCCGGCGCCACCGGCGCTTCCATGGCAGCCATGTGCCGGGCGGGGGAAAGACTCACGATCGGCGGAGACATCTCGACAGGCAAGGCGACTGTGGTTCGTTCGACTTCGATCGGCTGCGCCGCTGACTGCCCCTCGGTAAACGAGCCGCGAATCAGCGCCGCGGCAACGGACGGATCCGCACCCCCTTCAGATAATGCCACTCGAATGACACCGCGGCGGCGGAACTCACCGGCCACCGCCGCCCCTACTTCCCAAACATTGAGCAGGAACATGAGCAGCATGTGAGCGGCGAGCGACGTGAGCAGGCATCGCGCCAGCAGGCTGAGCTTGCGCTGTCTCAGGTCGCGCAGCAAGGCCAGCATGAGCAGCAGCAACAGCAATGCCAGCAGCGCCCACAACAACTGGCGCCCCACGGCCGACCAGATCGCCGCCCAGGCGATGACACGATGGCGCGTTTCGACCTCGCGAAACACCTCACGCGACGCAGTCAGATAGAGCCCATAGGGACGAGGGCGTTCCCGATCGACATTGCCGCGCGGCCGATCTGAACTGAAGTTCAACGCAAACCCGCCGAGACTCATACCAGGGTCGAGTTCGTTGGCGGGCGTGTTGACCGCGGCGCCCAGGTTTTCCGGCGCAAGCAGTTCCCCTTTCAGCCGGCGCGACCGATAGAGGTCGAACCCACCGAACCCCCCCGAACGATCGGAACTGAAATAGAGAAAATCGCCGAAGTCGCTTACCGCGGGTGCGCCCTCGTTGTACGGCGTGTTCAATGCCGTTAACGGCGCCGCCCCGCCGAAGCCACTCTCGGTGATCGCCGACGCATACAAGTCGTAATCGCGATGATAGAGATCCTCCCGCAGGGTTCCGGGCCAGGCATCCGGATCAGGTGGTGATCTGTCCCCCGACGAGGGACGGTTTGATGAAAAGTACAGCGTCTTCCCATCCGGAGATATGGCCGGGCCGTACTCGTTGAATGGAGAATTCACTGCAGGGCCGAGATTGGCGGCCTCACCGAAGGCCGAACGACCGTCGGCGGTGCGGCGCACCATCCACAAGTCGTAGCCACCCACACCGCCGGGGCGATTGCTGTAAAAGTAGAGCGTGACGCCGTCGGCAGACAGCGCGGGGCCGAGGTCGTCATAGTCGCTGTTGACGTCGGCGAGCGGCTCCGGCTCGCTCCAGCCCGTTTCAGACTTTCGGCAGAGGTAAATGTCGGCATTGGCCCCGGCTTTGCCGCGCACGAAGTAGAGTGTCAAGCCGTCGGCACTCAGCTTGGGTTCGTAGGTCTCGTCAGTGCCGTCGGTCGGCAGCGGCAGGTGCGTCGGCGGCTGCCAGAGAATCTCGCGCAATCGGGCGGTCGCATGCGGCTCGCGAATGGTATCGGCATCCGTGTAATATGCCGCCCGGATGGGCAGCCACACGTACCCCGCCGCTGCAAGCAACAGGGCTATGACCAGCGCTGCACACACGAACATGACTTGGCGCCGTCGCCTCGGGTCCGGTTGAACTGAGCGCGCGGCGGATTTGTCGTCCGCACGCGTCATGGCGTCAGCACCGTATCCAGATAGGGTTCCTGGATGCCGCCTGATTTGCATGCGTCGAGCACGGCGACAATATGGGCGTAAACGGCGCGGCGATCACCGCGGACGGTCACCTTCTGCTCGGGATTGGCCGCGACGGCCCGTTCCACGAGCGCGCGAAGTTCATCGGAATCCATCGATCGACCGGATACCACAATGTGCCCGTCGGCGTCGACGTTGACCACAAGCTCCTTCAGCATGGTGCTCAACGGTTCGGCGGAACCGGCAAACGGCAAGGCGATCTGCATCTCACGTTCCGTCTGATGGAAAGTCGTTGCCACCAGGAAGAAGATGAGCAGCAGAAACACCATGTCGATCACCGGCGTTAAGTCCATGGCGATCGTCGATTCCTGATTTCGAGAATGTACCAGCATGAGATGTTGCCTTTGTGCTTTACGAGCTACATCAGATTCTCTTACCACACCGCGCGAACGACGCGCACCGAATCGACAATGCCGCTGACTGACTGTCGCACCCGGGCACGGCGCTAGGCCAGTTGAGCAATCGCCGGGGCCTTGCCGTCTGTGGACGCCGGTCCGCCGGGCTCGGCCATGGGACGCGCGGCCGGCCGCTCGGTCGTATCGCGCTCCAGGTCACTGCCGGCCGACGATTCGCCCGCGTGGACCTCTACAAAGTCCATGGTGATGCGGTCCATCTCGCGCACCAGACCTTCCACCCGGGCGCTCAAGCCGTGATAGCCCAACAGCGCAGGGATGGCGACCATCAGCCCCGCCGCGGTAGTGATCATCGCCTCGTAAATGCCCTTGGCGAGCAGCTCGGTGCGGCCCAGTGCCTCCGCCGACGAAGCCACCGTTTGAAATGCGGTGATCATGCCGAAGATGGTTCCCAGCAAGCCCAGGAGCGGCGCGATAGACGCAATCACCGAAAGCACGCGCAAGTTTTTGCGCAGGCCCGCGATCTCATGTTCCCCCGCCTCCACAATGGACTTTTCCAGCCGTTCTGCGGGAGCCCCCAGCCGCCTGAGCCCCGCGCTCACAATGCGGCCGATCGGCGACGCGCTCGCCTCACAATGAGCCAGGGCGAGCGCACGCTGCCCGCGATCGGCCTCCATTGCCACGCGCAGCCCATTGACGAAGCTCGGTGGAATCACATTGTGGCGCCGCAGGCTGACCACCCTCTCGACGATGACCGCGAGCGCCAATAGTGAGCACAAACCGATAGGGATCATCAGCGGGCCGCCCTTGCGCGCGAAATCCCACACCGAACTCACCTCCACCCCCGAGGCCGCCGTCTCGGTGGATGCAGTGGGCGCACCTTGCACGGGAACTGCCTCCTGTGCATTCACGCGTACCGCCCAGCACCCAAGAAGCACCAGGCTCAAAACCGCGGAAACCAACGTGCGTCCGAGACCATTCACAGGAGATTCTCCCTTTGAGTCGAAGCGTAAGCCGGCTCAGCCGGACGCTTCGCGACTAAACAATCGTGTCATCGCCCCGGCAGAGCCGCCGTCGATCGCTGGGACAGGCGCTGCGCCGCCGACTGCGCCCAGGTCGAATCGCCGAAGCGCTCCACCACCGCCTCGAATTGCGCATTTGCATCCAGCGCGCGTCCCATCAGATCGAAACACCGACCGGCCTCAAACAGCGCCGCGGCACTCCATTCGGGATAAGCGTAAAGGATATCGACTTTGAGCAGCTCGCGCACCGCCGCGTCGTGGTCCTTGCGAGCAAAGTGGCACTCGCCAATCTGGAACTGCGCCCGTGCCGCGGTCGGTCCGCGGTGGCGCGCCACCACTGCCTCATAGGCGCGGATGGCCTCCTCGTGCCGGCCCTGATGCTCGCGCGCCCAACCGATGCCGAACTGAGCCTGGTACCACGCCGGGTGACCGTCAAATCGGCTGATAAAATCGCCAAATACCTGTTCACTCTTGGGCCAATGCTGCTGCGCAGCGAGGCATTCGCCCCAACGGAGCATGGCCAACGGGCACTCCGGCGAGTCAGCCTGCGTTTCCACCACCTGTTGGAATCTCGCGGCCGCCGGCTCGGCGCGGCCGATGCGGATCAACGCCTCGCCGCTGAAATAGCCCGCCGACGCCCTCAACGAACTTTGCGGAAAATCTCCCAACAATCGGTCAAAGGCCACCGATGCGTCCGCGTACCTCTCTCGCTCGAATTCGCTGACGCCAAGCCGATACCACGCTTGTTCACGCAACCCCGGCGCGACGGACTCCCCCGCATTGGATTCCGCACCGAGCAGCTTTTTCAGCCACACAGCGGCTTCCGTAAAGCGCTTCGCATCCATCTCCAGGGCGGCCAGATCGAGCGTGGCGGAGTGAATCACCGGCGTCGATCCACCCTTCGCCAGCAACGACCGATAGCCCGCGGCGGACTCCTCCACCCGGCCCAATTGCCGAAGCGACCAGGCCTTTTCATATTGCACGGTCTCGGCCATCGCCGGATCGAGCTGGCTCAGCCCACCGCTTTCCAATCGTGCAATCTGGGTCAGCGCCGCGGCGTGCTTCTGTTGCCGCGCCAGCGCAACCGCCAACGTGGCGTGGGCCGCCGGGGCGCGCTCGTGGGTCTCGTGCGCTGCCAGGAATCGTCCCAATGCTTCTTCTGCCTCTGCGAATTTTCCGGCCGCGGCAAGAGACTGACCGAACTGGAGGGCTATTTCCGCATTGCCTTCGCGCTCCAGAGTCGCGAACCGTTCGGCCGCGCCGTCAAAGTCCCCCTCGCGCAGCGCCATCGCCCCCAAATGATGGACCGCCGGTTGGCCGAAGGGAGAATCTGCGCCGGACTGCGCGACCTGCTCCAGGACCGAACGGGCTTCCTGAGCGCGACCGAGCGAAACCAGTGCCTGACCGCGCTCAAACTGAACCTGCAACGCAAGCCGACTCTGGGGAAACCGGCGCAGCAGTTCATCGAAGCGTTTCAACGCTTCGCCATGCCTGCCCATGCGCTGGTGACATAACCCGAGCCGCAGCAATGCATCCTCTGCGGAGGGTCGCTCACCCTCGCCGGCCAGGTAGCGCTCCAACAACTCGCGTGCCGGCTCCCACTCGCTGCGCTGAAAGTATGTGTCGGCCTGTGCCAGCAATGCCGAACCGAATCGCTGCGCCGCATCCGGACGGCGAACGATTTCCGATAGTGCGGTTTCGGCCTCCGCCTGCCGATCCAGTCGGTAAAGCGCCAGCCCCAGGCGATATTGCGCGTTCAATTCGCCCTCCCGGTCGCCGGGCGAACTCGCCAGGTACGAACGCAGATCCGTCAGAACGCCATTCCAGTCTCCCTGCTGATATCGAGATTCTGCACGCACCAGCCGCGCCGCCACGGCCAGGGGATGATCGCCATGGTCCGCCATCAGTTGGCGGGCATACACGGCGCTTTGTTCGAACTGCCCACGGCGCTGCTCGCACAACGCCAGCAGGTAGAGCGCATCGGGCGCAAGTGAATGCGCGGCAAAGCGCGCGCGAAAGACCGCCAGTGCTTCCACCGCTGCGGCGGGTTCATTGTGCCGGGCCAGGGCGACTGCACGGTCGTAGTGCATTTCCGGCAGGTAGCGACTGTGGGGAAACTGCACGATCGCGTTCCCCAGGATCGCGGCGGCTGCTTCCGGATCGCCTTCATGCAGACGGCACTTCGCAAGCCAATAGTTAACCTCATCCGCACGCTCGTGCGCTCCTTGGTTGAGCTCCTCCAGTGCGACCCTTGCATCGGCCAGACGCCCCAGCTCATACAACGCCTGTGCGCGCTGCAACTTCGCCGTTGACGTTTCCGAAGCGCCGGGGTGCGATTTCAGAACCTCGTCAAACTGCGCCAAGGCTTCCCCAGCCCGGCCGCGCTGCAGATAGAGTGCCCCCAGCCCCAGCATCGCCGCCGGGCGAAAGGCGATTTCGCCGCCATCCAGCAGCGCTCGATAGCGTTCTTCGGCCCTGGGGAAGTCTCCGCTCTGGTGGTAACACTGCGCCAGTGTCAATCCTGCCGGCGCCGCCAGCGGACTATCCGACGCCCGCGCCCGAAGCGGCTCCAGAATTTCGATCGCCGCCTGATGATCGCCCAGCGCCGCTGCCGATGCGCCCTGCCACCATAGGGCGCGATCGTGCAGCGCGCCGTCCGGCCAGCGCCGGATGCAAGTCGCGGCGTGCTTCAAGGCTTGGTCGAATTGTCCTGCGCGATAACGGGCTTCTGCAGCGCCGACCATGGCATCGTCCGCCAGGGCGTGGTCCGCATGTCTTTCGGCCACGTCCTCGAATGACTTCGCCGCCGCGCCGAATTGTCCGAGTGCCAGCGCGCACTGCGCGCGCATGGTCAGGACCTCCGCGGAGTACAGGTCCGGCGACTGTTCCTGCAATCGCGCGAGTTCCCGGGCTGCCAGGTCCCAGCGCTGCGCGCGAAACAGACTCACCGCCAATCCGTACCGCGCCACAGCAGACTCGTCGTGCTCGTCGCCAACTTGCGCCAGGAAGCTGCGGTACTCTGCTTCTGCGAGGTCCCACAGGCCGCGATTCAACAGCCCATGGGCCGTTTGCAATGTCGCCGCACTGTCCAGCGATCCGGCCGGCCCCGCGGGAATCGATTCGCCACGCAAGGGGATTCCATGAAACATCCCGGCAAGGCACGCCAGAACCATCGCCTGCCCAGCGCGCAGTTTGACCGCTCTTGTTTTCATCTCGCTCACCTGAACCCATGAATCCAGCGGAACCGTCGACAACAACGCCGGCCGAGATTCGCCGATCCGGCCCCACCTACTCGGAGCCGAATAGAACCAGCTCGTCATCCAAATCCGCAGACCCGCGCCGGCCCCAGAAGGAACCGGCGTCTACCGGTCCGCCACGCACGCTACGGATTTCCCGCACTTGCGGCCGCGGTCTGGCTGAGCAGTTCCATCACTTCGCGTAGTGCCTCGGCCGCCTCACCATACGCATCGGCCTCTTCTGAGAGCGAATCAGCGGCCTGCTCTAGTTGCTGCACTCGCTCTTCCATGGTGACCGCCTGCCCACGAAGCTCGACCGCCTGCGCGAAGAGGTGCTTCAGCAACTCGCCTCCCGCGTCCGGCGCTTCGGCATCCTGGACTCCCAGCTCTTCGAGCTGCGCTTCGAGCTCGTCTGCATGCCGATCCAGAACTTCCGCACTCTCCTCGATCTCGCGAGCTTGCTCTTCCAGCGCCTCCGCCTCTTCCTCCAACTGACGGGCCTGATTGGTGATGACCCGGGATTGTCCCTCCAGCGCCCGCACCTGTTCATCCAGGAGGCGAAGCCGATCCGTGGTTCCCGTTACCGTGGTCGCCATACCCAATTGAGCCAGCTTGGCGAGCACCTGAGCCAATTCGCCGCTCTGCGCCAACTGGCTCAACGAGTCGAGTTGCGCCAGTTCCACCGCGTCGCCCTCGGGCAGTTCAATCATCGCGTCGGCCAAAGCAGCGATCGACCGCTCCTCGTCGAGCGCGGCACGCGGTTCCCCCGCGGGGAATGCCTCACGTTCCTTGTCCAGCTTTCGCTTGATGGCCTTCTCACGCGCCTGGTGCATCTTCTGCTGGCGCTTCTCGATCTCCTGTTGTCGCCGGGCCACGTCACGCAGTCGAGCTGCCGCTTCCGCCTGTCGCACGCGAGCACGTTCCATCGCCATCTGTCCGGTCTCCATCGCCGCCGAACAACCAGGAGCGTGCCCGATCGCGCCGACATGAACATGTTGGTGGTCATGTTCGCAATCGTGGTCATGTTCACAGTCGGCCCCATGACCTTGGGCCGCGCTCAATCCTCGAACGAGCCCCGACCATTCTCCCGAACGCGGCGCCGCGGCCCTGCCCTGTGGATCAATCATTCGAACGAACGCTTCAAAGACCGATTGTTCCAGGCCCGTACCATGGACCTTGATGCCTTCCTTCTTGGGCTCGACCAGAATGGGCACGTCGGAGCGGATCATGAGCTTGGACAACTCTTCGAGCTTTCCCGGAGACACCTGGTAGAACTGGGCGCTCTTCTTGGAGTTGATCATGTCTACAAATGCCTGGAACACCGCATGTTGCGGGTCCGTGGCTTGAACTTCAATCTTTTCAGGGCCGGGGCGCACGAGTATGGGCACATCAGAACGGCTCATCAGTGCCGTCAGCGCGCCGAGTTTGCCCTCGGGTAGTTCGTACGTTCGCCAGGTGGTCGAACCTCCGGACCATGTCGCGCTGGGGGCGCTTGGAGGTGCCGGCGCCGCCGGTGGCCGCGGCGTGAATAATGAAGGGGGCGACGGCTGAGGAACCGCCGGCGCCGTGGGAGCCACCCTTCCCGCGCGCGCTCGCGGGGCTCTGGGTGTTCCGCCGTCGTGCAGCGCCGCTCCCAATTCCGCCAATTGGCGGCCAAGCCGTTCCAGTTCTTTTTCCAGGCGCTCTAACCTGACTTCCAGCCCGTCGTCATCATCTGCGCCAACGAGCACGGCGCGTCGCGCAGCGGCGGCCGCTTCCCGTTCGAGCTTGGCGGCAAGATGCGCCTCGAAGGTCGTTGCCGACTCCGGTGCCGAAGCCGGTTGCGACGTAGCCTCCGGAGTCGATTGGGGGCATGGCTTATCACAGCCCGTTTTGTCCTTGATCGGGCCGGATCGCGCGGGGGTCGCCGCCCAACCGGTCAGCGCCAATGCGCAGACCAGGGCGACGCCCGCAGGCGAATGCCGCGGCGTCACTTGATGCGTCATAACCATCGTCAATCTCCTTGCAAAACCTGCCGCTCGCCCGTTGGTAATGCCCGCACCCACCACAGGCGCAGGACAAGTTCTTGACTGCATGTACTGCCGCGTGCGCAGCAGCGCCTCGGCGTACGCCCGGCGCCCCTGCGGCAGCAACCACGTGACCCAGGCATCACAGCAGGTTTCCGCTTCCGCGCGCAGTCGCCCGCGCACCCACCACACTGCCGGATGCCACCAGTACAAGCCCCCCACCACCGACTCAAACCACATGACCCAATGATCCCGCCGCCGAATATGGGCCAACTCGTGGCACAAAACGGCGTGCCGCCCTGCCTGATCCAACTCGCGCCACAGCCCCAGCGGTATCACCAACCGCACGCGCCGCCCGCACCACACCAGGGGCGAAATCCGCGCATTGACCACCAGCGTTTCCGGAGTTCGCACCAGACCCATTCGCCGAGACAGGCGACGCACCTCAGCGCGCAATTCCGAATCCGCCGGAATGGCTCGCCGCATAATGCCACGAAACCGCACCGTCGCCGCCAACCGGAAGCCGACAATCAACAGCAGCCCCGCCACCCACACCGTCGGCGGCAACCGCGGTAGTCGCGCCAGGCCGTCTCGCAGCGAAACCAGCGCCGCGACATAGCGCTCCAGCACCTGAACTGCGCCGCCGTCCTTCTCGTCTACCAGGAGCGTCGGCTCGCCCCCGCTCACCATCGACGGCACCGGATCGATTTCGCTTGCGCCATCGGTGGAGTGCTCATTCGCAACCGCGGACCATGGCTGCGGCGCCGCGGGTTCTACAAAGATGTCTTCACTTGGCGCCCCACCAGACTCTGCAACCACGTTCGCCGGCCATTCCTGAACCGGAGCGGGTGCGAATTCAATCGTGGCCGCGGGAGTTGCTTCCCAGTGCTGCGAAACCGCAACAGACGGCGCGGCATTTGCACTTGGGCGCGAGCCGAAATCTCTTGCCGGCGCATCACCTGACGTAGCCATTCCCCCCGGGGAAGGCAGCCCGACAACGCCGGCCGCCTGGGCGAGCGAATCCGGCGCATCCGGCGCTGTGCGGGCTGCCAACCTCGGAGGGTTAGATTCTTGGGAAGAAATGGCAACCGGTCTCTCGACAGATTGCTGGACAAGCCAGGTACCAGCCTGCCTCCAGGCGAACGCGATGCGCGCCGCGCTTTCATCCAACCACTCTACAAGCTGAGAAACTCGCCGTTCCCGCTCATCGACAGCGTTCCCGGCGTGAACAGAAACATGAACTGGCTCGAAAGGGTGGTCATCCGGCACGCGCACATCGAGGGATGCGTGCCAACCGGCATGGATCGGCTCGACCTCAAGTACATCGACGACAGTCGAACCTTCAGATTCCAACGGCGCCGGCACGTCTGTTCGCACCGGAGGAATCCACGGTGCAATCACCAGCCACACCAGCACAATCAGCCAGACGGAATGTCGCGTCGCCGGCCGACACGGAAGCCACCGGGCCAGTGCCGCGGCCAGCAGGACCAGCGGAATAACCGCAAGGCCGCCATACCAGAGAAGGTCCGCGATGTGGGAAACTCGCTCGGCCATCTCCTCTCTCCGCAATCCGCCGAATCAGGCTCCCGACTTCGGCGGCGTGCCCGTATCCAGCCGCTCGATGAGCTGCTGCAACTGCGCGATCTCGTCAGCCGTCAACCGGTCGGACTGAATCAACTGCAACACCAGTGGGCCGGCCGCCCCGTCATAAAGCTGTTCGAGCAGCGTATTCAGGCGCGATCGAATGACGCGGTCGCGAGTCACCCTCGCCTTGTAAACAAACGCCAGGCCCGATTTATTGCTGGTGACAAAGTGCTTTTGCTCCAGGCGTGACAGCAACGTCTGCACCGTGGTATAGGCCAATCGCCGCCCCCGCTGATGCAAATGCGCCAGTACGTCCCGGACGGTCACGGCCCCCTGTTCCCAGAGAACCTTGAGCACTTCCAGTTCCGCCGCTCCCATATCTTATTGCCGTTCGCTCATC
>CAZMVD010000103.1:0-15340 GCA_964569425.1 uncultured Phycisphaeraceae bacterium
GGCGCGATCGGCCCGCGCTCGCCCCAGCCTTCCCCCGACCCAAGTCCGTCAGCGGGCGCCTTCGCCCGCGCCGGGCGTGGCGAAAAAGCCGCGTGGTTGGCATAATCAGCCGCATGAGTGCGATCAGCAAGCAACGCGTCGAGCGACTGCGGGAGGAAATCCGCGGCCACGATCATGCCTACTACGTGCTGGGGCAGCCGGTCCTTTCCGATCGCGCGTACGACCGACTCTTCGAAGAGTTGCGCGCGCTGGAATCCGCTCATCCGGAGCTGATCACGCCGGACTCGCCCACGCAACGGGTCGGCGGCGCGCCGATCACGGGATTCCGCCACGTCACCCACGCCGTCCCGATGCTCTCCGTGGACAACACCTACGACGCGGCGCAGCTTCGCGAGTTTGACGCGCGCGTGCGCAAGGGGCTGGGCGGCGAAGACTATCGCTACGTGGTCGATCCCAAGATCGACGGCGTGGCCGTGACGCTGCGCTACGAGGCGGGAAAACTGGCGTTCGCGGCCACCCGCGGCGACGGAAAGACCGGCGACGACATTACCCACAACGCGCGGACCATCCGTGCCATTCCCTTGACACTCACCGGCGATGACGTACCCCGCGTGCTCGAAGTGCGCGGCGAAGTCGTATGGCCGACGGAAGCATTCAGGAAGTTCAACGCGATACGGGAGAAAGCCGGCGAGCCCGTCTTCGCAAACCCGCGCAACGCCACCGCGGGTACGCTCAAACAGCTCGACCCAAAGAACGTGGAGGGTCGCGGGCTGACCTTCGTGGCTCACGGCTTCGGGGAGATCGACCCGCTGCGGTTTTCTACGGATACCGTGCTGTTCGAGGCGCTGAAGCGCTGGGGCATTCCGGTCAGCCCGTACCGCACGGTGGTCGATTCCGTCGAGGCGATCATCGAGAAGCTACCCGAGTGGGACGAGCGCCGCCACGGCCTGCCCTATGAAACCGATGGGCTGGTCATCAAGGCCGACGCCCTCGACCAGCGCGACGCGCTGGGCGCCACCAGCAAATACCCCCGCTGGTGCATCGCCTACAAGTTCGAGCCGGAGCGGGCGGAAAGTGTGATCAAGAGCGTCGATTTCCAGGTGGGCAAACAGGGAACCATCACGCCGCGTGCGGTCATGGAGCCGGTGTTGCTTTCCGGCACGACCGTCCGCCACGCCACCCTGCACAACTTCGATCAGGTCGAACGGCTCGACGTGCGCGTCGGCGACACGGTGATTGTAGAAAAGGCCGGCGAGATCATCCCCCAGGTCATCGCGGTGGTGCGCGAGAAGCGGCCGAAGGCAGCCAGGCCCATCAGGCCGCCCACCCACTGCCCGGTGTGCGACGGCGAGGTCGAGAAAGACGAGGGCGGCGTCTACCTGCGCTGCATCAACCCCTCATGTCCCGCCCAGCTCAAGGAGCGACTCATCCATTTTTGTGGGCGCAACCAGATGGACATCGAAGGACTCGGTGAGGTGCTCGTCGAGAAGATGGTCGACAAGGGCTGGCTCAAGACCTACGCCGATATCTATGACCTGCCGAACCGCCGCGCCGAAATCCCCCTCATTCAAATCGAACAGGAGCGGCAGACCGAGGAAGGCACCAAGGTGACCCAAACGCAGTTTGGAGCGAAGCGCACCGAAAAGCTGCTCGAAGGGATCGAGCGCAGCAAGCGACAGCCGCTTTCAAGACTGCTGGCCGCGTTGAACATCCGCCACGTCGGAACCAGCACCGCCGAGCTACTCGCCGACCATTTCGGCACCATGGACAGATTGTCCTCTGCGGCCGAGGATGAAGTGCAGGAAGTCGAAGGCATCGGGCCCGAACTGGCCGCCAGCCTCCGTCATTTCTTCACCAGCGACGCGGGCCGGCGTACCATCGCTCGTCTGCGCGAAGCCGGCGTGAACATGACCCAGCCGAAACGAAAGGTCGCCGCCGATTCTCCGCTCGCCGGCAAAACGGTGGTCGTCACCGGCACCCTCTCTTCCATGGGGCGCAAGGAAGTGCAGGACCTCATCAAGTCGCTCGGCGGCAAGCCGGCGGGCAGCGTCAGCAAGAAGACCGACCTGGTGGTCTATGGCGAAGAGGCCGGTTCCAAACTGGAAAAGGCGCGGGAGCTGGGCGTTACCGCCGTCGACGAACAGGAATTCTTACGGTTGGTGGGACGGAAGGGTCCAACCCATTCATGATTTGCAGGGAAGGTTAGCCAAGGCTCATCGTAACACGCACTGAGTCAACGGACGCAGTACAGTCCACGGATAACCCTGATCGCTCAAAGACCCGGAGCATCGCTTTGTTTTCAGGCAGCACCTCGGCCTCAAAGCTGCCCACTCCCTGCGCACGCGCGATCGATACCAGGTGCTTCAGCAGAAGTGTGGCAACTCCCTGACCGTGATAGTCCTCTTCGACCGCGAAGGCGACCTCCGCGGTGGACGCGGGGCTCGGGTCTTGATGCGCAATATAGCGGGCAGCGCCGATCACCCGCTGCTGCTCGTTCTCCTCCACGCAGGCCAGCAGAGCCACATGCCGGCGAAAATCCACTTCGGTCGCCCATTTCAGCTCCGCGACCGTCACCTGCTTCTTCAGTCCAAAGAAGCGAAGTCGAATAGAGCTCTCCTGCAATTGGTGGAATGCATCAAGCAGCAACTGTTTGGCATCGGGCCGGATAGCACGGATCGTCAGCGGACAACCATTCCGAAGTATCTCGGCGACTTGGTACTCTGCGATGTTTTCTTGATCCATGCCGAAATCCAATTCAGAAACTGGGCTCCCGCGTTTCCTTTGCGTTCGCCGGCCGGCAGCTCGTAGCCCATTGTGGCCACCTTGCTCGCGAAACGGCGCCAACAACTCTCCCACTCTTCTATCGCTCTCTTCTTGAGCGGCTTCTGCCGCGCCGACGCTTTCTCAGGCATTGGTGCCATCCGGTAAACCAGGGGCGCTTCCGAGCAGGAATTCACACGCGCTCGAGCACGGCTCGGAACTTGGGTGCCTCGACGATCATCTCGGCATTATCGATTCGGTATCGGGCGTTGACGATGTAGCCCGGCTTGTTCACGATCAGCGTCGTTCCGACGACGCGGTAGGCCTCGTCTTCACGGATGACGTTGCCGTCGGGAAGTGTCCGCGCGGTGATCACGCGACCATCCTGACGAAAATCCAGCACAATCGACCGATGCGGAAGCGGCTCGTCGCGGACCAGGCTGATCACACGCCAGGAAGTCCCGGCAAACGGTGCATTGTCTGAAACCTCGTTACGAGACTCCATGGCCTTGGCTTCCTTCTTGTCGACTTCGTTGCCGATGATGTAGCCAACGCCGGTTCCCACGGCCGCACCGATAAGCGTGGCCTCCGTGCTGCCGCCGGCGGCCTGTCCGATGATGGCGCCGACGCCGCTGCCCGCGAGCGCGCCCGTTCTTGCCACGGTGGCGCATCCCACAGGAGAAATGAGCACAAGGCACCACACCATACGATAAATGGATCTTCTGGTGGTGGTGGCCGGCCAACAACGACATGCGATTCTCATGGTGAAACATCCCATTCGGGTCCAGGATCGAATTCAGTCATTGCGCTTACAATGCGCTGAGTCCGCGGTCCGAAGTTCCGCTCGTACAGAATGCCCTGATGGTTGATCATAAATGTCATTACGCCGGAGTTACCGTAATCGGCCGGCCACGCCACCACTGCGAACCCCCCCGTGAGATTGCCGTCCACCAGGTAGTCACGGGCGCCGCCCGGGGCATAGTCGCTTTGCGATGTAAGCAGCTTGAAGTAGTAGCCGTGGTAAGGGCGTCGCTCGCCGCGCTTCTTGGGCGTCCGGCCATACCCCTCTTCCGCGGCGCCCGCAACGAGCAGGCCCATGGGGCTTGACGAATTATCTTCGCCGCTTTCCCAGTAGAGGCCGTTTTTCTGCCCAGGGTCGCTGATGAGCTTCCGCGCGTACTCCAGCACTCCGTCGCCGTCGCGATCTTGCGATTTGTATTCGCGCTGCGCGTCAACGAAAGCCAGGCAGACCTGCTGGACATCCCGCTCGTTGCGTCCGATGCGCCGATTGAGGATTTCCTCCTTGCCTGCGCGTGTATCGAAAAGCCAATAATCACCGCGCTTGACGATGGGGATGGGCATCGGCCATTCGTCCTTTCCGATCTGCAACGTCACGGTGTCTTCGGACTCGGACACCAACTCGGTCTTTTCATCATACGACTGCAAAAACCTCTCGCGGGCCTGTTGATCGGCCACCTCGTCGCCGGAGGAAATGATCTCTTCGGCCCCGCGACCCAGAATGCGCTTTAGCTCTTTCTGGTCCTCGGAGCGAACGGCACTCGCAAGTGCTCCGACCGCCGCGTCAGGCGTGGCAAACCTCGCCCCGCTCGAACTGCACGCGGAGAGCACCATGAATCCGGCCGTGCCGAGAAACATGAGCACGCCGTGCATCATCATCACCAAGCGGTTGCGAAGGAAAACCTCAACACCGTTGGTTGAAAGCTCTACATTCACCATAACAAGTTCCTCTTGTGTTCAGGTTCTTCTTACCAGCCACCTGGACGAAAGTCGTAAGATACTCTGGTACTGCTCCAACCAAAGTCACACCACGCTGACGTCACCGTCTCCCGCCGCCGCCGCCGCGCCCGCCGCCGCCGCCCCCTGGCGCCCCACCGCGTGAACCTCCACCAGATCCTCCGTAAGATCCCGAACTGCCCCCCGAAGGTCGCGATGCACTCGAATAACTGGATTGCCGGCTGGATTGGCCTCGCTGGCTGTCGTTTCGAGCGCGACTGCCCTGGCCTGCGCCGCCAAATGCGCTCTGCGGAGCCCCCGATTGTCGACTGCGATCTGCGGTCGTACCCCGATTGCCCGTCGGTCCGCGATTGGCAGGGGCAGCCCGATCGGCGGGCCTTGCTCCGGAACGGCTATCCGGGCGTTGTTGTGCGGCGCGACTGTCAGCGCGTTGCCTGGCGCCAGTGTTTCCGCGATCAGCCTGCCCCCCGGCCGGTCTGGTGCTTGGACGGTCTTGCCGCATTGAGTCTGCCCCGCCGCGGGCAAGTTCCTGCCTGCCGGTCTCCGCTCGACCGCGGAAAGCGTCGCGCGACCGAGCCGCGTCGGCGGCTGACTTTCCACCAAACTTCTGTGCCGTACCTTGATCGCGATACGCGGTACCTTTTCTGTGTGTGGGGTCATGACTCCACGACCCGCGGCCGTTCTGCAGGTTGCGATTGCGGCTGCCGATTTCATTCTTGTAGCGCGATCGATCGATCCGATTGTTGACAAAAGCATTGCGGTCGATATCGATGTCGACGTCCCCGTGCCCCCAATGGCACCCGCCCCACGCATAACCCCAGGCTGCGCCGCAGGCCACACCGACGCCAAAAGAAACCGCGGCCGTCGCGACATAGCCGGGGGGATAGTAATAACGAGGCGGATACGCCGGATAAGGCCACGTTCCGTATACTACCGTTGTGTCATAGGTGGGAACGTAAATGACCTCCGGACTGCTGGACTCAATGACGATGACCTGGGTATCCGCCTCTTCCTGCACCACAACCGTCTGCTGCGTATTGGATTCCAGATTGCCTGCTTGCTTTGCTCGGGCCCGCAGCGATTGGATGGCTTTCATCACGTCTTTCTGCTGAGCGAGAAAGGCGTCGCCCAGCTTGGTGGTCCATTCCAGTTCTTCGCTCATCATGGTGAGCACCTGTGGGAAATTGACCAGGGACTTGACGCTGGGGTCCCAGACTTCTTTCTCCAGCGCATCGGTCATCCCATCGCCGTCCAGATTCGCGTTGGCCTTGACCCATCGATCCGCCTGAACGATTTCCAACGGATAGGTGGAAGCCATAAGAATCTGGGAAATCAGGGAATCGGGGTATAAGGCCACCGGAGCGACCAACTGCTCCAGTTCCTCTTTTTTGAGAGTCGAGTCCTCTTGTGCAAACGTCGTCGATGCCGCCGTTATCAGGATTGCGGCTGCGGCGCGCATTAATCTGTGCCCAACCATGAAAGTTCCTTTCGATTTGAATGCCACTTCATTCGCTACCGCAAACCCAATATCCCCTTTGTGTGCCGAGCGATCATCAGTTCTTCGTTTGTCGGGACAACCCATGCGGATGTGCGACTGTTGGGCGCGCTGATTCGCGGCCCGCGCTTCGCATTGGCTCCTTCGTCGAACTCGACGCCCAGCCAGCCCGCGTCGCGGCAGATTCGGGCGCGGATGACTGCGGCGTTCTCGCCGATACCCCCGGTGAAAACAAGAGCGTCCACTCCGCCGAGGGCCGCAGCGAGCGAGCCGAGTTCGCGCCGTACTCGGTACACGTACAAATCGACGGCCAGTCTGGCTCGCGGCTCGTTGCTGGTCAGCAGCTCGCGCATGTCACTGGAGACACCCGAGACGCCCAGCAACCCCGACTTGGTGTAGATGAGCTTCTCGATCTCGCCGGCGCTCATGCCACGCTGAGCCATCAGGAACAGAACCACGCCAGGGTCGAGCGATCCGCTGCGCGTCCCCATCATCAGCCCGTCCACGGCGCAGAAACCCATGGTGCACGCCACGCTGTGCGACGACTCCAGCGCGCACATACTGGCGCCGTTGCCCAGGTGAAGCACAATGGTCTTACCTCCTGCGGCCTTCTCGTCGAATTGAGCCAGAATCGTCGAGATGTATTCGTACGACAGGCCGTGAAAACCGTAGCGGCGCACGCCGCCCTCGAAGTACTCCATCGGCAGCGCAAACATCTGCGACACCTGCGAGTTGGTGCGATGGAACGAAGTATCGAAGCAGGCAACTTGCGGCAGTTGCGGGGCTCGCTCCATCAGAAACCGGATCGGCGCGATGTTGTGCGGCTGGTGCAACGGAGCAAGGGGAACAAACTTCTCCAGTCCCTGTATCACTTTCTCATCGACGCGAAGCGGCCTGGCAATGTCCGGTCCGCCATGCGCCACCCGGTGCCCCACGCCGACAAGTTGGTGGACTTTCAGTTCCGTGCGCAAGTACGCGACAAGATGGTCCATCGCCCCCTGGTGTCCGAGCGAATGGCCCTCTCCCCACGATTTCTCCGAAAGCACATTCCCGGCGCCGTCCTTCGACACAAACCTGGGCGAAGTAAACAGCCCTTCGATCTGGCCACGAACCACAACCTCCAGTTCCATCTCGCCTAGCGCGAACAGCGAGAACTTGATGCTCGATGATCCGGCGTTGAGAACGACTATTGCATCCGCCATGGCAGTCCTCGCATTTACATGGTTGCCGGCAATTTGGCCTCGCGTCTCGCCTGCGCGACTCGGGCCATGACCGCCGCCGATGCCAGCCGTGTGCGAACCGAGTCCGCCCGGCTGGTCAACACGATGGGAACCCGGGCGCCAAGGACGATGCCCGCCGCGTCGGCGCCCGCCAGATACTGCAACTGCTTCGCGAGCATGTTGGCGGCCTCCAGATCCGGCGCGAGCAGAATGTCCGCCTTGCCGGCCACCTCAGAAGTGATCCTCTTGGTCTTCGCCGCGATTTCGCTGATCGCATTGTCAAACGCCAGGGGCCCATCGAGCACGCCGCCGCTGATCTGCCCGCGGTCCGCCATCTTGCACAGCGCGGCCGCGTCCAGGGTCGATGGGATATCCGGATTCACCGTCTCCACCGCCGAGAGAATGGCGACCCGCGGTATTTCAACGCCCAGTATCCTGGCGAGATCGATCGCATTTTGAACGATGTGCACCTTGGCCTTCAGGTCCGGGGCGATGTTGATCGCGGCATCGGTCACCAGCAGCATTCGCGGATAGGTTGGTACATCGAGTACGAACACATGACTGATGCGGCGCGAAGTACGCAGTCCGGTAGCGGACGGGACGACCGCGCCCATGAGTTCGTCCGTGTGCAGGCTTCCCTTCATCAACGCCTCCACCTCACCGGCGCGGGCCATGGCCACGGCTTTCTCGGCAGCACCGTGGCTGTGCTCTACGGGGACGATTTGAAACTCGCCCAGATCGATCCCGGCACCCTCTGCCGCAGCACGGATCTTGGCCTCGGGACCCACGAGCACCGGCGTGATCAGCTTTCGTTTCGCCGCTTCGATCGGCCCTGCGAGGGAATCGTGATCACACGGGTGCACGACGGCACAGGACACCGGAGGAAGCCCCTCGCATGACTTGATGAGCCGTGCGAAAGTATCCGTGCGCCGGAAGATGACTTCGGGCGTGGCCATCTCGGCATAGGTGAGACGCATGGTCGGAGCGATGACCGTCGCAGTCCCCGTGGCAATGGCTTCGTTGGCCTGGTTCACGCACTTGCAATCGAAGACCAGAAGGTTGCCCTCCGGCTGTATTTCCTTGAGCGCTACCGTTGCCGTCATGACATCGCCAACGCGGAGCTGCCCGCGGAACTTCAAGTTCTGGGCGACGATCGTCGTGCCCGGACCCGGTAACCGGCGATTGAGCAGATAGCCGAAGAATGCCTCGGATGCTACCGCCTCCGTAGAGGACACCTCTTTCTCGACCCCGCCGTCTTCGAGGTGATAGGCATCCACGTCACCCGACGTGAAGGCCAGAGCCTCGATATCGGTGCGCGAAAGCGTTCGCGAAACGGTGATGGACTGGCCAATCTTGAGTTCGTCAAAGGTCACATTCGTCAGCGCGGTCATCGTCGTGTTCCTTGTGTTCTTGGAGCACGGGTCGCGCTTTCCGGATGGCGCGCGACGTTCTGTACTGTTTCCGAGTGCGCAGGTCCCGTGGACAGAACGCTGCGAATGCGTTCGAGTGTGGCCGCCTGTTCCGGAGTGACCCCGTCAGCCAGCACCCGCGGGTCCGCGGAGAGTCGATCGAGCAGCGTGAGAAACCGCTTGCGATCTTCCATGCCGGTCAGCAGTTGGGGCAGGGACGCAATCGCGGCATCCGGTTCATACGCCACAATAATGTCCTGCTCGCCGCGAATCCGTCGGACCGAATCCGCCGGCAATTCCGGCAGGAAGCCCTTGTAGTCGGCGAGCAGTTCCTTTTTCATTTGCAGTCGCGAAAGCGGCAAAGGCTGGCCCTTGCGAGCAAGGAGCGCGCCGGCTCGTGCAACCGCCTCGGCATAACCCCCCAAGGCGATGGCGGCCAACGCCTCCTTGACGAACGTCGATTCCCTGGCGACCGGCGCCGCCCCATCGCCTGTCTCACGGGCCTCGGCTTTGTCGGCGAGGTACATGGAAAACATGGTCCCGTACATGGCAAAGAAGAGCGCCTCGCTTCGCGCATCGCGAAGATCACGGTAGAGATCGAACGAAGCGCTCAGCAGATCAGAACCGGCGCGTTCGAGTTTCCGAAATGACTGATCGGCGGAAACAGCTTGGCGTTGTTTCCGGACCAGTTCCGCCGCCGGCTTGAGCCACGCCAGCCATGGGTTCAGACTGGACCAGCTCCATCGCTGGGCACGAAGCGGATGGAAGGCCTGCGCGAGCTTCGCAAATGGTTCGGTTGCGAATCCTCTCACCAGCGGACTAAAGAAAAGGTCGTAGGCGCGCTGATTGAATTCGGACATCATGGCCGCGGCCGCGAACGCCTTTTCATCCTTGCGTCCAAAGCGGTTCAGCTTCGCCGTTACGTCTTCCAGGCGGTATTCGATGAACTCGACGGTGTATTCCGACTTGTTGTTCGATCGCGCCTGTTCGTTGATCTTCATGCCATAAAGCCCCGGCGGCAGCGCTTCGATCGACTTCAGCACGGAAACGATCTGCGTGTGCTCCTTCTTCGCCACCCGTCCGGATACGAAAATACCGAGGTGTCCGATATCCTGATGGAGGAGTCCAACGATCGTTTGCCCCCGGGCCTTGATTTCCTCCGTCGATTTGTAGACGTCGGCGACCCAGTTGAAGGCCTGCTGCGGCGGGGTGATGTTGTCGCCCAGCGAGGCAAAGAGAATAATGGGGACTTTCAATTCGCGGAGGTCGAAGGATCCGCGCTGCGCGCCGTCCGTTTCCCAAAGGCGGTTGCCGACGAAGAGGTTCTGTGTGATCCAGTCGATCTCCTCGCGGTTCATCAGGAAGAAGCCGCCCCACCAGCGCTCGAACTCCAGAAAACGCGGGCCTTCCGTGTCGACATTGGCAAAGAGGTGATAGTACTTGTCCCAGAACGTGTTCGCCGGGTTCAGATTCTCCATGTTCTGAACGAGGTTCGCCCCGTCAAACTTGCCGTTGCCCAGGTCGCTGGCGAAGGAAGCTAGCCAGGTTCCGCCCAGCAACCCCCCCGCGTAGCGCATCGGGTTATCCCCTTCGCCTTCCCTCCAGGCGCCGCCCCAGTAGGACATGGGCGCGCCGTTGATCACGATCGGTCCGGTATCGTCCGGGTTACTGGCCGCCAGCATCATCGCCGCCCAGCCCCCCTGACAGTTGCCGAGCACGACCGGCTTGGGACTGTCGGGGTGCCACTTGCGCACCTGTTTGATGAAACGGGCCTCGACTTCGCAAACGTCCGCCAGGGTCTGACCCGGCTCGGGGTCGGGGAAGAAGATCACGAAGTAGACCGGATGTCCGTCGCGCAGCGCGACCCCGACTTGTGAGTCATCCTTGAAGCCGCCAATGCCGGGACCATGCCCGGCCCGCGGGTCGATAATCACATAAGGCCGGCGGGCTGGATCGACGGTCACGCCCTCGGGCGGAATGATCCGCACCAATGCATAGTTGACCGGCTGATCGAATTGCTGGGCGTCGAGGACGACTTCATACTCGAAGTGAAGGACCGGCGGCTTGCCCGCCTTTTCGTGGGCAACCCAATTGTCTCCGCGCTCGCGCAGGGTATTCCAGAATACAATGGACCGTTGCGCCAGGTCCACCGAGTATTCCCACCACTCACGCCCGCGGTTCCATGGATCCTGGAGTATCTGGTCGGGCTGAAGTGGCGGATGTTTCACACTCTCGGCGAAACGCTTGCTGAATCGGTCAAACGCGAGCTGTGCTCGCTTCTGAAAAACACGGCCGACCTTCTCGGACAAAGCGGCAATTCGGCTGAATTCGGGCGTCGTTGGCATGGTTCATCCCCAGTCTGGTGCTTACCGAAACTGCAATCAATTGGCCCGGGCCTTGGGACACGGCATCCCCTCGCGCCGCGCTAACCAGGCACTTTCTCCAGAGATAGTGCCAGTGCTTCTTCGTAGGTCACTTCCACATGGTCGCCGGGACTCAGGTTGCGGACATAATCGCGCATCGCGGGATCATGCACCGTCACCGCCCGCCGACCGCGCGGGCCGGTGAAGCGCACGAACGAACCGTCCGGCGCCACCTCCTCGATTCTCACCACCGCGGTCACTTGCTGCGCGGTCTTTCCACTCGGCTTGCCGGCTTGCGGCTGTGTCGTTGATTCCTTGACCTGCATGCCCCCCGCCGCCTTCTTGGTCACCCTCAACGCAAAGGACTCGACGTAGCGGATGCGCACCTGGTCGCCGACGCCGGCCTGCGGGAAATTCTTGTTCGACCGGTCAACGTAAAACGTGGAGTGATCGCCCGATGCGTCGCGAACGGTGACCAGCCGATTGGGCACGTCGAGTTCCGTCACGGTGACCAGCAATTCGTGCTCCACCGCGGTGCGGTGCGTCTGTGCGGATCGAGGCGATTGGCAAGCCGAAAGGCCGACGAGGAACGAGCAAGCGCCCACCAAGAATGAACCCTTCAACGTATTCATGATTTCTCCCCTCAAGAGCGGCGACGGTTCTCAGCCGTCTATGGAATGCGGTCGGAATCGATCATCTCGCCCCACTTGGTGCGATCCCGCATCTGCTCTTTGACGTGGGACGGCACCATATCCTGCCCCGTACGAAGTTCCCAGCCTCCGCCCAGGGCGCGATAGACCGCGATCAGATTCAGCGCCACCGCGCCGCGCGTCGCAACCAGGCGAGATTGCTCGGTGGTCAAAAAGTCCTGCGTGTTAAGCACACGTGTGTAGTCGGCGATGCCCCCGCGATATTGTTGTTCCGCGAGATCGACGGCGCGCATGGCCGAATCCACACTCTGCGTCAGCGCCACCACCTGCCGTTGCGCCCCGACAAAACCGGCAACGGCAATCTCGACTTCCCCTTGAGCGCGGAGTACCACGCTCTCGTATTCACTGATCTGGGCCTGAAAAGCGGCGTCCTGCACGCGGATGTTGTTCACAATCCGCCCGTAGTTGAGGATCGACCACCGGAAGGACGGACCTGCGAAGGCCTGCAGGCTGTTGCCGCGCCACATGTCGGAGAAATGCTCGGCCGCGAGACCGATGTCGCCGGAAAGAGAAAAGCTCGGATACAGCTCGGCCGCGGCCACGCCGATGACCGCACTCTGTGCCGCCAGTACCCGTTCCGCACGCCGGACATCGGGACGGCGGCGGAGAAGTTCCGCGGGCATCCCGACGGCAACGGTCTCGGGCGCTGTGGGAATCGCCCGCACGTCGCCCAGCATCGCGTCCAGGTTCTGCGGCGGCAGCCCCAGCAGCACACACAGGGTGCTCTTGGTTTGAGAAATCCGAGTCTCCAGGGCGATGGCCTCTGCCTCGGTGTCATGCAGCAGCGAGGCCGCCTGGGCCGAGTCCAGGGCTGTCGTAGTCCCGCCCTTGAACTTTGTCTCGGCCAGTTCGAAGCCGCGCCGCTGAATCGCGACGTTGTTGTTGGTTACTGCCAACTGCTCCTCCAGCGACCGCAGCAGAACGTAGTTGGTGGCCACCTCGGCGATCAGACTGACCAGAACGTCGTCGTAACTCGCGACGGTGGCCAGAATCTGGGCGTCAGCCGCTTCAATGCCGCGTCGATACCTGCCCCACACATCCAGCTCCCAGGAGGCGCCGAAGCCGAATTGCCAGTTGTGGAACGTGTTATCAATCCCAGGATCGCCAAACACGCCGTTTCCGAGTGTCCCGAGCGGACTGGTTACCGCGCCCAGGACGTTCTGCGCGCGGCTCAGGTCGAGTGTCGGACCGCCCGCATTTTCGCTGACCTGATTCCAGGAAAGTTCACCGAACGCCTGCTGTTGCTGTGGAAAGAGCAGGCCGAAGGCGATGGCCCGGCGGGCCTGGGCCTCAAGCACTCGAACGCCTGCCGCGTGGAGAGACGGGTTTTGCCGATAGGCAGTCTCGACCAGCTCGTTCATGACCGGGTCGTTGAGAACCTCCCACCAGCGGGTCACCACCTCCTCACCGCGCGCCAGCTTCGGATCTGCCGGGTCGGTCCATTCCGCGGCCAGCGGCGCGCGGGGCTCGACGTAGTTCGGACCGACCTTGCAGCCTGTCAACCCGAGGACACACGACAGAACCGACAAGGTGAGTGCGATGCGCTCACTCCGTGCGCGCACTTTCATGAATGTCCTCCCGCGGCCGGAGCGGCAGCCGTCGCTTCGCTTGGATTCCTGGATCCGGTCAGCCAACGAACCGTGGCATAGAAAACGGGGGTGAAGAAGATACCGAACAGCGTTACGCCCACCATCCCGCTGAACACCGCAAAGCCCAGGGCTACGCGCATCTCGGCCCCGGCGCCCTTGGCCAACACCAGCGGCAGCACACCGAGCGTGAAGGCGAGCGATGTCATGAGGATCGGCCGCAGGCGCAACTTGCTTGCCTCAACCGTAGCTTCCGTAAGGCCTTTGCCTTGGTCCTGAAGCTGCTTGGCGAACTCAACAATGAGGATGGCGTTCTTTGCCGCCAGGCCGATCAGCACCACCAGGCCGATCTGAGTGAAGATGTTGTTGTCCATGCCTGCGAGCCAAACTCCGGTGATCGCCGCGAACAGGCACATGGGTACGATCAGAATGATCGCCAGCGGCAGCGACCAGCTCTCATACTGGGCCGAAAGCACCAGGAATACGAACACGGTACCAAGGATGAACACGAAGACTGCGGTGTTGCCCGCGAGCTTCTGTTGGAGCGCCAGCTCCGTCCATTCGAAGCCCATCGTCGCCGGCAGCTCGGTGCCCGCGATCTGCTCCATCATGCCGATACCCTGACCGGAACTCACACCGAAAGCCGTACCGCCGTTAATCTCCGCCGAGGGATACATGTTGTAGTGATTGACGATGGATGGGCCGCTCGTTTCATCCACCCTAACCAGGGCGCCGATGGGCACCATGTCCCCCCCTGCGTTACGCACCTTCAAGCGACCGATGTCCGAAGGCTGGAGTCGGAACTTCGGCTCCGCCTGCACGTTCACCTGCCAGTTGCGCCCGAAGCGCGTGAAGTCGTTGGCGTACGCCGAACCGAGGTAGATCTGCAATGTGTCGAAGATATCGGTCAGGGCGATACCCTGCGTCTTGGCCTGCGAGCGGTCGAGGTCCACGAAAATCTGCGGTTGATTCGCGCGAAAGCTGCTGAAGAGTCCCTGGAGGCCGGGCTGAGCGTTTCCCGCAGCAACCATATTGTCCACGCTCTCTTGCAGACCCGTCAGGCCGGTGTCGCCGCGGTCCTGAAGCTGCATCTTGAAGCCGCCGGTGTTGCCCAGACCGTCCACGGGCGGCGCCCCAAACACGGTGATGGCAGCTTCCTGAATGTCGCCGAACTGCCGTCGAAGCCCGGCGGCAATGACGGGGGCGGAAAGGTTCGGATCGATCTTGCGTTCTTCGAACGGTGCCAGGATAACGAACATCCCGCCGAGGTTGGCAATGTTGGTCGCGTTGAGGATGGAATAGCCGGGCAGGCCGATGGTGTGTGCCACGCCGTCCGTTTTGCCGGCGATCTCCACCATTCGCGCGACGACCGCCTCGGTCCGTTCCAGGCTCGCCCCGTCCGGCAGTTGCGCATTAACCAGCAAATAGCCTTTGTCCTGTTCCGGGATAAAGCCCACCGGCACAGTCGTAAAACCCAAATAGGTGAGGTACATCAACCCGCCGTAGACCGCCAGCACAATCACGGCGACACGCAGCAACCCGCGCACTGCGAAGCCGTAGGCCCCCGTCGCCCGGTCGAAACACCAGTTGAATCCGCGAAAGAGGGCGTCGAGGAAGTGGTTGACGATTCCGGCCAGCAACCATCCCACAATCCCACCGGCCGCGAATGCTGCGGCGCGAACTCCCCAGACCACCAGGCCGCTCGCTGCGTGCGGCGCAACTTCACCTTCTCCGTGTCCGCCGCCATGCGCCACGTCTACGCCGAACAGCGGCCCCAGGTAAGCGGGCAGAATGAAGTAGGCGATCAGCCCGAAAAGCACCACGATGCCCAACCGCGGCAACGCTTCTCGATGGGCGTGTGCCGCCTCCCCGTGAGCATGCGGCTTAAGCAGAAGCGCACAGAGCGCCGGACTCAGCGTCAGCGAGTTGAATGCGGAGATCGCGGTTGAGGCAGCGATCGTCAGTGCAAATTGACGGTAGAACTGACCGCTGATGCCCGCGATGAACGCTGTGGGGATGAACACAGAGCACAGCACCAGGGC
>CAZMVD010000104.1:0-15296 GCA_964569425.1 uncultured Phycisphaeraceae bacterium
CGAAGAAGTGCTGGCCGTCCTCGGTGCGGCCGGCTTCGTAGATGGCGGCGATGGCGGGGTGCTTGAGGCGGGCCAGGGTCTGAACTTCGCGTTGGAAGAGTTTCAGGCGGTATTCGTCGACGAATTGTCCGCCGCGGACGACTTTGACGGCGACGAGTCGTTTGGGCGTCTGTTGCTCGCCTTCGTAGACGATGCCCATGCCGCCTTCGCCGAGTCGTCCTTGAATGAGGTAGGAGCCGACGCGGTCGGGGAGGGGCGTGGACTGTGGGGTGGAAGCCACGGCGAGGGCGGCGACGCCGGCGTGGAAGGCATCGGCGCGGGTTCGACACACGGGGCAGACGGCGACGTGCTCGGCCATCTCGATCGAGGCACGGTCGAGTCCGCTCCAGAGTTCTTCTTCAGTCAGGTTGCAAGTCATATCGGGAAACGAATAATGGTGGTCGCCATCGGTGCACCAGGCATTCCGTTTCATGGTGTTGCATGCGTCATTTTACACCCATTTGCGGTTGCAACGGGGTTTTTTTGAAGAAAAAAAATTTTTCTACCTGCCAACTTTGGGTTTGCGGTGTTATTGATTATAGTGCGGCCGGTCGTGCGAGAGCGACAACCGGTTACGCTTGCCTTTGACGGGCAAAGGGTCTTGGGGAGGTTTACCCGGTATTTCGGTGGTGGGGTGTCTCGCCAAGGGGATTGCCGGGCTTGGGTCGACGACCCAACATCGGCTCGGTGAGGGGAACCGTGCTTAGAGACGGGTTTAGGCGGTCCTGGGGACCCCATGATCAGGTTGAATTGACGAGTCCCTGCGAAGTGGTTCGGGGAATGCGAAAGTGAAAGGAAGGATGAGGACGATGGGTAGCTTTGTACCAACCGGAAAGAATCGCATCTGGCAGCGGGGTTCGGGCTTTACGCTGATTGAGCTGCTGGTGGTGATTGCGATCATTGCCTTGCTGATTTCGATCCTGCTGCCGTCCTTGGAGAACGCGCGAAAGCAATCCAAGCAGACGGCGTGCCTGGCGAACATCAAGGCGATCGGCACGAGCAGCCGGGTCTATGAGGCCGATGACCCCAGTGGATGGGGCATCCCGGCGCATCCGCTCCAATTCATGCAGGATCAGAACAACCCGACGTTTATCGGGGCTTATGAGTGGGGCGGCAAGTCGGGCATCGGCGGCGAGGGGTTTGTTCCGGGTCCCGGCGGTCAATTCGCGTATCTGACAGCGAAGTATGGTACGAAGGCCGGGTTTGGTCCGGCAACGCGGCCGATGAATGCGATTCTGTACCCGGGCGGTTTCAAGGACAATCTGCTGGACGGCAGGCCGGGCGGGAACGTGGACCGTGTGGGTGCGCTGGCGGATACGCAGCTTAATCTCGATTTGTTCAGGTGCCCGGGCGACGACGGACCGCCGCGTGCGGCGCACTGCCCGGACTGGGTGCGCAACTCGGAGCGGTCATCGTATGACCATTTCGGCAACAGCTACGTGGCCAATGTTTTCATGACGAGCTTTCAGGGCGGTGGTCCGATGAACAGCAATTCGCCTTACCTGCGTCCCACGTCGCGGGTGCCGACGCCGTCGCGTACGTTGTACTACGAAGAGAACATCGGTCGGTGGGCGTGGTCCGCCAAGCGTGAGATTTGCGATTTCCTGCAACCGGGTGTGGATCCCGGGCCGACCAAGTCGATCCGCGGGTGGCACGGGCGTGATTGGACCTACAACCGGGTGTTTGTGGATGCGCATGCGGAGACGCAACGGGTGGTGATCGAAGGGACGGGGGACTCCGAAGGGTACTTTGAGCATTACCGTAACGAGCAGATTTTCACTGATCCGGATGAGCAAACGCAGTTTCGGTGCATTATTGTTCGCGGTCCCGGTTGGCAGAAGGACTGTTTGCCGCAGCCGTACATTCCGACCGGGCTGATGTGGGGCGGGCAGGGGCGGCCTTCGTACGAGGGTTGCGTGACGAATCCGTGATACCAAGTTAGAGGACGCTTGGTTCAATGGAAAAGGCCCGCTTCGGCGGGCCTTTTCTTTGGGGTGATTTAGGGCGCGGTTGGTTGGGCCTGGGTGCCGTCGTACACTTCGTGGGGCTATGCGTCGAACAAATCTGGAAAGCCCGGCGGGGCGAGATGTCGTGGGCCGACGACAGGATGGGCTGCGCGCGGTGGGGTGGGCTGCTGCGCCGGTTTGGGCGGTGGCGATCGTCGCGGGTGTGACGGTGTGGGCATTCGCCGGGGCGCTGGGTAACCAGTTCGTGAACTGGGACGACGACGTCGTACTCGTGGACAATGAGGCATTTCGTGGGTTGTCGGGGGCGCACCTGCGCTGGATGTTCACCACCAGCCACGCGGGGCATTATCAGCCGCTGACGTGGCTGTCCTATGCCGTCGACCACGCGGTGTGGGGAGGGGTGGATGCGTTCGGGGTTCACCTGACCAATCTGATTCTGCACGTGTTGACGGCGGTGGCGTTCTTCTTCGTTGCGCGGCGGTTGATCGTGGCGGGCGGGGAATGCGGAATGCGGAATGCGGAATGTGGAAGGCGTGAAGACAAACGCCGAAACACCGAGAGCCGAAACGCCGAAATCGGGGCGGGGTTGGCGGCGCTTTTTTTTGCGGTGCATCCGCTGCGGGTGGAATCGGTGGCGTGGGCAACGGAGCGGCGCGACGTTCTCAGCGGCGTGTTGCTTATGCTGACGGTGGTATTGTACCTTCGCGCCGTCGATGCGGCGGGCGGGGCGGCGCGTTGGAAGTGGATCGGCGGGGCGGTGGCGGTTTATGTGCTTTCGTTGCTCTCCAAGGCCGTGGGAATGACTCTGCCGCTGACGTTGCTGGTCCTCGACGTGTATCCGCTGCGGCGGCATCGGCGGGGCGCCAGAGGCGCGGCGCCGTCTACGTGGCGGGGACTGCTGGTGGAAAAGGTGCCGTTTGCGATTCCGGCGGCGGCGGCGGCGCTGCTGGCGGGTTGGGCGCAACGGCATGCCGGGGCGATGTGGGAGGTGGAGGAGCACGGGATCGGGTTGCGGATTGCGCAGGCGTTTTATGGGTTGTGGTTCTACGTGTGGAAGTCGGTGTGGCCGAGCGGACTGGTTCCGCTGTATGAGCAGCCGACGGAGGTTTCGCCGTTCGACGCGAAATACGTGGTGGCGGCGGGGGTGGTGGTCGCGGCGAGTGTCATGATAGTGGCACTGCGCAGGCGATGGCCGGGGTGGGCGGCCGGCGGGGTTGTTTATGTCGTTACTGTGGCGCCGATGCTGGGGCTGGCACAGAGTGGGCCGCAGGAGGTGGCCGACCGGTACAGTTACGTGGCGTGCCTGCCGTGGGTGGTGCTGGTGGGGGCGGCGGTGACGAAACTGCTCGGCGATGGGGCGGGTGGGAATCGGGTGCGGCGGTGGATGGGCGTCGGGGCGGGGGTAGCGGTCATCGGGCTGCTGGTGACGCTCACGCGGGCGCAGGTGGGCGTTTGGGCGGATTCGGAAACGCTGTGGCGGACGACGATCGCGCGGGCGCCGCGGACGGGCATTGCGCACGGTAACCTGGCGGCGCTGCTGAATCGGCGGGGCGCCTATGACGAGGCGCTGGCGCATAGCCGGACGGCGCTGGAGATTCTGCCGGGCAACCGGGTGGCGCATATTACGTTGGCGCGGGCGTCGGCGGGGTTGGGTGATTTTGCTACGGCCGAAGCGCACTATGAGGAGGCGTTGCGCATTCGACCCGATGATCCGGGGCCGATGATTTCGCTGGCGGGCGTGAAGCTGGAACTGGGCAAGCTCGATGCGGCCGAGGCGCTGTGTCGGCGGCTGGTGGAGAGGGAGCCGGAGAACGCGACGTGGCATTTCAGCCTGGGAACGGTGCTGGCGCGCGGCGGCAAGCGTGAGGAGGCGGCACGGTGTTTTCGTGAGACGCTGGCGCGCGACCCGAACCACGAAGAGGCGCGGCGGCGGCTTACCGTCCTGGAGAAAGAATAAGGCGGATCGCTATTTGCTCTTGCGCGGCTTGCGGGCGGTGCGCTTGCCGTTGAGGGGCTCGATGCGCGTGACGTGGATGGGGTCGATGTAGACCGACTCGGTGGGGAGGCCGTTTTCCAACGGGGGCAAGGCAAGATGGACTACCGCCGCCGTGACCAGCATCATCTCCGGATGGGTGACGTCATAGGTAGTGCCGTCAGAAACGTGGATCCGCAGCCCGGTGAAAGGCTGCGTACGTTGTAGTACTTGAATCTCTCTAGCCAGCATGGCAACCGATCGTAGTAGCCCCGGCGGTTTCGGGCAAGGGATTTTGAAGGATATCGCCTGGTCAGTCTCGGCCTGTCGGCCGACCGCCGTCAGGACGCCGAGCGGCTCCATTGGGGAACCACGTGTTGGCGCAGACGGGCACGAGAGTCGCTCTGTTCGTCCATGAGGGGCCGGCCCTGGCCATCGAACCGTTCGAAGAGCGAATTGTAGGCGAAGGCCGCGAAATGAACGGTGGAGCGTCGGGCGCGGTCGACCTGTTCGGCTACGGTGCGTTCGTTGCGCTTGTCGAACATGACGCCGACGACGACGGGCACGCGGGCGCGGTGGGCCGTCCACATGGCCAGTTGGCGAGTGTAATTCTGCATGTTGCTGTCGTAGTTCATGGGGTAGACGGCGTCGACCAGGTGGTGGTCCACCCAATGCGGCGCGTCCTGGAAATGGCGGTGCCTGGCTTCGCGCGGGTCGGCGCCGACGGCCGCGGTCAGCCAGGTGCCGGGTTTGGTGCGCCGAACCATGGTTTTGATGTCTTTCACGAGCAACGTGACCTGATCGGTACGCCATTGGTTCCACAGGTCCGGCGCCTGGTCGGGCGTACGTCCCGTGGCGCGACGGAAGAGCGCCAAGGTTCGCGGATCGCGCGGATAGTCCGGGACGGAGGCGCCGCGGCCGTAGGCATCGTTCCACTCGTTGGGAAAGCGGATGTAGTCGAGGTGGAGCCCGTCCACGGGGTAGCGACGGACAATGTCTTGCATGACTGAGACGAGATAGTCGCGGACCTCGGGGTAACAGGGGTTGAGGCTGTTGTACCAGCCCAATGGCTCGCGCCGGCCCTCGGCGTCGCGCCAAAACCACTCGGGGCGGGCATTGTAGAGCTGGCGCGGGTCGGCGGGGGGGGCCTTGCCGCGCCAACCGGGCATGACGTTTACCCAGGCATGGAGCTGCATGCCGCGTTTGTGCGCTTCGGCACAGGCCACGGCCAGCGGATCGTAACCGGGGTCGCGTCCGCCGAGTTCCTCGGCCCATGGTTCGATGCGTGAGCGGTAGAAGGTGGTGCCATTGCCGCGAACCTGAAAGAGGACGGTGTTAAAGTTGGCGCGCCGGCAGTTTTCCATGACCCGGGCGATGTCCGCGGGCGATTTGTAGTCCCAGCGTGTGACCCAGATGGCGCGGATGGCGCCGTCCTTCGGTAATCGCGGTCGTTTGCCGGTGGCGTGGCAGCCGGTCAGCGAGAGGACGAGGAGCCCGAGGACCATCGCGGTGGTGACCGCGCGAAACGTGCGTCGGACTAGTGAAAAATCGGGCATGTGCCTCTCCCTGGCTCCGGCACTGATCGCGGTTGATATCGCGCGGTGCGCGGTTGCTCGGTTTCCTGCCGCTGACGCGTTCCGGCGGAGCGGCGTTGTTCTTTTTCCAATTTCTACATCGAGTGTACCGGCGCGATCACTTGAGCGAGTCGGCCGCCGCCGGTGCGCAAGAGTTCCACCGCCTCGGGTTGAGTCACCTGCCGCAGGTGCATGACCAGGGCGGTCTTCACGTGTCCGCCGGCGTCTTTGAGCAGGGTGGCGGCTTGGGGGCGTGTGACGCCGGTGAGATCGCACAGGATTCGGATGCCGCGGTCGACGAGCTTGGCATTGGCCGCGGTGTTCACGTCGACCATCAGGTTTTCATAGGTCTTGCCCAGTTGCACCATGGCGATGGTGGTGAGCATGTTGAGGACCATTTTGGTTGCGGTGCCGGCCTTCAAGCGGGTGCTTCCGGTCAGGACTTCGGGGCCGGTGAGGACGCGAATGGATATGTCGGCCTCGTCGGGCATCTGTTCATGAGGCACACAGGCTAGAAAAACGGTCGGGGCGCCGCGTTGGCGGGCGCGGCGCAGTGCCGCATGGACGAAGGGGGTGGTGCCGCCGGCGGCGATTCCGAAGACGACGTCGTTCGAGGTGACGGCGCGTTCGTCGATGGCGGCTTCGGCGCGATCGGTGCGGTCCTCGGCACCCTCGACGCTGCGTGTGAGTGCTTCGAGATCGCCGGCGATGATGCACTGCACCATCGCCGGATCGGTCAGGAAGGTCGGGGGGCATTCCACGGCGTCCAACATGCCCAGCCGTCCGCTGGTGCCGGCACCGACATAGATGAGTCGTCCGCCATTTCGAAAGGCGCGCACGACCCATTCGATGGCATGGCAGATTTCGTGCCGGGCGGCGGCGACCGCGGTAGCGATGGCGGCATCCTCCGCGTTCATCAATGCGAAAGCATCCGCGATGGTGAGGCGGTCCAGGTCGGCGGATCGCGGATTGCGGCGCTCCGTTTCAAGATGTCCGCGATCGTTCATACGTCCGTTGCCGTCTGATGGCTTTCGTCTGCTGTGATCCGGGCCGTTCGGCGGTGATGATACACTAATCGTGCACCAGGTTCGACTCGATGCCGGAGCGGCGTGGTCGGGGGGCGGCGGAGGACCGCGAGATTGGACTTGACGGTCGGCGGTACGGAAGTTGGTGATTGGCGGGGTTTATGGCGTCAGGAGAGCCAGTGGCTGGGGGCTGCGGTGGCGAGGTTCTGGTCGAGTTCGTTGAACAGTTCGGCGCTTTCGCCTTCGGGGCGTTGCATGGTCTGGATGGTGTCCTGGATGCGCTGGTCCCAGGTGGTACGGTTTGCGGCCAGTGCCTGACGCAGAGCGGTGACCACCCGGGGATCAAACTGCCGTCCGGCACAGGATTGGAGTTCGGTGACGGCGTCATCGACCGGGCGGGAACGGCGGTAGACGCGGTCGGTGGTCATGGCATCGAACGCATCGGCGACCAGTAGGATGCGCGCCCCGATGGGAATCTGATCGCCGCGTAGCCCGGAGGGCCTGCCGGAACCGTCGTATTGTTCGCGCTGGTGGCGGATGATCTGGATTTCGGCCTCGAGAATGCGAAGGTGATCGACAATGCGCGAGCTGATCATGGGAACCTGTTGGACGACCAGTTTTTCCAGGGGCGTCAGCGGAGAGAGTTTTTTCAGGATTCTGTCGGGGATGCCGACTTTTCCAATGTCATGCAACAGCGCGGCATGGTACACGCTTTTTACGATGGCGGGGCTGCACCCAAGCTGTTCGGCGATTTCGCGCGCGTAGAGGGCAACGTTGCAGGCGTGGCGCGCGGAGTGGCGGTCTTTCTCGTTGAGGGTTTGCAGGAGGGCTGACATGCTCTGGAGGCAGATGTCCTTGACGCGAACGCCGAGCGCCGCCACCCGGCCGCGCAGGCGCTCGACCTCTCCGAGTTCCAGAGAGGGGCTGGCTTCGCCGGCATCGCCCATTTGGCGCGCGCAGACAATGCGGTCGCGCCCCTGCTGTTTGGCGGCGATCAATGCGCGATCGGCGAGGTCGACGAGATCGGCTGCGTTGGCCACGCGGGCGTCGTCGGAATCGGCAACGCCAAAGGAAGCCGTGACGGTGTGGTTGTGGAGTACGGCGAGTCGGAGTTCGTCGTCGATGGCGGTCTTCATTCGTCCGGCGACCTGGAGCGCGGCGGAGGTAGCGGCCTGGGGGAGGATGACGGCGAATTCCTCGCCTCCGAACCGTGCGACTACGTCGATGTCGCGAACGCTGCGGCGCATGATGTGTGCCATTTCGCGCAGGGTTTCGTTGCCCGCGAGGTGGCCGAAGGTGTCGTTGATGGCCTTGAAATGGTCGATATCGATCATGATCAGGGCCAGGGGATGGCCATAACGGCGGGCGCGGCCCATTTCGGTATCGAGCAGTCGGTTGAAGTGGTCGTGGTTGTAGAGGCCGGTGAGTCCGTCGGTGACGGCGGCGCGGCGCAATTGCTCGTGCATGGCGTGCATGCGTAGTCCGACGCGGACGCGGGCGACGAGTTCGCGTTGGCCGATGAGTTTGTTGAGCGCATCGTCGGCGCCGGCTTCGAGGACGGCCTCGGGGATTTCCCCGGTGCCGGCGGCGGACATGACGATGAGGTACACGGTGTTAATGGCGACGTCCTGCCGGACGGCGTGACACAGGTCCAGGGCATTGCCGTCGGGGAGGTCGTAGTCGCACAGTACGATTCTCGGACGGAGGCGACGAATCAACTCCAACCCGTCGGCCGTGTTGTCGGTGGGGGCGACCTTGAGCCCGGCGCGTTCGAGGACGCCGGATATACTCCGCGCCTGGTCGCGATCGTCTTCGATGATCACCACATCGACCATGGAGACCTCAAGAAGGGGTGCTCGGCGCACGCAGGGGCCGAATAAGCACCGGCACGGCAAAGCGCGGGCCCGCTCAGAAGGCCGGTCGTAAGGAATCATCGGACCCTGGGCAGGGTCGGTTCACCATCTCTGTGAGAGCGAAGCGAAGGGGCGGACAGGATTGGGGTGCTTGAGTTTATCAGACGTTTGCGCACGCACTGTCCGAGGTCGGACACCAATCGGTTCAAGTGAGTTCGACGTCCCAGTAAGCGGCATCGAGGAATTGCTTCCAGGAAGAATAGCGGTGATCGGAGAGCTTCAGGGAGAGGATGGGATTGCGTGTCGGCTTGGCCGGGGGCCGAATGAGCCGCAAGTGGGCCTGCGCAGGGGTGCGCCCGCCCTTGCGGACATTGCAGCGGACGCAGGCGCAGACCATGTTCTCCCAGGAGCTGACCCCTCCCTGGGAGCGGGGGACGATGTGGTCGAGGCTTAACTCAGACGTCGGGAAGTGGCGCCCGCAGTACTGGCAGGTGTTGTGGTCGCGGGCGAAGATGTTGCGGCGGTTGAATTTGACCTCGCGACGGGGCAGCCGATTGAAGGTGAGAACGCGGATGATGCGCGGCACGGCGATGTCGAAGCGGACGGTGCGAATCCAATCGTACTTGGCGGGTTCAAACTCGCGCCGGAAGGCGCTCAGCTCCGCCCAATCTGCGAAATTGTAGGAGACGTAGCGTCCGTCCTCGATACTGACGATTTCTGCGACCGGCTGGTGCTGCGGGTCGTGCTTGAACAGCAACATGAATGCCCGGCGCACGCTGACGATGCGCAACGCCATGTAGTGTGCGTTGAGCAGCAGCACATTGCTGTCGAGGGCGGAAGTCGGATTCAATGCTGCGGCGACTGCGAAGACGACACCTGCCTTTCGTCCGACGGATCGATGCATCTGCCGTTAAGCTGTTTTCCGCCTTCGGTCTTCGTGCGATCTGCCGCGGACCGTATTATTCTATCGGGCCTGGAAGCGGTTCTCAATTCAAAAGTGCGGCGAAATCTCAACGTCGCCGGGCGGATTGGTCCTGGACGGAGTGAGATAGAAATGCGGAGAGTACCGTCTTGCATGCGGCGGTGGAGGATCCTTCACGCCGTGGACGTTCGATTCTCTGCGGGGGAGGGCGCCATGTGACCGGATCGGAGGTTGCTTCCGCGGTGTCGGTGGGACGCTGCTCCAAGAAGAGGAGATTCCGGGCCAAGTACCGGAACGCCCAAGTTAGGATTCCCAAGATTGGCAGCCGTTTGGAGACGTGTTCGATTTCCAAGTCGTGGGGATACTCGACTTGTGTAATGACGTCCAATAGTAAACAGACAGTGTAGGTGCGACTTGTGATTGACTAAACATTTGCCAGTTTGCCAGAATAAGGGTAAATAGAGGATCGATGTGGTGGTTTCGGCACCAGGAATAAAGTGGAAGTCGAGTATTTTTGTGGTCGGCATTGCTGTGTCACTTTGATCCGCGACGATAGCCGGCCCAGTTTTTTTTTCTTATTGGTCTATTGCTTTTCTGGAGAGGGGCGCTTATCATGCAGACAGATTCAGGAGGGGGACGTCAGGCGGCATCCGATGTACGGTGTCCGGGCGTCCGGCTTTAGTGCCAAGTCAGTGGCACTGGTCGTAAGGAGCAAGTCATGAAGTCTTCTCGCGGTCTCGTTCTCGCGGTGTTGGCACTTGGGGTTTCCGTTGGGCCGGCGATTGCCGATTTGACCCCGGTCTTCGCGCCGCCCGCCGGTGAGATGTCACACATCCAGATCCTCGACAATATTTATGGTGCCGGGTTTGCCGGCGGCGCGGGGGTCTTTACCAACGGGACGGTGACGGTGACGCGGGTCGACGATTTCCTTCCCGGAGGCGGTGCGGGAACGCCTTTGCATCTGTTGAGCAACGGACCGGGTTTGCCGCAGACGGATCAGATCTGGACCGACGGCATCGCCAATGCCACGGCGGAAGCGAAGTTTGCGGCGTTTTCGCAGGAGTTCGGCTACGACAGTGGTTCCGGCTATGTGAAGTTGTTTGATGCAATCGGTTCGGGATTTGCCGTTTCCGGTTCGGGTTCGGTGGCGTTCAACCCCGGCACGCTGTGGCAGTGGGCGCGCAGCGGGCAGGGCGGTACCTGGTACTCGGGCGAGTCGAGCAACTCGGACGGCTTGGATCATCTGGTCACTTATCATGTGACGGGCCTGAACACGACGGAAACCGTGTGGCTTTTGTTCTGGGAAGACCTTCCCGGGCCTTTGGGCGGAGCGGGGCACTCCGACCGCGATTTCAACGATCTTGTGGTTGAGCTTCGCGCTTCGGTGATTCCGATTCCGGGTGCCGTGCTGATGGCTTTGGTCGGGTTTGGCGTTGCGGGAGTCATTCGCCGCAAGCTGGCGTAAGGTCGATCGGACCGCGAAAGCGGTTCAGAGAACTATCCACAAACCGGGCGGCAGGCGATCGGGTTGATTGCCTGCCGCCTTTTTTTAGGTACGAAACGGCACATTGGGTCGGCCGAATGCAGGGTGACCAAGCCGAAGGCGAGGCGAGAAACGGATCAGGTCGGCCGGCTGAGTTCTGACTTATCAAGCACTCGGGGGTATGAAATCAGGGTCGGCTCTTGCGCATCCAGAACTCGGCCGGAACGAGAATGAGCAGGCACACCAGCCCGGCGAGCAACCCCACGCGGCCGCGGTCGGTCCATTGAGACGCATCGGGCGCGACTGCGCATTCAACCAGGGCAATCGAAGTATCGCCGAATCTGGCCAATCGCGTGGCGCTGAGCTTCAGCCGCTGTTGTTCCATTCGTTCCAGTTGGGCGGCGGTCATGGCGCTTTTTTGTTGGGCGGCATCCTCGGACAGGGATCGACGGAGAAAATCCTCGGACAGCTCCACGTGGAGGTTAACCGCCTCCTGTGTCGCCACCATGCGATCGACGAGCTGGTCGGTTTTCTGGCGCATTTCGGCGAGTTGGCGGCGGGCATCGGCCAGTGAGAGGTGGTACTGGGAAACGGCGCGCGCGCGTGCTTTGCGAGAGAGGGTTTCTTCCACGACGCGGCGCTGCTGTTGGGCGCGGCGGCGCAATCCCGCGGCGGCGCGCCAGGCACTATCGAGGGCGTAATTGTCGCGCGCCGTCAATGCGCCGGCGGCAAACTCAAATCGATGATGGGCGTTCTGGGCGTTCTCGAAGGCGCGTGCCATGCGCGAGTAGCGAACGTATTGTCGGGCGTCATCGGCGAGGGCCGCTTCGGCGGTGCGCAGGCATTCGCGGAGGCTCGCCAGTCGCTTGCCAGCGTCAAAAAGAAAGCGCGACAGGGAGGCGGTGAGGCGTTCGTGGGTGTCGATGATCTGCCCACTGAATGGGTCCACGGCGGCGCGGCGAAGGGCGGCGAATTCACGACTCCAGGTTGTGGCAAAGTCGTTGGTCTCTGCGGCATAGCGTTTCGCCTCGCTATGAAACGTTTCGAATTGCGGGGGCGCGGTTTCTTGGGGCGCTGCGACGGTTTCCGCAGGATTGATCGCGTGGACGAGGGCGTCGGCGGCGTTGATCCAACGTTCCAGGGGCGCCGCGGACTGCTGCCAGACATTAAGCACCTGCAACTTGAGTTCGCTGAGATGTACCTGCAACTCGCGCAGATCCTGTTGAAGGCTATGGTCGGCCTCGAGCGCGGCTCGTCTTTCATCCGCTGCCGGGCTTCCTTCGGTGGGTTCGCCCTGAGCCTCCAAGTCCTTCAGGCGTGATGTGGCGGCGAGCATTTCGGCGCGTGCGGCGAGGAACTCGGCCTGGAGGGCGGTCCATTGGGCGAGATGCTGTTCGCGGTGGCCACGCGGATCTTCGGTGGAAGGCTGGGCGGCCCAGCGGGTCAATTGGTCCTGGGCGGACTTCAGGTGGTCGTGGAGGGAATCGGCGATGGACGCCAAAGCGGTTTCGGCCTCGGTGGGCGTTTCGCGTTCGACGCGTGCTTGATCGGCCATTTCGGTGACGAATCTCATGGCCAGTGCGCGGACGTCCTGCAACGTAGCGGCGGGCTGTTTAGCATCGAACCACCAGCGTAACGTGGTGGGGCTTGGGGCATCGACCCGCCAAGGCGACTGCGAACGATCGCCTACCCTGTTCGCATTCAGGTTGAGCCAGGCAAAGTTGAACAGCGCCTGTCGATAGACGGGGGCGCGGTCCACGGAATCGGCACCGAGAATCGCAAAGGTCGCCGTGATGTACTGACCGGCCGGGTAAATCGACGCCGTGACCGCGCCAACCAGCATGGCCGCGAAGACAATGAGTGCAAACCTGCCGGAACTCGACGGGTTTGGCCGGCGGGGTTGGCTGGCATACTCATGGCGTGCCGCGGCGACGGCATCCAGGAGGTGGTCCGAGGGAGACGGCGACAAGCCTGCGGGTGCGCGTGGGTGCGGGTGGGCAAAGTGGCCTTCCCGCAACGACGGCGGCGCGGCGCCCCGGTCAGGCGTGATCACCGGACTTCTCCAAGATTCGATCGATGGCGAGGCGGTCTTCGGTCGACAACGTCCATCCAATCCCGCCGGCGTTTTCCAAGACCTGCGAAGGGCGTTTGGCTCCGACGATGGGTGCGGTGATTCCGGGATGGTATGCCGTCCAGTTGATGGCGAGTTGGGCCAACGTCTTGCCGTATTTTTCCGCGAATGGGCGAAGCTGTTCGACGACGCCCAAGTTTCGGCGGTAGCGAGCGCCCAGAAACTCGGGATCGCGCGCGCGAACGTCGTGAAAGCGCGAGTCCGCGGAGAACTTGCCGGCGAGTAGTCCTTTGGCCAGCGGGCCATAAGGGGTTACCGCGATGTGTCGTTCGCTGCAGTAGGGGATCAGGTCGTCGGCGGCGTGGCGATCGAGCATGGAAAAGGGGGGCTGCAACGCGTGGATAGGACCGTACTCGCGTGCGGCGGTGATCAGTTCAGTGCTGAAGTTGGACACCCCGATGGCGCGGATTTTTCCTTCGCTGAGCAAGGCCGTTAGAGCGCCCATGGTCTCACGAATGGGCGTTTGGGGATCCGGCCAGTGGCATTGGTACAAGTCGATGTAATCTGTCTGCAAGCGGCGCAGGCTGTCTTCGCATTCGCGCAGAATGCTCGCCCGCGCCAGGGACCGCGCCGGGGGGGTTTCCGGCGAGGACGGGAACAACAATCCGCACTTGGTGGCGAGGACGACTTCGGCGCGCCGACCCTTGATGGCTTTGCCGACGATTTCCTCGCTGTGGCCGAGTCCATAGATCGGCGCGGTGTCGATCAGGTTGATTCCGCAATCCATGGCCTGATGGATGGCCGCGATGGATTCGCGATCGTCTACGTGGCCCCAAGTTTCTTCGGTTGCGCCCATCGCCCAGGTTCCGAGGGCGAGGATAGTGACCTCGATTCGACTATCGCCAAGGGGGCGTTTTTCCACGATGACTCATTCTCCCCGGCAGGCGGATACCCCGAATTCTGGAGGCTTACATGACCCTGCGGGCGATCGTACCGTTGCGCGGTGTGATATACAAGGAAATCCAGATGTTCCTGGGGACGCCGTTGGGCGCGGAACGGGGGTGAGGGCGCGAGAGCGGGAGGCAACAAGCGGAGTTTCGATAAGTGATGCTTTATGTCGTAGGATTGGGGGAAGGCGAGTATTCGCGCTGCCGGAGGATGAGGAATCACGGACCAAGGCGGTGTGTGTCGAAGTAGTTTTCGATTTGACAAGGTTTAGGCGAGACGTATACTTGCCCGGCTCCGGCAAGGCATACAGAGCCGAGCCGTCGCGGCGCGGCGCTGTGCGGTCGTCTTCCGCGCCCGCGCGGTGGTGTGCAGTGAATCGTCCAGGCATCGGCGCTTCGCTCCTTCCCGCAATCAGCGGGCGGTGATCGGCGCGGTAGCGCTGGCGCATCGATGCTGCTGTAGCTCAGCCGGTAGAGTGCGTCCTTGGTAAGGACGAGGTCACGGGTTCGATTCCCGTCAGCAGCTCTTGCCGCCGAATTCGCCGGGAGGTGTTCGTGCGGAACCCTGCGGCGGCCAGGCGGATGCGTGGTCAGCGGTGCCTGGTCGACGGAACCGGCTCGACCGCGAGACGTAATCGGAACAGGTAACAGGTGGATTGTCACGATCGCCGAAGAGCGAGTGGAGGTAGGTAGTCGATGGCCAAGGAAACATTCGAACGAAGTAAGCCGCACGTCAACGTGGGAACGATCGGTCACGTCGATCATGGCAAAACGACGCTGACGGCGGCGATCGCATCGGTGCAGGCGGCGAAAGGATTCGGCAAGGCGGTTTCGTACGACGAAGTCGCGAAGGCTTCTGAATCCCAGGGTCGTCGCGACCCCACGAAGATTCTGACCATCGCCACGTCGCACGTGGAGTATCAGACGGACGAACGGCACTATGCGCACATCGACTGCCCGGGTCACGCGGATTATGTGAAGAACATGATCACCGGGGCGGCGCAGATGGACGGGGCCATCCTGGTGGTTTCGGCGGCGGACGGCCCGATGCCGCAAACGCGCGAGCACATTCTGCTAGCTCGTCAGGTGAACGTGCCCTTCCTGGTGGTTTTTCTGAACAAGATCGACCTGGTCGACGATCCGGAGCTACTGGAACTGGTCGAGATGGAAGTTCGCGAGCTGTTGACGAAGTATGACTATCCGGGTGACGAGATTCCGGTGATTCGCGGATCTTCGCTTCCGGCGCTGCAGAATCCCGGCGATGCGGAAAAGACAAAGTGCATCTCGGACCTGATGGCGGCGCTGGACAGCTACATTCCGCTGCCGAAGCGCGACGTGGACCAGCCGTTCCTGATGTCGGTGGAAGACGTGTTCAGCATCAAGGGGCGCGGCACGGTGGCCACGGGCCGTATCGAACGCGGCAAGGTCAAGGTCGGCGAGGAA
>CAZMVD010000105.1:0-15109 GCA_964569425.1 uncultured Phycisphaeraceae bacterium
CGCCCCGCGACGTGGGGGAGAGGCATGCGCTTCACCCGGATCCCGCTCCATTCCCACTCCGCGCCCGGTGAGTTGAGCCGTGGAATGAAATCTCCTGGCTCGGCGGTTACCCGAATTAAACCAGCCATGTCAAGAGAGTCCGCATACTAGCATCTGGGACGCGCCCGGGTCAAGAAAAAAAAGTCGAAGCAATAACGCAAGAAAAATATAATGTGCCACGAGCCATCATAATGCTTTATTTGATTGTATAACTATTGGTGTCAAAATGATGTTTTATATCAAATAAGGACAATTTAGGTCCGGAAATCGAAAATTGACAGGTTCCGGCACTCAGGTTCGGGGAATACGCTTCGCTGTTCCGGTTCGATACTCGACGTAACGTATCTCTACCCAGCGTCGCCCTGCCCCATCCGCGGAAGTTATGCGACATTCCAGCGGATCCATGTCCCGCGGCGAAGGGCCGGTCAAAGCACGTCCCATACGGTCAAAATCACTTGCATGACAGGGGCAGAAAAAACGCTCACGCGCCGCCGAATAGTCGATGCCGCAACCCAGATGTGGGCAGACCGTCTGAAGGCAACGAACCGGTTCCTTCCCGTCGCCGGACAACGCCTCCTCGCGCTCCCGCCACAACCACACGCTCCCAATCGCCGCGGGCGGGTGCCGCACAAACCCGTCCGTCCGCCTGGCCGATACCGGCATGCGCACCGGTCCGGCCGCCGGCAGCGCGTCCAAGGCACAAACACGGATAAACGCCACCCCCGGCGCCGCGCCCCCCCGCCGGCCGAACAAGAAACGTATGCCCGGCACTGCCAGGATGCACATGGCACCCGCGTTCAGCAACGATGCCAGCCACCGCAGGAATCCCCGTCGCGATTCCATACCCATCATACTCCAATCACTTGGCCGCCTTTTCCCAATAGTCCATGGTCGCCCAAGAAATCACACCAACTTGCCCGGCGCGTGAATCGTAGCCCCTTCCCACGGAAGCGTGCAACCACCCTTGCCCATCTCCGCAGACCGCCTCCACTTGCGACTCCACGCAGGAACGACCGCTACACGGCCAGATCGTTATCCCGTGCCGGAGAAACCGGAACGGACCGGCAGAACAATGCGATACTGAAAGTCAGTGGGCCGATTCGGCCGCAGAACATCAACAGGACGATGATCAACTTGCCCAGATTGGTTAACGATGCCGTGATGCCGGTACTCAACCCGACCGTTCCCAGGGCCGATGCCGCCTCGAACAGATTCTGATCGAAAGACGTCGACTCAGTCAGTTCCAGCAGATATGTGCCGACCACCAGCGTCGTCAGATAAAACCCCAATCCGGCCACTGCCGTCCACACCCGCGCCAGCGGAACCGGCCGCTTCCAGAAACTCACCTCCTGCTCCCCTCGGATCGCGCTTCGCATCACGCCGAGTACCGCCGACACGGTGGTCGACTTGACGCCGCCGCCGGTGCCCGACGGCGACGCACCGATGACCATCAGGACCGTAAGTAGCAACAGCGTCGCCTTTGAAAATGTGCCGATCGGCACGGTGTTGAATCCGACCGTCGTCATGGCCGTCATCGCCTGAAAGACGGCACACATCAGTCGCTCATCCAGCGGCCGCTCACGTATGGTGGGCTCAGCGACGAACAAAAGTAGCGTCGCCCCAACGCTGAGATAGAGTGTGAACGCAAGAATGACCTTGCTCGTCAAGGTCATCTCGTCGGACTTGCCCGTGATCATTCGCCAGAAGTCCGCAAACACGATGAAGCCGATCGCCCCCAGATAACTGAGCACCGCGATCACGGCATTGAGCCAGAAGTTCCCGGCAAAGCCCTCGAAGCTGGTGTCAAACAGGCTGAAACCAGCCGTGCAAAAGGCCGACACGCTGTGAAAAACAGCGTTCCACGCCGGGTCCGCCACGCCACATTGTCGAAACACGGCATACAACGCGCCCGCGCCGACCGCTTCAATCACCAGCGTGAACAATACGACCTGACCGATGAACTCCTTGAATCGAAACGAAGCCGGCAGACTGAAGACCAGTCGCCCGACTTCCGCTCGTACGTCAGACAATTCGGACTTGCGCGACAGGATGACGAACGAACCCACCGTCATGTAGCCGACGCCGCCAAGCTGAATCAGCAGCAGGATCACCAATTGCCCGAAAAACGTGTAGTCGCCGGACACGCTTTGCGTCACCAGCCCCGTGGTCGAAACAGCCGACGTGGCGGTAAAAAGCTGGTCCAGCGCGCCCCCGCTGGAAGCGTGTCGCGCCCACGGAAGACAGAGCAGCAGCCACCCCAGCCCCATGTAGCAGCCGTAGCCGATCAACGCCACTTTCGCCGGGTGCATGCGCCGAAACGCGCGGTCAATGCCTGTCAACAGGTGCCCGAGGTTGGTTGCCATCACCGAGTTCTCAAGGATAGTCGCCGACGCAAACCGGCAAATGGCAAAGCGACGAATGACCGCGCCGATCCGTACAACTTCTTCAGTTGCTCGCGCCCTTTGCGATTCGCCGCTGGTCGGAGGAGTGATCAATACTATGTGGCCCCAACCCGATCGTAAATACCACTGCTTCCCGCTTTCCCGCCCGGATTGGTGGGCTCCTGTATTCGGCACCAGCGCGCAGGAATTGCGCCCTGGCCCAACCCCCGTTCTCAACCCTCCGGCGCTGCCATTTCCCCCGATGACGTAGCCAAAGCGGCGTTGAAGTGTATCATGCATTGGCGCGCGGATGCTCCCAAGCCCCCGAAACCGAAATCGGTTGGGTGACCCACGCCGACTTGTTTGGAAAGACTCCATCAAATGAGTAAGCAAACCAGGAAACGCCCTTCCCCGTTAATCGCCGATCGCATTGCCCGCTGCCGCCGCGAAATGAAAAAGAGTGGCCACGAAGCCTACCTCGTTACCAAACGCATGGACCAGTTCTACCTCACCGGCTTCACCGGCGAGGACTCCGCCGTGCTCGTCACGCCCAAGGTCATCCACGTCATCAGTGACGGGCGCTTCGACGAAGCCATTAACCAGGAATGCCCCTGGGTCACCCGCTGGATGCGCAAGGGCCTGCTCAACGCCGAAATCGCCCGCGTCTTCCGCGAACTCAAGCTCCGCAAGGTCGCCATTCAGGCCGACGGGCTTTCGCTCGCCGATCACGACGACATCCGAAAGCTCCACAAGCAAGCCAGGCTGGTTCCCGCCCCAGCCCTCATCGGACGAATGCGCACCCTGAAAGACAAGCACGAACTGGCCGCCATGGGCACAGCCTTGCGCGTCGCCGAGCAGGCGTTCCTGGCCCTGCGCGAAACCATCCGCTTGGGCCAGACCGAGCTGGAAATCGCCGCGCGCCTGGAATACGAAATGAAGACCCGCGGCGCCTCCGGCCCGTCCTTCGCCACCATCTGCGCCGAAGGACCCAACGCCGCCCTGCCCCACGCCCACCCCGGCAAACGCAAAGTCCGGTCCGGGAGTGCCATCCTGCTCGATTGGGGCGCGCGCGTCGGCTTCTACTGCAGCGATTTGACCCGTATGCTCTTCGTCGATACCATCCCGCCCAAACTGGGTAAGGTCTACGACCTTGTCCTGGAGGCTCAGCAGCGGGCCATTGCGGCCATCCGACCGGGCGCGCGGATGTGCGATGTGGATGCCGTGGCGCGCAGCTACATTGCCGAAGCCGGCTATGGCCCCCAGTTTAACCATGGCTTGGGGCACGGTCTCGGTTTGGATGTTCACGAACCGCCATCGTTAAGTTGGCGATCAACCGAAAAGCTGGTCGCCGGCATGGTGGTCACCGTAGAGCCCGGGGTTTATCTGCCCGGCATCGGCGGTATCCGCATTGAAGACGATGTCCTGGTCACCCCCAATGGCCGTCGAGTGCTCAGCCGGCTGGGTACCTCCGCCGCTCAAGCCTTGATACCCGCTCGGCGCTGAACGCCGGCGGGCAGACTGCCGCGCGGCGGATCGGGAGTTTTCGCTTGCTCGATATCGATAAGATTCGCGAACTCGTGCAGATGATGGTCGTCAACGACCTCGTGGAAATCTCGTTGCGCGATGGTGAGGAAGAAGTGAACCTCCGCCGGCCTTCGGCCCAGGGAATCGCCATGGGATCGGAGCCGTTACCTCGAACGCTGGTCCCCGCGCCACTTGCCGCGACCCCGCCGCCCCCGACCGCCGCACCGGTGGACGACGCTGTCCTCATGGACATCAAGTCCCCCATGGTCGGTACGTTCTACAGCGCTCCCGATCCTGAATCGCCCCCTTTCGTGCAGATCGGGTCCCAGGTCCATCCCGGCATGGTGGTATGCGTCCTCGAGGCCATGAAGGTGTTCAACGAAATCAAAGCCGAAATCGCCGGAACCATCGAGCGCATCCTGGTGAAAAACGCGCAGCCGGTCGAATACGGCCAGACCCTCTATCAGGTTCGCCCGACCTGATCGCGAACGGGCGCTGGGCCATGCTGCACCGCAGCGGCCGCGTCGGTGTTGCCGCTGCGGCGGACCAAAGTCTGTAAATACCTATGTTCCGACGGATTCTGATCGCCAACCGGGGTGAGATTGCCCTGCGGATCATCCGCGCATGCCGCGAACTCGGCGTGGAATGTGTCTGCGTCTTCTCCGAGGAAGACCGCGGCGCTTCCTGGCTGGAGCTGGCCGACCGCGCCATCTGCATCGGCAGCGCCGCCCCGCGCGACAGCTACCTCAAGAGCGATCGCATCATCGCCGCCGCGGAAGTATCCGGCGCCGATGCCATCCATCCCGGCTACGGCTTCCTCGCCGAGAACGCCGCCTTCGCCGAGAAGTGCCGGGCCGCCAACATCACCTTCATCGGGCCCAGCGCCGACGCCATGCGCCTTCTCGGCGACAAGGCCACGGCCCGCGAAATCGCCAAGAAGGCCAAGGTCCCCACGGTCCCTGGCAGCGACGGCATCCTCGAAGACGAAGCCGAAGCCCTTAAGCTCGCCGAGACGGTCGGCTTTCCGGTCATCATCAAGGCCTCCGCCGGCGGCGGCGGACGCGGCATGCGCATCGTCCGCGACCGCGCTGAGCTCGCCCCGGCCGTCAAGCAGGCGCGGCAGGAAGCGCAGAACGCCTTCAACAGCAGCGCCGTGTACATCGAGAAGTTCATCGACCGTCCGCGCCACGTCGAGGTGCAGATCATCGGCGACCAGCACGGCTCCATCATTCACCTCGGCGAGCGCGACTGCACCCTGCAGCGACGCCACCAGAAGCTGGTGGAGGAATCGCCCTCCTCGGCCCTTGACTCGCGCACCCGCAAGAACCTGTGCCTGTCGGCCGTGCGCCTGTGCAAGACCGCGGGCTACTACAACGCGGGCACCGTCGAGTTCCTGGTCGACGCCAAGAAAAACTTCTATTTCATCGAGGTCAACACGCGGATTCAGGTCGAGCACCCGGTCACCGAAATGGTCACCGGTGTGGACCTGATCAAGACGCAGGTCCGCGTCGCCGCCGGGGAAGCGCTGCCCTTAAGCCAGCGCAACGTCGAGTTCCGCGGCCATGCCATCGAATGCCGCATCAACGCCGAAGACCCGGACCACAAGTTCCGCCCCTGCCCGGGCGTGGTCACGCGCTTCCGCCCTCCGGGCGGATTGGGGGTGCGCGTCGATACGTACGGGCATGACGGCTGCCGCGTGTCCCCGAGTTACGACTCGCTGCTCGCGAAGCTGATCGTGCATCAGCCCACCCGCCCGGAGGCGATCCGCAGCATGTTGCGCTGCCTGCACGAGTTTTCGATTGAGCCCATCCGCACGACGCTGCCCTTCCTCCGCAAGCTGATCGCGCACCCCGACTTCGCCACCGGCGCGATCGACACCGGATTTGTCGAACGGAGCTTTTCGGGCTGAAGCGCGATGGCACACGATGGAGTTGGGGAGGGGACGATGGCCGACGCGCTGCAACGCATGGTCGATGAGAAGGTGGTGCTCGACACCGGCACGCCGATCCTCTACATCGGCAAACTGATGGAAGTGACCGACACCACCTTTGTGCTTCAGGAAGCCGACATGCACGATTGTCGCGAAGGGCACGCCAATCGCGAGATGTACCTCGCCGAGGCCTTTCAGGAAGGGACGACGGTCAATCGCCGCGAGGTGGTGGTGATGCGCTCCGCGGTTATCAGCGTTTCGCGCCTCGCGGACATTGTCACCGGCTAGCCGAGCTGCGGGCGCCCAGTGTCAACACGGAGTCACCATGCACATCCTCGTCACCGGCGGAGCGGGCTACATCGGCAGCCACTGCGTGCGCGCCCTGTGCGACGCCGGTCATGCCGTCGTGGTCTATGACAACCTCACCAGCGGCGGGCACCGCGAGGCGGTGGATCCGCGCGCCGCGCTGGTCGTCGCCGACCTCGCGGATGAGGCGGCGCTGCGCCGCACCTTTGACGAACACCCCATCGAAGCCGTCATGCACTTCGCCGCGCTGCTCGACGTCAACGAGTCGGTGCGCCTGCCGCTGCGCTATTACCGCAACAACGTGGCGCTCACCGTCGCGCTGCTCGAGCAGATGGAGACACGCGGAGTGCGCAACTTCGTGTTCAGCAGCACCTGCGCCACCTACGGCGTGCCTCCCGCGGTGCCGATCACCGAAGACATGCCGCAGCAACCCATCAGCCCCTACGGGCGCACCAAGCTGGCCATCGAGTGGGCGCTGCGCGACAGCGCCGCCGCGTGGGGACTGGCGGCGACGGCGCTGCGCTATTTCAACGCGTCCGGCGCCGCGGCCGACGGCACGCTCGGCGAAGACCGCGAACCGGAATACCACCTGATCCCGCTGGTGCTGCAAGTGGCGCTGGGGCAGCGAAAGCAGATCGGCATTTTCGGCACCGACTATCCCACGCCCGACGGCACCTGCGTGCGCGACTATATCCACGTCGAGGATCTCGCCGAAGCGCACCGCCGCGCCATCGAGTCGCCCGCCCGCGGTGAGTTCCGGTGCTACAACGTGGGCACCGGCACCGGCGTGAGTGTGCGCGAACTGATCGAGGTCGCGCGGCAGGTCACCGGCCACGCCATTCCCGCGAGCGAAGCGCCGCGCCGCGCAGGCGATCCGCCGGCGCTGTTCGCCGACCCGTCGAAGATCATGCGCGAACTCGGCTGGCGGCCGCGCTACACCGACATTCGCACGATCGTGGAAACCGCCTGGCGCTGGCACCGCGCGCACCCGCGCGGCTACGCCTCGCACGGCGGGGCCGCGAATACCGAATGATGAACGACGAATGCGGGCGTGTATTTCGGCGCGGCACCTTTGACGCTGACGGCGCGCGTTTTTAGAATCGCACGCAATGGCCCATCCCACGGAGCGGACGAACCACGACGAAGCGGCCGCGCGGCCGGATCCGGTCGTTGACGCGTCGCGCATGTCTTTCGGCGATCATCTGGATGAACTGCGAAGCTGCCTGGTCCGCGCGCTGATCGGTGTGGGACTGGGCACGGTGCTGGCGCTGTACTTCGGGCGCGAAATTCTGGAGATCGTCTTTCGCCCGCTGTTGATCGTTCAATACGCCAATGGGCTGCAGCCGCGGGTGCAGGTGCTCTCGCCGACGGGAGCGTTCACCACCTACCTGCGTCTGGCGTTCTTGTCGGGGCTGGTGCTGACCATGCCTTGGGTGCTGCACCAGGGTTGGCGCTTTGTTTCGGCCGGGCTCTACGCGCAGGAGCGGCGTTTCGTGCGGCGGCTGCTGCCTGCTTCGATGGGGCTGTTCGCGGTGGGGGTGCTGTTTCTGTATTTCATCGTGCTGCCGCTGGTGTTGCATTTCTTCATCAACTTCAACAAGCGGTTCAACGTGCCGGAGTTGACGCCCGCGGGCATTCAGCGGCTGCTGCTCACGGAGGATGAGCCGGCGCCCGTGCCGGCGGAGGCAATCCCCCCGGCCAGGGTGCCGGTGCTGGAAGCGCCGCCGCCGAATGCGCAACCCGGCGATGCGTGGGTGGATGGGCGCACGCGGCGGTTGTGCGTTCAGTCGCCCGAGGGTGTTCTCTCGGCGCCGTTGGAGACGGGCACCGGCGGTTCGCTGCACAGCGAGTTTGCGCTGGACTACTACATTTCTTTCGTGCTGATGCTGGCATTGGGGTTCGGGCTGGCGTTTCAGACGCCGATCGTGGTGTTCTTTCTGGCGTGGTCGGGGCTGCTGCCGGCGGCATCGATGGCGCGGGGGCGGCGCTACGTGCTGTTTGCGGTGGTGGTGCTGGCCGCGGTGATGACGCCGCCGGACGTGATCAGCCAGCTTCTGCTGGCCGGTCCGATGTACGCGCTGTTCGAGTTGGGCCTGCTGGCGGCCAAACGGGTGAGCGAGCCCGCGTCGGATGAGCCGTAAGTGACATACGCTGGACGCTGATCGGCGTAGGGCTATGAGTGCCAATAGCATGGCACTATACGCGGCGACCGCAAAGCGTGCCCCCCCGCCCCCGCCGACCCGCTCCCACCCCGCCTGGCCGATGCCTTCGCCGCACCAAAGATCATCACCGCCGCCCGCGGTAACAGGCGCGCGAAGCGATCAGGGGGAATGGCGCAGCTGTGTTTCGCGAGAAACAGGTTTGCGCAACGTTGTTTCACGTGAAACAAGCTTGCGCTGGGGGCGAGGATGGCGGAGACGGGGGTGTTAATCTGGGAATGTTTCACGTGAAACGGTCTTGCGCGAAAACGCCGAAAGCTGAAAGCCGAAACGCCGAAATGGCTGTGAATTGCGCAGGCTTGTTTCACGTGAAACACGTTTGTGCCAGGTCCGCGCAAGTTATTTTATGGTTGAAGCCAAAACTTATCGGACGAAATATTATAGGACCCATTTGATTGCGGATTGTGGATTTCGGATTGGGGATTGCCAAGTGCCGATTGGCGGTCCTGGAATGTCGATTGGCGATTGGCGATTGTCGGCTTCGGCGTTTCGGTGTTTCAGCGTTCTCTCGTCGCAGGCGTTCCGCCTACCCATTCGACATTCTTGTTTCGCCATTCGTTGAAGCCCGGCTGTTCCGGGTCGCCATTCGCCATTCGCGCACCATTCCGCCTTCAGCCTTCCCGGACGACCTGGCCGGCTTCCCAGCGAACGTGCCCTTCCGCAATCAGGCGCACGGCCTGCGGAAAGGCAACGCACTCCTCAGCGAAGACGCGCTCCGCCAGTGACTCGGGTGTGTCACCCGGAAGCACAAGCACGCGGCGCTGCAGGATGACCGGGCCGTGGTCGTACTCGTTGTCGCAGTAGTGCACGGTGCAGCCGCTTTCCGCGGCGCCGGCGGCCAGCACCGCCTCGTGGACGCGGCGACCGTACATGCCGCGACCCCCGAAGGCGGGCAGCAGCGCCGGGTGAATGTTGATCACCCGGCCCCGGAAGGAATTGGGTATTTGCCACAGGCACAGGAAGCCGGCCATGCACACCAGGTCGGCTCCGGCCAGGCAACGGGTGACGCCCGCCTGAAAAGCTGCGTCGCTCTGGCCGCGCCGCTCGACGACCTCCGTCTTCAGCCCGCGCGCCTGGGCCCGTGCCACGCCGGCCGCGTCGCCGCGCGAGCTGACCACCACCACGATCCGTGCCGGCAGCGATCCGTCCACGATGCGATCGTGCAGGTTGAGCAGCGTGCGTCCGCCGCCGGAAATGAGCACGGCCAGGTTGAGCGGCTTGGTGTTCAATCGCTCTCCCGGTTAAGAACAAGAAGAACTCGATCTGGACAGACAGCGCAATGATGGCCGAAGCCGGACGCACCGCGCAGCAATCGGTATGAACGCAAGGAACCCGCGCCCTGAAACATGCGCACCAGTATGGGCCGCCGGACACCCGCTGTCGATGCGCCGCGCGGACCTGAGCCAGCCGCGGGACCGAACTTCGCCGCCGTTCCCTAAGGTCGCACCGTGTACCCGCTGCCCGGACCGTCGTCGACCGCCAACGCCACTCCGAGCAATGTAACGCGAACAAGTACACCGAAACCAACCAGCGCGCCGGCTCCGTGTTCACGATTGAACCCTCTGCTAACTGTCTGTTGAAGAACTTGTCGCACGGTCCTTACGGCTCGTGAGACCCGCTGGAAAGCCGGTCCCACAGCGCCCCGGATGAGTTTCTCCACAGGGCTGATAGGCCGTTGGGCCCAATGCGGCGACCCGAAAGAGGCCAGGTCAGCGGTTCCATCATTCGCAAGTAACAAGTGGCGTGTCCCCCCGGTCAGCTCTGCCGATTATCTTATCGAAGTGTCTTGATTTATACAATGGCGTAACACTGCAATGATTTCCCTGTTTTACATAAATGTGCGTCGAGATGTTGCCCAGTCTAGCGTGATCCGATTCTACCGAAGGATTTCGGATCGAGATTCAGATTGATTGAGAGAGGATCGCCGTCGGCCAGGTGGAGGGATCGACGTACCAGAGGAGCTCGTCTCCTACGGTAGGGTATTGTTGCCCGAAGTCGGCGTCTTCGACGATGTAATAGAAGCCGATTCGGGGGTGCTCGGCCGGGTCAAAGCCGCTGAGGCAGTCGGCGGGGATGAGGGCCTCCAGCGAGTAGCCGCCGCGCGTGACGCGGACCGCGACTTGCAGCCGTTCTGCTGGAACGGCCGGAGCATCTTCGCGTGCCCGTTGCAGCCGGGCGGCGCCGGCAACGGGGGAGCGTTTATCGGCTCCGCCGCCCGTGGGGAGAAAATAGAACTGCTGGCAGTAGCGTGTGCCGCGGCGGTTGCTGCGCGCGTCGCGGGTGTCGATGCACAGGCGGAGGTTGTCGCCCGCCCAGTAGCGTTGCGGGTCGCAGTTGAGGGGCTTGCGCTTGCCGGATACGCGGCAGGCGAGGGCGAGACCCTGCTCGTTCCAGCAGGCCCAGAGATCGGCGAAGTCTTCGCGACCGTCGAGTTCGCCGAGCTTGGGCAGCGCCTCGGCCGCGCTCCACTTCTCCACGTCGCCGTCGATGGGCGGCAGCGCGGGGCGGTAGGACAGCGGAAACTCGAACGCGAACAGGCAGCGATTGGGGACAAGTGCGGTCATGCGGACCCGGTCCTTTCAGGAGATGTCGCTATCCGGCACCTTCGCCATACCTCCCGCAACTGTGCGGGGTCGCATTGGGCCGGCGTTTTGAGCCAGAACACCACGCGGTCGTAGGCGGCCTGGGGTTTGATTTCGACGTCTTCGCCGAGGCGGTCTACCTGCGCCGGCGTGAACGCGCCGTTGGGCGTGCGCAGCTCTACGCGCAGACCGCGAGGCATGTTGGTCACGATCTTGCCGGCGGGCGCGCTTTCGCCAGGGACGGTGAACTGCCCGGCGGTGCGGCTGCCCCAGTCAAACTCCAGGTTCGGCTGGAGCTTGCGAAGCAGGCCCACGGTGGCCGCGAGGTCGGCGGGGCTCCAGGCGACGTCGCGCCGGTTGTGGATGCCGCGCTGCGAGAGATGCCACTGGAACCCCTGCGATTTCCATGGTTCGGCCCTTACCGGGTCGGCCTGCGAACCGGCCAGCAGCTTGTGGTATGCCGCGGCGGCTTCCTTTAGAAATGCGCGGAACGCGGTTTTGTTCACGTCGACAAAGTCGCGCAGGTACAGCCGCACCTCCTGCCAATCGGGGCGCGGCGAACGCAGGCGCACCCGGTTCCACTGGCCGTAGATGGGCAGGTCGGCGCGATCATCCAGCGTTTTCACGGCCAGGCGGCGCGCGAGCGCCGCGGCATTGAATGTCGCGGCGGGCACGCGAATCGCGACCTCCAACAGGTCCTTGCTGCCCGTGAGCACGTGGGCGAACCAGGGTTGGTCCGCGGGCGCCTTGACTTCGATCCGCGTGCGGTGGTTCCAGTCGGTCGGGGCGAAGCCACCGAGGCGCTCGATGGTGTCGATCAACCACACCAGCACCGCCGGATCCCACTCCACGGCCGCGCCGTGGTAGTCGACGTGGTTGACCGTGTGCCAGGTTTTTCCGTCGCGTTCCCAGGGCATCTGGACGTCGCCGCCCAGTTCGATCGGCGCGTTCAGTGCCTTGCGCTTGGCACTCTCCCGCTCCGGGCGATAGACGGCGCGCTCCGCGCGCGGACCGGCCGCCAGCAGCGGCGCCAGGGCCGCGCCGGTGAACGATGTCGGGCACGCGGCCACCTGCTCGGGCGTTCCCGCGGCCACCACCGTGCCCCCGGCGTCGGCGGCTTCCGGCCCCAGGTCGATCACCCAGTCCGCGGTCTTGATCACGTCCAGGTTGTGTTCGATGCAGATGCAGGTGTTGCCCAAGTCGACCAGCCGGTGCAGCACCGCCAGCAGCTTTTTGAGATCGTCGAAGTGCAGTCCCGTGGTCGGCTCGTCGAGGATGTACAGCGTTTTTCCGGTGGAGGGCCGACCCAGCTCCGCCGCCAGTTTGACCCGTTGGGCTTCGCCGCCCGACAGCGTGGCCGCGGATTGTCCGAGCTGCACGTACCCCAAGCCCACATCGCTGAGCGTTTGGAGCAGGTGCCGCAGGCGCGGGATCTTGTCAAACAGTTGCAGGGCCTCGTCCACCCGCAGGGTCAACACGTCGGCGATGCTCTTATCGCGGTAGCGCACCTCCAGCGTTTCGGGCACGTAGCGCGCGCCCTGGCAGTTCTCGCACTCGACCCACACATCGGGCAGGAAGTGCATCTCGATGCACCGCTGCCCCAGCCCCTGGCAGGCCTCGCACCGCCCGCCGGGGCGGTTGAAGCTGAAGCGGTTGGCCGTGTAGCCGCGAATGCGGCTGGTCGGCAGGCGGGCGAACAGTTCGCGCACTGCGTCGAACACCCCGGTGTACGTTGCCGGATTGCTCATCGGGCTGGTGCCGATCGGCGATTGATCCACATTGATCACCTTGTCGATGTATTCGATCCCGCTGATCCGCTCGTGCCCACCGGGTACCAGCGAGGCGCGATGAATCCGCGCCGCCAGTGCGTGATAGAGAATCGACGACACCAGCGTGCTCTTTCCGCTGCCGGAGACGCCGGTTACGCAGGTGAAGCGGCCGAGGGGGAACGCGACGTCGATTTCTTTCAGATTATGTTCGCGCGCGCCGTGGACGGTGAGCCAGCGGACCGATCTGGCGTCGGCGGGGTCGGGGCGGGTGGGCTTAGCGCTGCGCCGGCCAATCGACTTGCGCAAGTCCGCGCGGGCCAGGTCCTGCGGTTCGCTGGGCGGCACCGGCCGGCGATTGGTCGGAACGGCGATCGCCTCCTTTCCGCTCAGGTACCGACCGGTCAACGATGCGCGCGTGCTGCGCAACTTGCGCGGACCGGCCGCGGCGGTTACTTCGCCGCCGAAGGCGCCGGCGCCGGGGCCGAAATCCAGCACGTGGTCCGCGTGGTCGATCACCTCGCGGTCGTGCTCCACCAGGAGCAGCGTGTTGCCCAGGTCGCGCAGCTTGTGCAATGCCCCGATCAATCTTCCGTTGTCGCGGGGGTGCAGGCCGATGGTGGGCTCGTCGAGCACGTAGAGCACGCCCGTCAGCCCCGTGCCGATCTGCGAAGCGAGCTGAATCCGCTGCGACTCGCCGCCCGAGAGGGTGGAGGCGGTGCGATGCAACGCGAGGTAATTCAGCCCGACATCCACCAGGAACCGCAGCCGCGAGACGATTTCCTTCAGCAGTTCCCCGGCCACCGTCCGCTGCCGCGGCGTCAGTTTCAATCCCTCGAACCAGGGCAGCGATTGCCCCATCGGCCACAGGCTTACCTCGTGGATGGTCCGCTCGCCGAGCCGCACGGCCGCGGGCTCGGGACGCAGGCGCCCCCCGGCACACGAATCGCACGGCACTTCGGTTACCAGTTCCGAGAGCTTCTGGCGATATTGCCAGCTCACCTGCGTGGCGCGGCTGATCGCGGGGAAAAACCCGCGCCATTGAAAACGCAAACCCGGCGGAACCGCCGTCCCCGCGGGTGTCACCGCGATCCAGTCCTCCCCGCAGCCGTGCAGCACCGCCAGCCGCTGCACCTCCGTCAGGCCGTTCCAGCTTCGCCGCGGATCGCAGCCGACGTGCTCGGTCAGTGCCAGAATCATGGCATGCAGCAGCGAACCCGGCGCTACGTCCTCCCACCCGGCCAGCGCCCCGTCGAGCAGGGAGCGCGTGGGGTGCAGCACGATCGCCGCCGGGCTCGCCCCCTGCTGCGTGCCCAGCCCCTCGCACGCCTCGCACCAGCCCATCCGCGTGTTGAACGAGAAATGATGGGGGGACAGATCGTCGAAGGCCGTGCCGCACCGCTCGCAGGCGCGATGCTGCGAGAAACTCATTTCTCCGCTGGGGGCACCGTGGGAACCCTCGGTGAGCCATTGCACCAACAGCGTGCCTTCGCCGCGCGAGAGCGCCTGCTCCACGCTGTCGGTGAGGCGCGAGACCTGCGCCCGGCGGACCACGACCCGGTCGATGACCAGTTCGACGCGGTGATCGCGCCGCCGATCCAGAGGCGGCGGCGCCGAAAGCTCGTGTACCACCCCGTCGATCCGGGCGCGTGCAAACCCGTTGGCGCGTTCGCGGGTGAAGAACTGCGCGTAATCCTCGGTGCCTTCCGGCGCCACCGGCGCCAGCAGCAGCGCCCGGCGGCCCTCGCCCTGCGCGAGGATGCGCTCGACGATCTCGTCGCTGGTCTGCGTGCCCACGGGAACTTTGCAGGCCGGGCAGTACGGCGTGCCCAGCCGTGCCCAGAGCACGCGCATGTAGTCGTAGATTTCGGTGATGGTCCCCACGGTCGACCGCGGCGAGCGGCTGGTGGTTTTCTGCTCGATGCAGATCGCGGGCGACAGGCCGTGAATCCGCTCCACCCGCGGGGGCGTCAACCGGCTGAGAAACTGCCGCGCGTAGGCGCTCAGCGATTCCACGTACCGCCGCTGACCCTCGGCGTACACCGTGTCCACCGCGAAGCTGCTCTTGCCGCTGCCGCTCGGTCCGCAGCACACGGTCATGGCGTTTCGCGGGACCGACACCGTGATATCCTTCAAATTGTGCTGCCGCGCGCCGACGACCAGCAACGAATTGTCGATTGCGGATTTCGGATTGCGGATTGTGGAGCGACTCCGGTCATTACGCCGCTCGGCGTTGGCGGCACCGCCTGTGGCCTGTCGCCCGTTGTCCGATGACCTCTTTTCGGCATTTCGGCGTTTCGGCGTTTCGGCGTTTACCACCTCACGAAGTGCAAGGCCGGTATGCGAGTTCTCGACGAGCGAA
>CAZMVD010000106.1:0-15068 GCA_964569425.1 uncultured Phycisphaeraceae bacterium
GCCGTGCACCCGAGCGAGAAGCCCGAAGAGCTTCCGCAGATCACCGGGTTCCGCCACCAGGGCGACGCCCCCGAGCATAAACACAGCGACGGTAAGCCGCCGAAGAAATCGCGTTAGGTTTCCCCTTACGAAGGTTGGACGCGGCTTCGTCACATCGGTATCGAGCTACTGCCAGCGGGAGGAAACGGCGCGCGTTGACAGGCCATGCGGCGCGACTACATTCTGAGCGCCAGCCGCATGACGCATTTCGGTCCCGGGGGCGGAAGTCGATGGCGAACGGGATCAGAGAAAGCGCCATGCGGGCCTATGGCAGGGCTCATAGCTCAGTTGGCAGAGCGCGTCGCTGATAACGACGAGGTCGCAAGTTCAAGTCTTGCTGGGCCCATTGCTGTAAGTGATGCGTTCGTCATAGGTTACATCGCTTCAGCGCTTCGGGCGGTGCGGCTGAAACTGAAGCGTGGCGGGTAGTATTACTCCCGGGCGAAATCGTCGAGCACAGTTCTTCCGGCGTGAGCCTCCAGCCCAGCGCATAACGCTCACGTTGAGTTTGTTTACCCTACGGTGGCAAGCGGTTTCGCCAAGCCGCGGCTTGATCGTCGAAGCCCTGGCCGGGCTCGGCCGTGTTCCAAGTTTCGTAGAGTTGGATCAAGCAGCTCCATACCTCGATACGGTCCCGGTCTGTCGCACCCCCGGCTTCGCTCAGGATGGATTGCGCTTCGGACAGGTTGGTCTCGGCGAGATCTAACTCGCCGAGGGATACGCGAGCACAGCCCAATGTGGTGAGGAATCGGCCGAGGCGCACCAGGTTGCCGCCGACGAAAACGCGCCGCGCGGTCTGTTCCGCCGGGGCCAGCTCATCGACGGCCGCTCGCGCGTTTCCCTGTACGTTCAGCAGTTTGCCGACCAGCCCCAATGAGGCAAGTGTCTGGGGGTGCCCATCGCCCAGGGTTTGACGTTGTCGCTCCAGGGCCATCAGCACATACCCTTCGGCCTCTGCGTACCTCTCGGCGGAAACCAGGAGGTTCCCCATGTTAAAGACCGCGCGGAGCGTTTCGGGATGGTCGTCCCCCAGGACGCGGCGCGAGGCTTCCAGCGCTTCGCGCTGGAAGGGTTCGGCTTCGGACAGTTTGCCCAGGGCGACCAGAAGCACGCCCAAGTTGCCGATGGAAATCAACGTATCGGGGTGGTCATTGCCCAACGCACTGCGGTGTTTTTCCATTGATTCCCGGCAATACACTTCTGCCTCGGCCAGGCGTTCCTGCGCACGGAGGACCACGGCCAGATTATCCATGGCCCGAAGCGTATCGCGGTGATCGGCGCCCAGCACCTGACGGGAGGTTCCCAACGCTTCGCGGAAGTACGTCTCTGCCTTTTCGAACTTTCCCTGGACATAGAGCAGCGCGCCCATGTTATTGATGGCCACTAGCGTGTCGACGTGTTCGTCGCCCCAAACCCTGCGGAGCCCCGCGAGAGATTCCCGGAAGTAGGGCTCGGCGTCCTCCAGTCGGCCTCGCGCTTGAAGCAAGAAGCCCATGTTGTTGATCGCGGCCAGGGTATCGGGATGATCGTTACCCAGCACCTGGCGGCGTTTCTCCATGGCTTCCCGATGATAGGACTCGGCTTCTGCGAGTTTGCCCTGGGCCTGCAATAGAAGTCCGAGGTTGCTCACGGAGATGAGCGTGTCGGGATCGTCAGGGCCTAACACCCTTCTTTGAACGTCAAGCACGGTGCGTGCGTGAGGCTCGGCCACCGCCAATTTTCCCTGTGCCATGAGCAGGAAACCCAAGTTACTCATCGAATCGAGGGTATCGGGATGGTCGTCCCCCAGTTCTCGGCGGCGAATCGCCACGACTTCTTCCTGCGGTGCATTCGCGGCATCGTAGAGGCCCAGCTTGTGCAAGGTGCTTGCTATGGTCTGTAACAGCCGGGCACGCACCAGTGGTTCGACGACTTGCTCGTCGATGGCGGCGAGGGCGGGCTGGAAAAAGTTCTCCTGAAGGGAATTCTGGGCCATTCCGGTAAAGTCGATTCTGGAAATGAGGGCTTCCAACTCGACGACCCGGTCGTCAACTTGGTCAGGCGAGAGACTGGATCGTTCCGCGGCCGCTCGGGCGCTGGCTATCAGATTGGCGCGTAACTTGGAACCCATCCGCTGGGCATCGATACCTGATAGCTGTTTTTCCTGAAACGCGGCGACTATTTCAAGTTCTCCCGCGCGCGACATGGCTTCTGCTTCCGCCTTCTCGGTACGCTCGAGCGCCATCTCGGCGGACGCGCGCTCGCGGGCGGCATTCAGGGCGAAAACGAGCGACACACCCGTGGCGATCAGCAGGGTCGTGCTGATCGCCAGGGCCGCCATTACCGCGCCGCGGTTGCGGCGGACGAACTTTCGAATCGCATAGACGCGGTCCGGCGGGGTTGCCAGGACGGGCTGGTCGTCCAGGTAGCGGCCGATGTCGTCGGCCAGGGCGCCGGCCGTCGCGTAGCGGCGCCGGCGGTCTTTTTCCAGGCACTTCAGGACGATCCAGTCGAGGTCGCCGCGGAGCGTGCGAGTCAGTTGCAGCGGGTCGGATTGGCGGCGGCGGGCAATGTCCAGCGCGGAGGAATCAGAATGGTTGATCGTAGTCTCGAGCGGCGTGGCGAAGCGTGCCTGGGCAGATGAACCGAGGGTGGCCAATCGCAGGCTGGGGCGCAGCGGTTCCTCCTCTCGGATGAGGCGTTGAACCTCGACCAGGGGAGTAGCACGAAGCCGGCCGCGTTCCAGCGGCGTACTGCCGGTGAGGAGTTCGTAAAGCAGCACGCCCAGGGAATAGATGTCACTGCGTGTGTCGATATCCACGCCGGACACCTCGGCCTGCTCGGGGCTCATGTACTCCGGCGTGCCGATGAGCTGGTGCATTTCGGTGAACAGCGTCTTGTCGGTCAGGCGCACTTCGGTCGCCTTGGCAATGCCGAAGTCGATCACCTTGGGCAGCGGTTCGCCGTCGGCCACGGTGACCATGATGTTCGAAGGCTTGAGGTCGCGGTGAATGATTCCCTTCTGGTGGGCATGTTGCACGGCGTGGCACACGCTCTGAAACAGCGCCAGCCGTTTTCGGATGGGCAGCCGCTCCCGATCGCTGTAGCGAGTCACCGGCTCGCCGCGCACCAGCTCCATGACAAAGTACGGCCGGCCGCCGGCCGTGGCGCCGGCATCCAGCACGCGGGCGATGTTGGGGTGTTCCATCAGGGCCAGCGCCTGACGCTCGGCCTCAAAGCGCGCGATGACCTGTTTGGTGTCCATGCCCGCCTTGATGATCTTCAAGGCCACGCGCCGTTGAACCGGCTGGGTCTGTTCTGCGAGATAGACCGAACCGAATCCGCCTTCGCCGATGAGCTGCAGCAGCTTGTAGCGGTCGATGACGGTGCCGGGGCTTTCGCCGGGCAGGGCGGCACCGGGCAGGGCGGCGGCCATGCCAACGCCCGTTGGGGCACTCATGAAGAGGGGGTCGTCGAGGGTCGCGAGCAGGTCGATCGCTTCTGCGGCGGCCTGCGGATCGTCCGCAGTCGCCCGCCTGATGAACGCCACGCGGTCCTGGGGCGGAAGCCGCGCGGCCCGGGCCAGGAGCTCCTTCACACGCTCACGATCGGCTGAGTTCACGCTTGCGATCCTGCTTCGTCACTTTGCTGCACGCGGCGCAACAGCCACGAGCGCGCGTAACGCCATTCGCGATCGACCGTGCTTGGGGCCACGCCGAGGGCGGCGGCCGTCTCATCGATGGAGAGCCCTGTATAGAAGCGGAGTTGAACGACGCTGGCGGCCCGAGGGTCTACCTGGTGAAGGGCTTCAATGGCGGCGTCGATTTCGAGGGCGTCGGACACTGTGTCTTCATGCGCCAGATCGGCCACGCTGGCGATTTCCCGTACGCGATCGCCGCCGCGTTTCTTGGCGCCCACGCGGCGGGCGTGCTCGATGAGGATGCGTCGCATGGCCTCCGCCGCGGCGGCGTAGAAATGCGCGCGGTTGTCCCAGGCTACGTTGTGCCCGTCGACCAGGCGCATGTAGGCCTCGTGCACGAGGGCCGTGGCTTGAAGGGTATGGCCGCGGCGCTCGTCGCGCATTCGCCGTTCCGCCAGATCGTGCAGGGAGCGATACACCAGCGGCAGCAGTTCGCGCGCGGCCTGGGCATTCCCGGCGGCCGCTTCGCCCAACAGGCGCGTCACTTGCGAAGCGTTGGGGTCGAGTTGGGGCACGTGTCCTTTCGAGTCGTTTGTCAACGGAATCATGACATCATTATGCGCGGAACGGGCGACGGCGACACCAGGAATTCCACTCCTTGAAGCAACGCTGCCCCTGGTGGTGAGCGAACTTCCCAAGTTTGCAGCGAGCCGATTCGCCCAAGACCGCTGCCCAAGTACCGGGCGGCGTGCCTCTGCGGGAAACCCGTCCGCCCGGATGGTCCGTTTGGGTGGTGTCGATGCGGCGTGGTTTACGCATGTGGTGGGTGTGGGCACGGACTGTGACCGCTTGGGCCATGAAGTTGTCCAGAAAAAGGGATGGAGCATGTACACTCGGCTGGCCGTCATACTTGTGGTTTGGACGACGTTCTCAGAGGCCGCTCCGGCCCAGCTTGTGACCGAGTCGATCGATCTGCAGGCGGGCTGGAACGCCGTCTGGCTCAACCTGCAACCCGAACCGAACACCGTGGATGAGATTCTCGCGGCGCAGTCGCCGCCGCTGGACTACCAGGCGATCTGGACGCTGGTCGAAAAGGGGGCGGCTACCGCGGTCAATGATGGCGATGCCACCGGTCGATGGCTCTTTCACGACCGGGATGTGCCGCCCAACATCTCTACGCTGCGTGTCCTGCACGGGCACCGCGGTTACCTGATTCACATGCGATCCGCGGGGCAGTTGCACCTGGCGGGTCGGCCGGTGATTCGCAGCCATCAGTTCTCAAGCCGGACCGCCAACCTGTTTGGCGCATTGACAGATCCGACATCGGGGATTCTCTCCTTCGAGCAATTCTTTTCGCATCCCAAGGCCATCGGAAAGGTCCGCGCCGGCGGCACACCCGTGAAGCACGACGTCTTCGCCATGTCCGCCAATTCGCTGGTGCGAAAGAACCTAACCGACGCGATCCTGCCGAACACGGCCTACTGGGTGAACGTGGTGCAGGACTTCGAGTATGCCGGTCCGCTGGATTTGACGTCGACTTCCAACGGCCTGTCCTTCGGACGCACCACTGCGCTGCGCACGCTGAGCATCGGGGTTCCCTTTTCCGCCAGCGCGCGCACGGTGACGCTGGAAGCCCTTCCCTGCGCTGCGCTGGCCGCAAACGGGGCGTGCTCCGCGGGCGCTGGTGCCGTGGACTGGCTGGAATTTCGGGATTCGGGGCCGCTGGAATTGCCGACATGGCAACCCCTTGCGGCGGGGGCCGTCGTTCAGGTTCCCCCGGGCCTGACGCAGGTGGAAGTACAACTGCGGGCGCGCCGCGCGGAACTGGCGACCTCGGCCAGAAACCGCGGCGGTGGGACATCACCGGTCGACTTTCCGCTGGTGATCGACGTGAAGGACGACGTGGGCACGCGGGCGGTGCTGGCGGCCAATGTCAGTATCGAACCGGTCTTTGGACGCTGGATCGGTCGGGCCACGCTCACGCGGGTAAGTGCGCACCCCGCCATCCAGCCGCTTCCGCTGGACCAGGCGGAAGCGCCGCAACTGGAAATGACCCTGCTTCTGGAGCTTCCGGATCCCACTGCGGCACAGGGCGGCGCGAGCCCGCAACTGCTCGATTCGATGACCGTGGACACGTTTCGCGACGGTCGTCCGCTGGCCCGCCGGTTTACGACCGTGCTGTTCGATCGACCGGTCGTGTTGACAGAGGACGCGGGGGATCCGCTGGACCCCCTGGGGGCATCGGGGACGCTGCACGGCACGTTGCCCATCACGCCGGAGGACCCGCTGAATCCCTATCGGCATCGATACCATCCCGAACACCGGAAAGGGTACGACATCACGCGCGATATCACCATCAAGATTGAGAGCCAGCAGGATCGGCTGACCGAGGAACTCGCCGGTTTGGACGGGACCTTTGGTTCGCAGCGCCTGAGGGGGCAGTACACCGAAGTGATCACCGGGATTTCGGCGCAGCCGATTACGGTTCAGGGGACTTTTCAACTGGATCGCGTGCCGGGATCGAGCAATACGGCAGCGGGCAATCCATGAGCGCGGCGCGCGTCCTTGCGCTGGGGAGAATGCAGATGCGGAATATACGGACAAGAAGAAGCCTCGGGCGTGTAGCGGCAGCGTGGTATTGCGTGGGCGGAGCCAGCGGACGATTCGCACGCATGCTGAATCAACGCGTGCTGGTGCTGAGTCTGCTGGTTGCGGTGCCGTTGGGGAACCTGTCGCGCGCTACGGCGGCCGGCGGCTGTGATCGGCAGTTTGATATCTGTTTTCAAGGTATTGGTCATCTTCCGTCCGGCGCGCTCACCCCGTCCAGCGAAGCACTAGGTATCGCAAGTGCCGGTGGGCAGGTGGTCGTCGCTGGCAAGAGCACGGCGGTGTGTGTCGGCACCACCGGATGCACCAAGGCCGTGAAGTTTTCCGGCGGCCTCCCGGGTACCTTACAACCAATTCTTAACGACATCGCTGGTCGAACGTTTTCAGAAGCAACGGACGTCACTTTGGTAGGTACGAAGTCTGTTTTCTCGGGAAGAGTTTCCGGAAGCGGAGCCGCAAACAGAGGCCCCTTTCGCGCCGAACAAATGGCAAATGAAACAGTGGAGCCCTTGATCTTGCCGGGAGGAGCGGGGTTCCTTTTTACGAAAGCGATGTCCGACGATGGGAACACCATTGTGGGCAATGGCACTGAATTTCTCTTGGATCCGCCGGGAAGCGCATTTAAGTGGACATCATCGGGTGGGACGGCACTCGTGCACTCAAGTCTGGTCAATTTCTCAACGGCAGACGGAGTATCGCCTAACGGCGTTTTCACCGTTGGAAGTATGAGCTTAAGCTCCGGAGGCACTTATATATTTCCTCCTCCGGGCGTCCCATGTACTTCCGTAGCCTGCGTTCCTCTGTCCCTCCCACTTACACGAGGAGCGTTTGATGTAACCAATTCTGGAGTCGTGGTGGGCGCCCATCAAACGTTTGCCGGGAATGAGGCCGCACGTTGGACGCCCGGATTTGGACCGACCCCGGCTGTTATGACCATTCTTGGCCAGGTGCCGGGCGTCACCCTCAGGACGACGGCACTCAGCGTCTCGGGCGACGGTGAGCTAGTCGTTGGCGACGCGGCAGTACCCGACCCACCACCCTTTACCTTCGTTACGAGACCCGCCTCAGTCTTGTGGCATCAGAATCTCGGCATGAAGCGCATTACGGATGTCCTAACCGAGAATGGAGCGACTGGATTTACTGGATGGAAACTGGATAAGGCAAACGCGGTTTCCACTGACGGCCTGGCCATTGCAGGCACGGGAATCAATCCGGCGGGCCGGACCGAAGGCTGGTTCATAACGCTCCCGGATTGCAACGGCAACGGTCAATGGGACGCCACCGAGGCCCCATCGCCAACCACGCGCACGACGAGGGCGGTCCTGCAGCTTAATGGTCAAAACGACCTATTGGAACTCACCTCGCCTGCGCCGGAACTATTCATCACGGGCGATTTGACGGTCGAAATGTGGCTGAACCGACAGCACTTTCATAGTAATAACTTCAATCAACCGCCAGTACTGGAATCAATCCTCGCATTTGGCGAGACGGGCGAAAGTCTGGCGACCAATCTGCTGTACGCGATCGAAGTAGATGCCGGCGGCGATCTGATCATTACTCACGAGCGCGCGGATACGACAGACGCGGTGGTGACAGCCGACACGAACTTAATGACGGGACGCTGGTATCACGTTGCCGTGACACGGACGGTTTCGCCGCCATCGAGCGTGCAGTATGCCGTGCATGTTGACCAGGGCGCACCGATTCTGTTGCCGGCAGTGGGACTTCCCGCCGGTGGCACGGCCGGGCGGCTGCGCATCGGGCAGGGAGAAGGGATAGGTCCGGATCGACCGTTTGGCGGATTCTTAAGCGACATTCGCATTTGGAACACCGCGCGAACGGCAACGCAAATTCGTAAGTCGATGTTCAGCACGATGCCTGCCGACTCGACGGGGCTCGTGGCCCTTTGGGCACTGGACGAAACGAATGGCACTGTAGCACTGGACAGTATCGGGCTTAACCACTTGACGGTGTCGGGGGCGAGGCGCGTGACGGTCGGCGCGGACTGCAACAATAACCGCATTCCGGACTCCTGCGACATCGACTGCAACCAGTGCGGCATACCGGATGATTGCGAGGTCCGCGATGGAGACGTGCGCGACTGCGACGGCAACGGCCGCCCGGACGAATGCGATGCTTCGGATGCCATCGCCACGCTCTTCAGCGCGGAACAGGCCTCGACGGAGGTGTTCCGCCTTGGGCGTGACGACCCGAACGGTCCGACGACCTTCGGTGACATGATCGAGCGGTATGGTCGTCCGTGGAAACCCGGCACCGGTCAGACGCCGGGGGGCGGAGTTTGCTTCGGTGGCGGGAACAATGGTGTGGCTTGCAACGGTAACGGGGACTGTCCCGATGGAAGCTGCGACCCGCCGCCGGGCACGGGTACGACGCGGGACCCTGCCGAACGACTGAGGATGCTGGTCCGCCAGCCGGCCTGCGTTCCCAACGACGACGTGCCCATTCCTGTGGGCGGCACCCACCTGGTGCAGCGCGCCCTGGGAGAGCTGTTTGCCTTTGAGATGTTGCTGGGGAACGAGGCGTTCGCGGACGCCATGGACCCGACGGTCGGAGAAGGCGCGCTTGCGGAAGGCATCTCCCTCGAACAGGTACCGGGCTTGTTCGCGTTTCGCGGCCTGCCTGGGGTCGGCTCGCTGTTGAATGAGGAACTGGCCCTGCTGCGCGGTCGCGAGATCACCCTGCCCGCATCATCCAATGTTCCGCTCAATGACGACCCGGCCACCGACAACAACGGCAATTACCCGAGTTTCGGTTCCCCAACCACCCGGGCCGCGGTTTACAACCGCCTGCGACCCAACGCGACCGGGACGCTCGGTTCGATCGCCTATCGATCCAATTACGGATTTGCCAGCACGACCAGCCTGGCGCTGGCGTCACAGAACTTTCCGCAGGGGCACGGCGACGCGTATGGGTATTATCTTACCGCTACCAAGAGCTATCTGGACGTGTTCGGCGCTGCGCGCGATCTGCCTGTGCCGGCCGCATTCGCCGATAGTCTGGTTGCATCGTTGCAGGTCTCCCAGGGGAGTCCCGACTGCGGGCAGTTCGATTGCGAGACCGTGCTGGACGATGACGGGATTACGCACCTCGTCGGCTTCCAATCGGTGCGCAACATGGCCGCGGCCATGGCGGCCCGCGCCCGGACGGTCAATCGGATCGTCGATCTTACCTTCCGCAGGGACTACCGCGAAGACATCGACATGCGCTTGACCGACCTGGATGCGGCGCGCGCCTGGGGCACGGCTGACTGGGCGCGGCGCGGCGGCATCGGCGCCTATTTCGACTGGGCGGTGCTCAATCATCTGCTGCCGGTGCCCGATCCCAATAGCCCAGACCAGATGGAAGAAGTCCATCGCCAGCGCGTGGATGAAGTCCGTCTTCTGGCGTCGGCCGTGGATGAGATGCAGGAGCGCGTCGACGCGGCCGGCGCAGGATTCAACCCACTTGCCTTGATTCCCAACGTGGTGCCGTTCCGCATCATTCAGCCGGGGCAGTTGCTGGATTTTCTTCAGGGCGGAAGCAGCGCCGGACAATCCCACTACGGCATCGTGCGCAATGCCGCCATGGAGGCAATCAGCAACGCGCGCGGGATTCTCAAACGCGCCAACCTGGCTGCCAATCGGCTGCGTGGAAACGAATCCGACTTCGCGGACTTCGAGGATCAGGTACGCCAGTCGGACACCGGCCTCAATGACCGGTTGATCGAGATCTTCGGGTTGCCCTCGCCGTCCGACTTTACGGACAACGACTTCGAGGACAACGACGGTGACGGCGTGCATGGTCCCGGCGATGACTTCATCGAGAGCGGCTGCAACGGCGCCTGCGCCGGCAGCCCCGACCTGCAGAATTTCCTGATCGATGAGGAAGGGTATCAGGAACTGGGTTTCGTGCGGCGCCCGGCGGTCGGTCAGATTCAACTGGCGATGTTTGAACTGCGCAAGGCCGCTCTCAACCTCCAGGCCGCTGAATTGTCGCTGGCCAACCTGGAGGCTCTGATTGAAGACAAGGCCGAAGACGTGGCACTGCTTCGCGAAGAAGCGGTCGAGGAGCTTGAGATTCTGGCCACGGCGTGCGCCGACCGTCAGAAGGTGCTCGATCGCAAGGAGCAGCTTGCGAAGATCCGAGAGAATCGCGGCAAGTCAAGCAAGATCGCGGGTGTGATCGGCAGTGCGGCGGCCTGTGTGACGGTGAGTCTGGGGTGCAGCGACGCAAAGAAAAGCGCACTCGCCCTGGCCAAGGAACGGCTGTCGGAGCTTGCGGCCAGTATCGACCCCATTGCCGACGCCTTCGGCATTGAACCGGATCCCGGAATCGGCGCGGACTTTGACCTGCAGGGCGAAGAACTGCGGATCAACTGCTGGCAAACCGCGTCGCTGACCAGAATCTCCAACGAACAGAACATCCGCGGCAAGGAGATCGAACTGGAAGACCTGATGCGCAAGACTCCCCTGGCGATCCTGGAGCTTGCCGGGGCGGAAAACTCCATGCGCCAGGCGCTGGCCGTGGTCGAGAAGAACGTGAGAGAAGGCGGTCGCCTCCTGGAGGAACAGGAGCGCATTCGCCGCGTGCAGACCGACAAGCTTCAGGATTTCCGTTTCCGCGATCTGGCTTTTCGCACGTTCCGCAACCAGGCACTCGAGCAGTACGGGGCGTTTTTTGATCTGGCCGGGCGGTACGTCATGCTTGCGGCCCGGGCCTTCGCGTATGAATACAACGAGCGCACTGAAGTCTCCGCGCAGGTTCAGCGGCTCTATCAGGAGCGATTGCTCGGATCGGAACTGGTCACCGATGAAGGCCTGGAGAGCATCATCGCCCGTCTCGACCAGAAGCGTCAGGAGAGCGCGTTCATCTCGCGCCTGCAAAAGCTTTCGCTGTTCGATCATGGCGGGGACGAGTTCAGCCTGCGCAAGAACATGCTCGGACTGGCGATCGACCCGGCCAACGACACCAACCAGCAGCAGTTGAACAAGAACAAGGCGTTCCGGGCCCACCTCGAATCCAACATCGTGCAGGAACTTCTTGACGTTCCCGCCTTTCGCGACCTGGCCAGCATAGACACCGATCGCGACGCCGGGCCGGCCCTGGTTCTGTCTTTCTCGACCGAAGTGGCCGGGCGCACGATCTTCGGCCAGCGCCGCGGAACTACCTTTGGCGCACCGGCGAATTTCGACACCTGCTCGAACCCCAAGTTGTTCGAGTTTGCGATTCTGCTGGAGGGTGTGGACAACCCCAGCGCCCTGGGCGTGGACGGCCCGCTGGTGTTCGCCCACTTCATACCGGTGGGCACCAGCATGTTGCGTGCGCCGGTCACCGGCAATTGCGCCCTGCGCCCGGTCCGCTCCTGGCAGGTCGTGGATCAGCGGATTCCCGGCGTGGCCGCGGTGTACCGAGATGCCGGTGGAGCCATCATCGATGCATTCGCCATTCCGCGATTGGCCACTTCGCCGGAATTGAATGTGATCAATCGGTTTCCCGTGACGCAGGCGCAGATTCGCTCGACCGACACACCCATTTTTCAGGACGAACTGGCCGGGTGGTCGGTGTGGAACACACAATGGCTGCTTGCCATACCCGGGCGGCAATTCACGGATCCCAGCGACCCGCCCGACCTGGTGCGGAAAAAGCTGCTCATACTGATCTTCGATGCGGACGCCAGCGGGAATCCGCGCAGTCCGGATCAGAACCTGGGAATCGATGACATCAAGCTGCGGATCAAGGCCTATGGCAGTCCTTCTTGAGCCTGGTTCGCCGACGCCGAAGTCGCCGGGGCAGCGGGCGATGCGGCGAGAGAGCAACCGGCTCTGCCGGACGGGCATCGAATCGAAAGGCGGTCACTTATGAGAGCACCGGCCACGCTATACGGATTGGTCGTGGGAGTGTGTCTGTTCACCGGAGGATCGGTGCGCGCCGCGGACAAGAACGGCGTTTCACCGCAGACGATCTCTCTGCCCGCGGGGCCGGGCTCGATTCAGGGACTGGGCGAGTCGTTTCAACCGCAGTTCAACAGCGGGAGCGGATCCCACTCGATACCGATCGTGTTTCCGCAAGGCCCCGCCGGGTTCGGGCCGACCCTGGTGCTGCAATACCACACCGGCAACAGCAACGGCCTGCTGGGGATTGGATGGAAACTCTCGGGATTGACCATGGTGAGCCGCAACATCGACGGGGGCCTTCCGCTGTACGTCGATGAGGCCAACGGCATTGACGACGACTTCGATGGGGCGATCGACAATCCTGAGGAGATCGATCGATTCAGCGGTGTGGACCTGGAAGAGCTGTTGCCGGTAAGCGACGGCACGCTGCGCAGCGAGAGCGAAGGGATTTTCCTGCGCTACGAGCGTACCGCGGCGGGGTGGCAGGCGCGTACCAAGAGCGGCTTGGTGCATGAGTTCGGAACGACCTCATCGGCGCGCATTGAGAACGGCAGCCGCGTGTTCGCATGGCTGTTGAGTCGTACGACCGACCTCAACGGCAATCAAATCGAGTTTCGATATGAAGCGGATCCCGATTCTCCGGGCCAGAAGTATTGCAAGGAAATCCGCTGGGCGGGCAGTTCGGCGTTCTATGCGGCGGTGTTGAGTTATGGCGCGGGGCGTCCTGATGTGCACTCGGATTACCGCAGCGGTTTTGAGGTGCGCACCGCGCTGCGGCTGGCGCGCATCGACGTGATTGCCCAGGGCGTGCCCGCATCCCCCGGTGCGCTGGTCGGCGACCTGAATCAGGACGGTCAGCCCGATGCGCTGGTTCGGCGCTACGAATTGGAGTACCAACCCGGCACACTTCAGTCGCTGTTACACCGTGTGACTCAATTCGGTTCCGACGGGGTCACGCAACTGCCTGCCGCCACGATGGAGTACACCACCTGGGATCCGCCTCACAACGTTTCCGCCTCGGTGACGCTAAGCGCCGGGGACCCGGCCGTGGGGCTGGAATCGGCCAACGTCGAGTTGATCGATTTGAACGGCGACGGCCTTCCCGATCTTCTTCATGCGACCTCCGCTGCCCACCGCGTGCATCTGAATCTCGGCATGAATGACGCCGGGCGGCTCGCCTGGGATACGGTCGGCTCGCTCGTCGGCAACGCTCCGAATCTGAACCTGGGGTCGAGTGCGGTCCATCTGGCTGACCACAGCGCGGATGGCGAATCGGATCTCATTCACAAGGTAAACAGCAGTACGTTTCAGTGTTTTCTTAACAGCGGGCAGGGGAGCTGGATGTTGCCCGTGAACTTGCGAAACACCGACAGTTGGCCCCAATGGCCGTTTGAAAATGCCGGAAGCCGCACACTGGACACCGATCACAACCGCTTGAATGACATTCTGTTCACGGGCGACAACAGCAACCGCCTGTGGATGATGATGCCCGGCGGCCGCTATGGGAGAGAAGTGTCCTTGCCGGTGCTTTCCGATGGTACGCAGGCCTTCCGCTTTGAGGATTCGGGCGCCCGAATCGCCGACGTCAACGGCGATCGGATTTCCGATCTCGCCTGGGTCAAGAGCGACCGCGTCACTTTTTGGGCCAGTTGCGGACGGGGAAACTTCGACGGCCCCCACGACCTGCCGTTGGACGGCCAGTTGTCCGTCAGTGAGATCAGTCAGGCCGATTTCGCGGACATGAATGGTGACGGTCTGGCCGACCTGATCGTGGTTCGTCCGGCCGTGTCGCCCAATGGCATTCACTATCGATTGAACAAGGGGCGCGCGGGATTCGACGCGCTGCGCACCATCGTGGGGCTGCCGGCGGTTTTCTGCACGGGCACGTCACCCAACGTGGTTTGCGATGCCCGGCGTTGGGCGGACATGAACGGGAACGGGTCGGTGGATATGCTCATTTCGCACGGGTCCCGTCCTCTGGGGACGCGCGAGCAGTTTCTGGACTTCGTACCCGGCGTTCGCCCGCACCTGCTTCGGCGGTTCGACAACGGGCTGGGGCTGGTGATGACCATGGACTATGAGCCTTCGGTTGATCAGATGGTGCGGGCGCGCGACGCCGGAAACCCATGGACACGGACCATGCCGATATCCGTGCCGGTGGTGTCGAGAATCACCGAGTCCGACAGCCGCGGCAACGAATACACGCGGGAAATGACTTATCGCGATCCACACTACGACCCCGTCAAGCAGGAATTTCGCGGCTTTGGACAGGCCGAAGTCAGGGAACTCGGCGACGCCTCGGCCCCGACCAAGATCGTGAGATACACGTTTGATACCGGCGTCGTGGCGGACTGCCGCAAGGGGATGGTGCTTAGTCAGGAAGTGGTGGATGTGGCCGGGGACCGTTTCGAGCGCACGGACAATACCGTGCAGCATCGGATTCTGGATACCTCCCCGGACGGCAGGCAACTGTGCTTCGCGTTCAATGAGGCGAGCGACGGCTTTATCTATGAGAAAACGGACACCCCGATTCACATCCGCTCCGAATATCAATACGACGACTTTGGCAACCTGTTGCACGAGAACAACCTCGGCGTCGTTGGTCAATCAGCGGATGAGGTCCTCGTAGAAAATGAATTCCTCTATGTGCCCGCCATCTGGTTGATGGATCGCGCGACCCGCTCGACCACGCGCGACGGCTCAGGTACGCGCGTGGCGGAGGACCTTTTCTCCTACGACAGCCGCGGCAATCTGCTGGAACAGCGTCGCTGGTTGAATACCGAGGACCGCCACATCGTCGCCGTCCGTAACGATTACGATTCATTCGGCAATGTGATTCGCACCACGGATGCCAACGATCACAGCCGTTCCATCGCTTACGACGCCCTGCTGAACCGCTATCCGATTTC
>CAZMVD010000107.1:0-14967 GCA_964569425.1 uncultured Phycisphaeraceae bacterium
GTAGTTGTCCCCCCACGCCCCGATGGACCCGCCGGCCTTGAGTCCCAGGCTGTGGTACGCCCCTGCAGCGACGGCCACGAAGCCGCTGTTAGGCGCGGGGACGTTCGTTTGACCGGAATTGTTGCGTCCCCATGCCACGATGGACCCGTCAACCTTCACGCCCAGACTGTGCAACAAGCCCGCGGCGACGGCCACGAAGCCCGTGTTCGGGGCCGGGACGCTAGTTTGACCATAGCCGTTGCCTCCCCACGCCACGATGGACCCGTTCGCCTTCAGGCCCAAGCTGTGGCCCCCGCCGGCGGCGACATGAACGAATCCATGGCTCAAGTCCACGCCGACGACCTGCTCTCCCCAACCGACGATGGACCCCTGCGGCATGGTGGCCGGATCCGGCGGCGCCAACCCGCCCGACCGCCCCATGGCCGGGCCGGCGGTGCTCACCACGAAGAACACGAAGAGCATGAAAGAAGAACTCAGTAGACTGTGACGACGCTGCCGTTTCGGTGATGTGCCCGAAGTCATGTTCGATCCTCCTGCGGAAGGGGTCCTTGAACGGCTGGACATTCTACCAAATCGTCCGGGGGCTGGGGAAGGGCGAAATACGGCCCGCCCAACGGCCGAAGCGGCGCCGGCGGGTGACCGCTCCATGCCGGTCGCGGTACCGATGGCCAACCGCTCCATGGCTTTCCGGGGGGGGCAGTGGGTGACTGCTTCCTGACGCTTGACCGTGCGGGTAGAGGGCAAGCGGGCGCGTCTCGGAATGGGGGAGGCGGGAGCTGTGGGGCGTCACAGCCCGCTGAAGAAGGTGCGGCACGGGATCTCAACCCGTTTTTGCACCGGTTGGAAACCGGGGCCACACTCTGTTGAGACCTTTGTTCGACAGGCTGCTACGTGCCTTCCAGCTCGTTCGCGAGCGCCGCGGCGTCGTAGACGTTGCGCAGGGCTTCGATGATTGCGCGGGCGTCGACGCAGACGGCGCGCGCCTGGCGGTCGGTGTAGACCGTGTCCCACACCAGGCCCTGGATGTTGCCGTCGAAGACGATGCCGATGACCTCGCCGGCGCGGTCGATGACCGGGCTGCCGGAGTTGCCGCCGATGATGTCCGCGGTGCACACGAAGTTGTAGGGCGTGTCGAGGCGGAGGCGGTCCTTGCGCTCCAGCCAGCGGCGGGGCAAGTCGAACGGCGGCTTGCCCTCGCGCGCCTGGTGCCGCTCGTACAGGCCGGCGAACGTGGTGAACGCCGGAATGCTGCGCCCGCCTTCCTCATAGCCGCGAATCGGGCCGTAGGAGAGTCGCAGGGAGAACGACGCATCCGGCGCGATATCTTCGCCGTGAATGGCGAACTGCGCCGCGGCGATCTTGGTATAGGCGGCGCGTTCCACCGCCTCCACCTCGTCTTCGTGGCGCAGACGCAGACGGCGGACTTCGGGCCCCAGGTCGGCGGCGAAGCGGAGCATGGGGTCGTCGGCCGCGGCGAGGGCGGCCGTGCCGCCTTCCACCAGGTTCTTGCGGGCCGCTACTTCCTTGAGCGTCGTGCCGCGCACCAGTTGCTCGGCGCGCGCCCGCGGCGACTGCCCGGCCAGCGCCGCGACCACCAGCGGATCGTCCGCGCCGAAGGTTTCCGCGAGATACGAAAGCCCGCTGACCACGCCGTCGATTTCGAGATCGTCGTAGATGGGGGCGGGCGAATAGAGTGAAAGATAGAGGGAGTCCAGCGCGGAATCGCGATACTCCTCCTGCCGCTCGGCGTTGGGCTTGGGCAGTTCCTCGGCCAGCATGACCACGTGCCGGGCGATGCGGTAGAGGTCTGAGCGAATCACGGAGCGGCGGCCGTCCAGCGCCGAGTAGCGTTCGTAGAACTCAGCATACGTGCGTTGTGCCTGGGCGACCTCGTCCCAGGCGGTGCCCCACTTCTGGCGGAATTCCGGGTTGGCCATCACCGCGGCGCGGAGGGCCGACTCCGCCTGCGCCTTGGCGGCCATGATGGCCGGGTCCAGCAGGCCGGCCAACATGCCGGTGAACGCCTTGCGCGAGTTCTGCACGCCGTGCAGGTCGCCCATTCCGATGCGTTCGTTTTCCGCGCTGCGGGCCATGAAGGTGTTGAGCTGCACCTCGCGCCGCCAGAGGCGGCGCAGAATGGTGGGGTAGCCCACGTCGCGCAGGAACTTGAGGTGGTCCACGGTGTACAGCCGCTGGGTGCGCGCCGGGTGGCCGACGATGAAGGTGAGGTCGTTCTCGGACGCGCCGCGCGCGCTCCACTTCAGGTAATGCTCTGCGCGCAACGGCTGGCCGTTTTCGTAGATGCGGAAGAAGCAGACGTCGAGGTTGAAGCGCGGGTACTCGAAGTTGTCGTTGTCGCCGCCGAAGAAGGCCGCCTGCTGCTCGGGGGCCATGACCAGGCGCACGTCATCGAAACGCTTGTAGGCGTACAGGTGATAGCGCGCTCCGTGGTAGAGCGTGACCACGTCACAGGTCATGTCCGGGTTTTTCTGCTTGCACTCCTGCTCGATCGCCGCGGTGGCCTTGCGTCGCGCAGTGTTCGCTTCAGCGGCGGGCAGCCCGGGCGCGGCGGCGGCCTCTACCCGCGCCGTTACGTCTTCGATGGACCAGAGAATGCGCACTTCGAAATCCGGACAGGCGAGTTCTTCGTCGCGCGAGCGGGCCAGGAAGCCGTCGGCCAGCAGGTTGCGTTCCGCGGTGCTGAGCCGCTCCAGCACACCGGAGCCGACGTGGTGGTTGGTCATTACCAGCCCCTCCGCCGACACCAGGGACGCCGACCCGCCGCGCCCGAAGCGCACGCACGACTTCTGCACGTGCTCCAGCCAGGCGGGCGACGGCTCGAACTGGTAGCGTTCTTTCAATCGCTGGGTCGGCGGGCGGTTGATGAGCCACATTCCCTCGTCCGCCGCCGCCGCGGTGACAAGGACCAGACACCCGACCATCCAGGACGCACAGGTACGAAACAAGCTGCTTACCACCAGAATCACTCCTTTTCGTTTGCGAACCAAATCGGTCACCGGTCCGAAAAAGCCATTGTAGCGAACCTGGGCTCGCGGCCCAACGGGTAGGGCAGGTGCTCGCACCTGCCTTGACTATCAACGCGCCCTGGTCACTCCACCACAGGTGGCAATTCTACCGCACGCGACCCCGGCCAATCCGGATCGAGCCATCCCATGCGCACGTGGCGGTGGAAGCTCGACCACGGCCAGTCCTCCGGGCGCTGCACGTACTCGTGGCGAACCGGATTGAGGTGGATGTAGTCGCGGTGACGCAGGTAGTCGTTCTCGTCGCGAATCCGGTGCTCCCAGAAGCGTGGTTGCCAGATCCCATGTCGCCCCTGGCGGCGGCTGCGCTCGCTAACATCCCAATCGCGTCCGCCCAGGGCGAGGTAGTCCCTGGTGAACAGCGACTTGATCTGCCGCCAGCGGGTTGGGAAATCATCATCACCGTCCGGCAGCGAACAGATGCAATGCAGGTGATCCGGTAGGAGCACGAAGGCGTTCAAATCGAATGGTAGTCTCTGCCGAACCGAGGAGAATGCCCGTCGCAGGATTTGCCGTGAAAGTTCGCCGGTAAGAATGCGCTGCCTCCGATACGTCACGACGGTGAAGAAGTAGACGGCCCCCTTCTCTCGCCAGCGGATGTACGTGGGCATGCCCGCAGCGTACGCCTCAGCATCGAAAGCGGCAAATGGTAAAGGCAGGTGCGAGCACCTGCCCTACAAAGATCGCGCCCGCCGCTCGTATACCTATCCCGGCTTGCGGGCGGCGATGTCGAGGCTGGTGATAAACTCGGCCGGGCTGGTGCCCGCCGGCAGATGTTCGAGGATGCGGCGGTACAACGGATCCTGCACTTCCTCCAGCGTCTTGACGTAGTCCGGCTTGGGCGTCAGCCGAATGTCCGTCAGGCCCGCGGCCGCCATCATGCCGCGCGTCTCTTCGATGAGCACCGCCCCGGCGATGCAACCCACGAGTGCCTCGACCATGTCACGCACGGCCGGCGGCAGCGGCCGCAGCAGCGCCAGGTCGGACACGGCCACGCGCCCGCCGGGCTTGAGCACGCGGGCGATCTCCCGCCACACCTGCGGATTGTCGGGCGAGAGGTTGAGCACGCAGTTGGAGATGACCACGTCCGCGCTGGCGTCGGCCACGGGCAGGTGCTCGATCTCTCCGAGGCGGAATTCGACGTTGTCCAGCCCGGTTCTTGCGCGGTACTGCGCCAGGCCGCCGCGGGCGCGGGAGATCATTTCCGGCGTCATATCCACGCCGATCACGCGCCCGGTCGGGCCGACCCTGGGGCCGGCGATATAGCAGTCGAGCCCCCCGCCGCTGCCGAGATCAAGTACCAATTCCCCCGGCCGTAGCGAAGCGAGCGCGGTGGGGTTCCCGCACGAAAGGCCCATGTTGGCGCCTTCGGGAAGCTGGGCCAGATCGCCCGGGGCGTAGCCGACGTTCTCGCAGACGCCCGCACTGGATGATCCCTGCCCGGGCCCGCCCGATCCGCAGCACCCGCCTGCTGCCCCTTTGGCCACGGCCGCGTACCCGGCGCGAACCTGATCGATCACCGTCTGTGTGGCATGGTCCTGTTTCGCTTTCACCGCGTTTTCTCCTGTATTCGCGGGTCGGCCGGTGGCCGCGTTCACGATGGCGGCTGTGCGGCCGGACCCTGTCCGGTGGCGGCCTGCGATGCGGCGCCGGTGAGCGGCGCCCTTGACATCCCGCCCGCTAGATAGTAGCATATTTGCACCAATATGCAAGTGTCAAGACAAAAAAAGACGAAACGGGCGGCGCGGCGCAAGTGGTGCTGCGTCAGGCTGGAGGGATGCCTGGATGCGAAGCTGTTTCGTGCGCTGGGAGACCCCACGCGACTGCACATCCTCCTTTGCCTGTCGCGCTGCGGTACGCCCCAGAGTGTCAGCGCGGTGGCCGACTGCTGTTCGGTGGATCTGTCGGTCGTGTCGCGGCACCTGGCTGCGCTGCGCGAGGCCGGTGTGCTGGCGGTGGAAAAGCAGGGCCGGTCGATGCTTTACTCTGTTCGCTTCTCGGAACTTGCGCGATCGCTACACAGCCTCGCCGACGCCATCGAAGCATGCTGCCCCGGCGAATCATGCCTCTCGGAGTAATGGGCGCGCAGCACGCGCCGAAGACTTTGTTGCGGTACCAATCGACGTTTGGATTCTTGCTCCTGAAAAGTCAGACCATGGGATTCCGCCGGTTCAGGTAGGTTCGATCATTTGCCGGAACTAAGAGGCTACCGTAAAGGATCACAGCAACCTGGCCAACGCCTCGGGCGTAATCCCCGCCTGCCGAATGATGGCACGAAGCGTTCCCCGATCCAGTTCGCGATGGTCGGGCACGGATACTGTCGTGGGCGGATCGGTCCGATACAGAATCGGGTGGCTGCCTTTCTGACGGTCCAGCGCGAACACTCCCGCCGCAACGCGTGTACAAGGTCGCGACCCGAGACGATCGGCAGACGTGTCACACGCACACCACCTGGGTCTCGAAATCCTCGTCAGGAATCGGTTGCTGATGGGCGGTGGCCGTTTCGATCCACCCCGCGATGGCCTCGCGAATGTTGTCGATCGCCTCGGCTTTCGTTTTCCCCTGGCTGACACAGCCCGGAAGGGACGGTACTTCGACGACCCAATATCCATCCTCTCCACGATGCAACACGACCGCACGCACCAAGCCACCTCCCGAGTCAAAAGTGCCCTTCGCCGCTCCCGATTCCGCCCCATCGGAACGGAGCGCCCACCTGCGTCCCACCGTTGGCCGCTGAAATCAGAAAGGCGATTTCAAACAGCAACGCCTGGAATCCGGCCAACTGGTCAACTGAAGCCGGGCCGGAACGACACCGAACGTCTTCACCACGAAACGTCACACAAAGCGCAATGACGTTCAATCGCTGAAATCGGGGTACTTATCCGAAAACGCATAGGATCATCCGGTCGAGCCGTGGAATGTCCAGCCTGATTGATCACGGAGCCGGCACCCCGCAGCGCCTGTCGCAGTCCGCGGGGTGACTTCGGCCGCGCCGCCGCACATTTGGACAGCCGACGGGTTGGGAAAAAAAACGGATCGTCACTCCTGTTCGCCCGCGCGGCGCAGCACGTCGGCCAGGCGGGCCATTCCCCGCGCTTCGGCATGTTGCAGGGCGGTGCGGCCGGAGTCGTCAACCGCGCGGACGTCCGCTCCGCAGGCAAGCCCGTTTGGGCAGGTGCTTGCAACATGCCTTCACCATCCTCGTGCGGCGGTAGGCCGATGACCTGTCCGGCGACCCCGCAGGAGCGCGAACCCCGAGTGGTCGCGGCGACTGCGAGCGTCCGCCGGACCGGACCGGAACGGCTGCATCATCATTGCGACCGTTCACGCTGCGCCGGCTGATGCACCTCGGTCCAGACGATCTCCTCTTTCAGTTGATTGATCAGCCTCTTCAGGGATTCCATGGACCTCTGGCGCAACGCTACATCGCCGCCGGCTTCGTGCTCGTGCGCCTCGTACAGGCGCTCGATTTCAGCCAGCTTGCGCCGCGCGTTGCCCAACTCCACATCGCTCAGTTTTCGTCTTACCCGTCGCACGGGTTGCAGCGCTTGCGAACGCGCGATTTCTTCCTTGAGTTGATTGATGTATTTCTTCAGAGACTGCAAGGTCAATTCGCGGACGTACTCGTCCTCGACGGTGTCGTTTTGCAGCGCTTCGTAACGTGCTTCCAACCGTGCGAGCTTGGCCCGCGTGTGGGCCAGTTCGATGTCATTCTTGAGAATCACGGGATGACCTCGATCATGCCCTTGGACGTGCCGAACCGATCCTTGGCGAACACCTCGCCGACAAATTCATCAAAGTCCGACTGGCGAGCGAACGCAATGTCGAGAAAGGGCAGGCCCGCCTTCAACTCCGCTTCCGCGACGGCCTCCGCAGGATAGCCGCGGCCGATCAGCAATAGGCAGTCCACGTCGTTCGGATCCATTATATCGGTAACAAAACTGCCGTTCAAGACGATACGTTGCACGCCGGCGCGAACGGCGAGATCAACCATCCAGCGAACGGATTCCATCTGCACGCGGCGAAGCTCGGACTGACGGCCGAACCGCGCCTCGATCTCCGCGAGCGCCGCGGCGTGTAGGCCCGGCGGAAGGCAGCCGGATTCATCGAACGGTGGAATCACTCGGTATTCTTGCTCATCGACAACGCTTGAAATTGCTGCGATCCCGCTTTGACTCGCAGCCCCCAGCCAACCCCATCATTCGTTTCGCAAACGATCGCGCGAATCGCAATGCAACGTATCAAGTGTCCAGCTGGGACTCGACCCCCATGATGCGGGAAACTGTACGAAAGGGTCTGGGGGAAGTCCAGCCTGGCCTGGGAACGGTACGGGCGCAGCGGGAGTGCGCGGGACGGGTTGGCGGCGTACCCCGACACACCGAGGGCATCTGCTTGCCAAGTGTTGGCGTCTTGGGAACGTTCAGGAAAGCAGAGAAAAGAGACTGCCTCCTATTCCCCAACATGGCTGTGAATCAGTTCGACGAGTCGGGCCATCCCCCGCCCCTCGGCATGTTGCAGGGCGGTGCGGCCGGAGTCGTCAACCGCGCGGACGTCCGCTCCGCGGGCGATCAGCACTTCGGCCACTGCGGTCGCCAGCGTGTCCAGTTCGTGCTCCTCTTCGCCCGCGGAAGCGGCCAGGATCAAGGGCGTGGCGCCCGCGGCATCGCGTGCATCCACTGCGGCCCCGGCATCCAGCAGTTGCGTTACCATCGCGGCACGGTAACGCAGCACTGCCGTGTGCAGCGGCGTTCGTCCCAGGCCATCGGCGACATCTACACCCGCCTTTTCGTTCAACAGCCATTTGACGACCGCGGCCTGGTTGTACATGGCCGCGTCGTGCAGCGGGGTGCGGCCGAGTTTGTCGCGCGCGCTCACCACCGCGCCCGCCGCGCGCAGCAGCGGAAGCAGTTCCACCCGCCCCTTGATGGCGGCAATATGCAGCGGCGTTTTGCCCTGCGCATCGGCGGCGCGCACGTCGGCGCGGCGCTCGATCAGCAGTTTGACCAGTTCGGCACGGACGCTTCCCTGATCCTCACGTCCCACGTATGCCGCCACGTGAAGCGGTGTGAAGCCGTCGCGATCGCCGGCGCTCACCTCGGCCCCGCGCTCCAGCAGCAGCCTGGCCATGTCGGGCCTGAGCGTGCGAACCGCCACGTGCAGCGGCGCGGCACCTGCCGCATCGCGCTGGTTCACCGCCGCCGAATCCGCGGTGAGCATCGTTTCGACGCGATAGCGCTCCCCCGCGGCCACGGCATCGTGAATCGACTGCGGCGGCGCGGCGCTCGACGGAGAGACTGTCCACGTGGCTGCGCAGAGGGCTGCCAACCAGGTCGTTCGCTGATCGAGATTCCGTTTCCTTTTCATGGGAAGACCGCCCGAAGTGTTTGCGATGGCACGTGCCGGGTGCAAGACCTTCCGTTTCCTGAGCACCACCGTCGCCGCGGACAGCATCAGCATTGCCAGCACCGAAAGCCCCCAGGTGGACGTCGCGGGCACCTGCGGCCCTTTTTCCACGGAAAACACGGCGTCGCTCTCATCCCACGCGCCCGACATGGTCGGCGAATATTCCGCGCGGGCGCGAACCTTGCAGTCACTCGTGACCACGGTCGGCGTCCAGGGATAGGAACTCGTCCCCACGCCGGACACGCCGATGTCAATCCAGCTGGTATTGTCCACGGTCATCTCGATATCGTCGATCCAGCCCGCGTCGCTGCCGCCGGAGAGGCTGCCGTCCTTGGTATATTCCCACATCAGCTCGTACGTTGTGCCGGTCGGCAGCGTCGTCGAATAATGCGTCCAGCCCACCTCCCCGGAAACGTGTACGTAGCGCACGCCGTCGATGTAGAAATCCAGAAAATCGTAATTGACTTCCGAACTCACCCGGTACCAGAAGCTCAGCGATCCACCGCCGAAGGAGCGCTTCAGCCACGTCCGCTGGTTGTGCGAAATGGTCCCCGACTTCGCGCGATAGGTGCCCGAGTGCGCCCCGCCGGAAACAACCACCCACCCCGCGTTGCCGCCCGTCGTGTACGCCGGCCCCAGCGTGCCGCTCTCGAATCCGTCCGTGGTCACATCGTTGTCGCCGTAGTTGCTGGTATATTGCAGCCGAAACGCGGTCTGCGGATTGCCGGCCCAGTTGATCGCCATCGGTACGCCGGCCGGCACGGCCTCGCCTCCGTTGGGCGACAACACTTCCGTCGGTTCGCCCAGGGCCACGTCCAGCCGCGCGGCCGGTCCAGACCCCACGGCCACCGACCGCGCCGTGACGCTGTCATACCCCACGGCTTGGAAAGTGAGATCATACGCCCCGGCCAGCAGCATGCGGTGGTAGTTGCCCACCGCTGGATCGGTGTAAATGGTCTGGTCGCGCCCCGCGACGCGCACCGTGGCAAACACGGGGTCGCCGGTGTCTGCATCGGTCACGACGCCGCGCACGCCGAGCAGGCACGTTTCCATGTAGGCCAGCATCGCCTCGCGGTTGTCGTTCCAGTAGGTGGGCATTTGCGCGTAGGGCGGTGTTTTCGTGTTTCCGATTTCAATGGTGACTTCGTTGCCACCGTGGTAGCGATAGAGCCAGTCCTGCATGCCGCCGCTGATGGCGTACCAGTCCGCCCCGTTGGTGATGCCGTGGAAAAACGTGGCGCTGTTCCACATCGGGAGGTTGTGCCGCGAATACTCCTCGCTGATGAAAATGAACATGTCGTCGTCCGGTGAGGCGGTGTACACGCTGGAACTGGAGGGATTGTTGTCGTAGGGGTAATTTACCACCAGCGTGCCGCCGTGCAGGTTGGCCGCCAGCACGAACGAACGCCCGAACGTCCAGTTCATAATCACCGCCGTCTCCGCCTGCCGCCCGGCGGTGGTGTTGTTGGGGCTGGTGTACGGATCGGGGAAACTGCGGTTGAGGTCCACACCGTTGGCGTTGGTGCGGGTGAGCGCCACGTAGCCGTCCGGGTTCATCAGCGGCACGATCCACGTGTCGATCGAGTCCACAATGTTGGTCACCCGCGAGTCAACGCCGTAGCCGGTGGTGAGGTGGTCAACCAGGTTGAGGCACATGACCATGCCGGTGACCTCGTCGCCGTGCATGGAGGAAATCCAGCGCATCTCCGGCTCGTCCTCTTCGACCAGCACATTGTCGGAAATGCGCAATGCCCAGATCGGCCGGCCCAGCACGGAATTGCCCAAGTGATAGCGCTTGCAGATCGCCGGGTAGTTCTGTTCGGCGCTGAGCAGTTGGCTTTCGATCGCTGCCAGGCTGGGATAACCGGAGGGTTGAGCCGCGGCCGGTGCGACCGCGACGGACCAGGCGGCCGAAACCGCCAGGAGGAACAAGAACCGCCTCATTCGTCATCTCCCGCGGGAGAAGTCCCAGGCGGCGCCAGCGGGGGGGGAACGATCGACGACCCGCCGATCGCTTGCAAGCCACCTTTTCTTCCCCCGGCCGACTGCCACTTTAGCAAATGGACGGTCGAATCACAATGCAGAAATGGGAGACCCGTTTGCGCAATGAATTACGCCATGTTCCCCGGGGGCGAGTGCAACCGGCTACCGGAGGTATGCGGCGCCTACTTGGCCAGAAGCTGGGCCAGATCGGGCTGAAGCCGCGCCTTCATATCGGGCGTGAGCAGGAAGACCGCACCGACGTTATCGCTGCTGGTGGCATAATGGGAACGCGCCGCATCGGTCGGGGCGGTTCGAGACGCGATCGCCACCCACTTTTCCGTACCGTCCTCGAGCGTCACCTTCGCTTCAGCCGTGGGGTTGGTGAGGTCGAACGCGGCGAGATCGGCTCCGGCGTGAATAACGTAACGCTGCGTCTTCAGATCGTGAATCTGCAGGAGCAAGTTGTCCACTTTTCTGGCGTCCAGCAGCAGGTCCGGCTCCTGCACATACACCCATCGGCCGTCGTGTCGCTCAAACGTGAACACCGACTCACCCGTGCGGATAGTGAACGTGCGGACTTCGGAATCCTTGAACTGCACGACCGTGTCGGTGCGATATTCATCCATCGTCTCGTTGAACACGACGTCAGCCACTTCATAGACCGCCGGCCGGTCGCTGCGCTTGGCGTAGTACTTTCCATCGTGCTGGGTAATCGCCACCGAGTACGTCGTCGGGGGGGGCTGCACTTCGATCGGCTGCATTTCCGGCGGCGCGGCCGGCTCTGCGCCCGCGCTGTCCGCGGCGCTTTCCGCATCAGCCTCATCCGCCGTCGCGGGCTCTTTCTTTTCGATGCGAAATTCCGGCGGCGGTGTTACCGTAAAGGAGACCGTCGCCTTCGGCTCATGCAGCCCGTAGGCGCTGAGTTCCGCCTCGTCTGCCACTACCGCTGTCGCCTTCAGCGAAGCCAGCGTGCCCGCGATGCGATCCGCTCGGTCCTGCCGCGCCGGTGCGTGGGTCGGCTCGACCAGGGTCCACGCGCCGTCCTTGCGTTCCAATGCGATCTTTGTCCGCTCATCTGAAAGTCGACTCGACGCCGAAAGCTCGATCCGGCTGATGTGCCCCGGGGGAACCTGGAAGATCGTGCGATCGCGGAGCGCCAGCGGATCGCGCAGCAAAGGCTGCACGTCGGACGAATTCACCTTGGCGATGACGTCTTCATTGCGCCGCAGCCACACCAGCAGCTTAGATTGCGGATCGGTAAAGCCCCCGATCGTGAAGCGCTCGATGCCCTCCCCGGCGGGTAAGGTCACCTGCACGTCGGCCTGCGGCGCGTCGAAGCCCATCACCGGCTGGGCCAGCGGCGAATCTGCAAACACCACGGCTTCGAGACTGGCCAGCGCATTCAACAGCGAGGACACCTGGTCATCCTCGGCACGCTCTCCGTTGTCCTCGAACCACCACACCCCGTCGCGGCGAACCAGCGCCGCGGTCCCCTCCGGCGTGGTCGTCTCCACCCGCGTGGCTGCGGTGACGTTGGCGTTGGTGACCTTCAGGTCGCGCCACTCGCGCATATTGGGCTTGAGCTTGTCGGCGACGGTTTTCATCATCGACGCCACCGCGGCTTCGTCGTTCAGCCGGAAGTAGCACTTCGTGTCTTCGCCGATGGGCGAAAGTTCCGACACGTGCAGCACGTGCACGGTGGATTTCATTTCTGTTTTCGGCGTCTGCTCGTCGGCCTCGCCGTTGTCCGGTTTCGCGGCGTCGCCACTTTCGTTGGTGACCGGCACTTCCTCTTCCACAGTCACCCGGATGGTCCGTGCCGCGGGATCAAGCCCGTAGGAAACCAGCCGCTCCTGTCGATCGTCCTCCCATTTCGTCGCCCGCAGGCGCGCAACCGCCTGGAGCAGTTCATTGACCTTGTGGGTCGCCCGGGCGGCCACGGGCGATTCCATCATCCAGCGGGCGCCGTCGCGGACGAACGCATAGGTCACCGCCTCGCCTTCCTCGGTGCGATCGACCACTTCCACCCGCGTGACCTTGTCCGCGGGGAAGTTCCAGAGCTGCATGTCGCGATAATCGAGCGGGCGTTCCTTGAGCAGGTTGCGCAGCGAACTTTTGCCCACGAGGATGTCCGCCGAGCCCGCAACCCGTACATACGTATCATTGGCGGAAGCCGCACGCCCGACCTCGACGACGGCGCTGCGCCCCTCGGCGTCGTTCAACGTGACCATCAGCTCCGGCGGCTCCAACCCCGCCTGCGCCGCACTGACCGCCCCCGCCGCACCGGGACGATGGGCGATTTCATACTTCAAACCGGTAAGCTGACGGGCGATGCGATCCGCCTCCCATGACGGCACCGTGATGTCCAGCGGTGCGGCCATGTGCCACGTGGGCGACGCGGCGCCCTCGGCATCCGACGTCCTTTTCTCGAAGATCCACTCGCTTCCGTCCTTGCGGCGGCAGGCGATCTTGACCACGTCGCCCAGCTCGGGGTCGATGACGGGACGTTCCGCGGCTGCAGCAGGCGTGGCCGGGCGCGGCGCCGATGCGGGCGATTCGGTGACCGCCGGCTGCCAGACGAATACCAGCAGCAGGCCCAACAGCACGATGGCCAGAATAAGCGTCGTTCGAACATTCATATCCAGTGACCGCCACACACAGCGCGAACGCGCCTAGCCCTCACGAACATCCAGGCCCGGCACTTCTGTAAACCCTCGAACCATTTCATTCGCCATTCGCTATTCAGCACTCTTACTTCCGTCTCACCCACCACACCGCCCCGCCGCAGCACAGCGCCAGCGCCGGCCAGACGAATATGGTGAACATCTGCACGACCTTCTCCGTCGAAGAACTTTCGATCTGCAGGACCGCTGAATCGATCGGCTTGCCGATGTTCATAAACTGCGTGTTGTCATTCAGCCAGTGCAGGGAGTTGATCAGCAGCGTGACGTTGCCCGGGTTGCGCGAGCGAATCACGAACCCCTGCGGGCCCATGGCCACCTCGCGGGCAAAGGCCACCTGATCCTCAGCAAAATCCCGCGCGCTGACCACGACGATTTTGGCGTCGCCCCTGGTCGCCGCCACGGCCAGCGTATACGGGCCTTCCAGGTCCTCCGGCTCGCGCGTCAGATAGCCGCGCTCCCGCTGCTGGTCTTCATAGCGCTGGATGTTCTTCACGCCCCACAGCCCGTCGCGCTTGGGTTGGATCACCAGCGGCGCCAGCGTGACTCCTTCCGGCGCGGGACTTGCGAGTTCCAGCGGCGCACACCACGGCAGCGAGAGCCGCCGCGCCTGCGCCCCGGTGACGATGTCGTGGTCGGTCACCTCCAGTCCGTCCATGAAGAAAAAATCGCGACGGACCACGTTGTACTGTCCCGGTGCCGTGCTCACAAAGTCGATGAGCAGCGCCGACGTATCGACGGTGATGCCCCAGTTGTTCTTGAGGTATTCGCCGTATTCATAGGTTCCCGGAATCGGCCCGAACGGCCCTGGCGCCCACCCCGCAATGAACAGTGCCCGACCCTTGTCGCCCATGGCCGACAGCAGTGCCTGCCGCTGCGCATCGGAGAAGGGCGGCTCCTGGCTCATCTGGCCCATGGGCCCGCGCTCCGGGGGCGTGGGCTTGAACACCACGAAGATCGTCCGCGTGGGGGCAGGATCGATCGCCGGCGGCATTTCGCTGCTCTTCAGGTCCCATTCGTGGACGATGAAGTTGGCGTCCTCAAGCTGCTGTTTCATCGTGCCGTACGGCGCCGGCGGCTGGCCGGGCATGAAGCCGCCAAGAAACAGCGGCATGCCCCCGTAGCGCACAAACACCACTGCCGTCTGTTCCTTGTGGGTGACCCGCAGTATGGCCGAGGTCAACTTCTCTTCGCCTTTGAACGCCCGCTGGTCGAACCGCGCCCGCGCCCCCGCCCCCTGATCCACCGGCGGCCACACCGAGCCGAAATCGACCACCCGCGCTTCCTCGTCGGTTTCCGCGGTGGTGACGATGGTCACCTCAAACCCCCGGACCTGATCGATGCTGTCGTAATCAATCTCGGGAAAGATCAACTGCTCTCTGATTCCCAATGTGTAGTTGCCCCGCCCGTCGAAAGCGTTGGCGCTCACCCCGCGGAAGTCGCGGGTACGCGGCAGAGCAACGTTCACTAGCCGATCGAGAAACGCGAACATGCGCTCCCCCCGAAGGGTGACCTTCACGCCGATCGGGTTGCCCTCTCTCAGCTTGAAGTTGGCGACGCTCTTGCGCGCCCGCGTCACGACCGGCCTTTGACCGGTGATTTTCGCCAAGTCCTGGCTGGCGCTATCGAGCGACTTGGCGTTGGTCAACGCCTCGCCGAGGCCGATGTTCAAAACGACCTTGGATAGGCTCGGCACCGCCATTGGCGATGCATAGCCGAACTCCTCGGTCAAGGTCGGCGCGATCTCTTGGTTGTACCGTTCTCTCAATCGCATTGCTCTAATCCAGTGGCCCGCCGCATGTGCGACAGACGCGGTGCTTGGAGCCGTCGGGCTCCAGTCTGAAGCCAACCCGCAC
>CAZMVD010000108.1:0-14788 GCA_964569425.1 uncultured Phycisphaeraceae bacterium
GAGCGCGCTGGCGATCGAGAGCGTGTGTGAGAAGTTCATTCGGCGGCGGGCGATCCGGCACCTGGAGAAGGGGCGGGTGGTGATCTTCGCGGCGGGGACGGGCAACCCGTATGTGACGACAGATACGGGGGCGGCGCTGCGCGCGGCGGAGGTGCGGGCGGACGTGCTGCTGAAGGCGACGAAGGTGGACGGGGTGTACACGGCCGATCCGGCGCTCAACCCGGAGGCGACGCGGATTGAGAAGCTGACCTACAACCAGGTGATTGACGGGCGGCTGGCGGTGATGGACATGAGCGCGATCGATTTGTGCCAGCGGTGTGGCATTCCGATCGTGGTGCTGGATCTGCGGCGACCGGGGAACATGAGCGCGGTGCTGGCGGGCGACGGGGTGGGGACGATGATCGGGGCGGAGTAGGAGGACAGGCAAAACGCCGAAAACTGAAACGCCGAAAGCCGAAGCGCCGAAAGCCGGGCAGAAGGCAACAGGAAAAACGCTGAAAACCGAAACGCCGAAAGCCGGGCGGCAGGCAACAGGCAAAACGCCGAGAACTGAAACGCCGAAAGCCGGGCAGCAGGCAACAAAAGAAACGCCGAAACAGCGAAAAGGCAAAAAGTCAAAACGGGAGGCAGGAGGCGAGGGGCGGGAGGCTATTGAGGATTGTGGAGGGGCGGCGATTCTGCACACACTCTTACTCCCGGGCGGCCGCGGGGTCGAAGGTCCACAACTCATTGTTCGGTGATCTGGCGCGGGAATGGCGGGGGAGTATCGGGAGCGCGAAAGGTCGCCAGCGTCCTGCGCATCGAGCATCACCATATGCCGGGCCACCGGCCGAAGATTGGGGCTATTTTTCTCGATTCCGTGGTCCGGAAGGGGTAGAATAGGCTATCGGACGCATCAAATCTCCGCGGGGCGGCGAAGGCGGGAGATTGACCATGCTCGGGCGACGCAGACTTAGAGCCTATCCCAAAATGGGCTGATCTGCCGATAAGGGTTTCGGGCATGGACGCCCGGAAAGGCAGGTGCATGGATGCCATCAGAAGGATCGGCGAGTCGTTGGCAGGTATCGGATGAGTTGTGGGCGTATGTCAAACCGCTGCTGCCGGAGCACAAGAACCCCGACCCCCACGGCCGCGGCCGGCCTCGGCGGAGCGATCGGGATGCGTTCAACGCCATTCTTTTCGTTCTGCGAACAGGTTGTCAGTGGAACGCCCTCAACGCCACGGGGATCTGTTCGAGTTCGACGGCCCACCGGCGATTTCAGGCATGGACCGAGGCCGGCGTCTTCGAGACGCTCTGGCGATGGGGCCTGGAGGTGTACGACGAGTTGTGGGGCTTGGATTGGTCGTGGCTGAGCATGGACGGGGCGATGACCAAGGCACCACTGGGCGGGGAAAAAAACCGGCCCCAACCCCACGGATCGGGCCAAATCCGGCACCAAGCGAAGCGTGCTGGTTGACGCGGACGGCGTGCCGATCGGGCTGGCCGTAGGGGGCGCGAACGTGAACGACTTCAAGCTGATGCGCGAGACGATCGAGAGCATGGCGACGAAACGGCCGCGGCCCACGCGTGCCAAACCGCAGCGTTTGTGCCTTGACAAGGGGTATGACTACGACGAGGTTCGGGAATTAGCGCACGCGTTTCGATTCGAACCGCACATCCGATCGCGCGGCGAGGAGGTTCGGCGGAAACGTCAGGGATATAAAGCGCGTCGCTGGGTGTCTGAGCGAACGCACAGTTGGATGAACCGCCCGCGCCGCGTCCTGATCCGCTGGGAAAAGAAAGTGCAGAACTACATCGCCATGCTGCATCTGGCAATGGCGTTCATCGCGTTTCAGCAATCGAAGTTATTGGGATAGGCTCTTACGCGATGGCAAGATGCATCAGCGAGGTGGTTGACGGCGGCGGTCTTGGGGGGCGTTTGCTTTGGCGGAGCCTTGCCGGCGCAAAACCCATCGGCCCAAAACGCGCCGCCCGTAACCGTGCCGGACAATCCACCGACCGAACCTTGGTACCCGTTCAACATCAAGAAACTGCCTGAGAAACTGCCGTTTCAAGTCAGTCTTTCTAGCAAACAGGAAGGTGAATTCACATTGATCACCGTATCCTGGAAGGGTGGCCCATACCCGGCCATTCTCGTCGTCGATGTCGCTCATGATCGGGATCGCCTTTGGTCGCATCCCGTGAGTGAGTACGTTCCTGCTAGGGGGCGGCGTCTCGACAGACGCATTACTTGTGATGAGAAGGCCATACTGAAGGTCTCGAATGAACTCTACCGGGACTTCCGCGTGGACTTTCCCGAGCAGCCCATGGTGGTTTTCGCCTACGTCGTTGCCAGGACTGAACACTGGTTGCGCCACCCCGCGGGCGAGGGGCCTATGTCACATGAGGGACTTGGTCCCATCAAGGAGCAGCAAGAACTTGGGCCAGGAGACTATGAAGATGAGTTCCGCATTGCCTCGCAGCACGGCGAAAGGTCTGTACGTTGGTTTCCCGGTGTAAAGGTCCGTTCAGTGAATGTTCCGCCGGGTGGTAACTTCGACGACGTGTTTGAGGAAACGGCCATTCGGGGTATCGCGCGACATGAGTATTACGTGCGTCCGGCTCCGTCGACTCCCGAAGTCCCAGAAGAGTAGTGTTCCCTCTGAAGCGCATATTTTTGTGGAAGGGTTCCAATCTTGAGATCAATTCAGGGGCGGGGTGGCACTGACGGATTCCGATGTCGAAGGGATGCGGATGATGTGCCACTGCTCTGTGAGCAGTGGTGGGTTGCATGCGGTTGTTCTGCCGCTGCTGTTGGCCGGTTTACCGCCACGCGCCGATTTTGCCCTGTCCAAGTGTGCACTGCTCGCAGAGCAGTGGCACACTGATCCTCCGGCACTGCTCACAGAGCAGTGGCACGCTGCTCCTCCGGCCACCGACTTGTGCGACGACAATGGCACATGCGTCGGAAGCGGCACGCCGTGCAACTTCTTGACCCGCTGCTGTGAGGACCTCGATCAATGTATCCCCAACGGGCAGGATTGCTGGGGCCTCGAGGAGTGGTAGCGGTCAATGACAAACGCCCTTGAATTGAGAATCGCCTGCCCACCGTAGGGGCGCCAACGCGGTATCATCGCTTTGTTTTGCGCGCGGCGCGAATTGGGTCGCGGGGCGAATGGTCGTGCGTCGGCGAGGATTCCGTCATGGGCTCGGTTCCACGGCCGGGGCGGGGAGGATGTGCGCCAGGCGGTGGGTCATGGTGTGTCGGGTGAGCGTCCATGCTTGCGCGGCCTGAGCCTGGGCCGCGGCGCGTGAATGGTCGGCGAGCCGTTGCTTGATGGTGCGGACCAGCTCGGCGCGGGTGCGCCAGGGGAGGAGTTGCGCGGACAGTTCGGCGAGTTCGGGGTATTGCTGCGCGAGCGCGGGGTGCGGGTTGCGAAAGCAGACGGCGAGGCCGCGGGCCAGGGCGTCGAGCACGGGGGTGACGGCGTCGGGGGTGAACAAGGGAACGACGACGACGCGGGTTTGCGACGACCAGGGCAGGTCGATCGACGGCGGGGTGAGCTGCGCCGTCCAACCGGCGGCGGCGAGGGACTCGGCGGCGGCGGCGGCGAGCTGCGCGGGCAGGACGCGCGCCTGCCAGAGGCCCAGGAAGAGGCGGCGGAGTTTGGGGTCGGTCAGTGTCACCTCGCTGGCACGTTCGGCGAGGGCGAGCAGGGACTCGGCGCGGTCGGGGGCGACGGCGTCGACGTCGCGGCGGGTGGCGTTGCGGAGGGCCTGCCAGAGTTTCTGGTGGCTAGGCAGGGTGAGGTTACAGGCCGCGGCCTCGTCGTTGGGGGCATGGGTGAGCAGCGTGATGGGGGCGGCGGCGCCGGCGGGTTGGGTGTCTGCGGGGATTGTTTCGGCGGCGGCGGGAGGGGCGACGCGGAGCGATTCGGGGGGCACGGCGAGGGCGCGGAGCCGATCGAGCTGGGACCGTTCGGCGGCGTAGACGGTGAGGGCGGAGCCGGCGGCGGGGAAGGGCTCATCGGGGATGGCGGCAGCGGGGGCGAACCAGGCGGCGCGGGGCAGGTTCGGGGGCAGCCAGGGTAGCAGGCGTGAACCGAAGTGGTCGGCGAAGAGGACGAAATCGGCGGACGCCGACTCGACGGCGGCAAGTCGTGCCACGAGATGGCACTGATCGGGGGTCGAGGGCGCACAGGTTGCGTGCGGTCGGCCCAGTGCGGCGCAGGCGCGGGCGATGCGGCGCACCCAGGCCAGGCCCGCGGGGCGGGCGTCGACGCCGATGACGGCGACGCCGCCGGGACCGGGAGCGGGGTGATTCCAGCGCGCGGCGATGCGCTCGGCGAGGGACTGCAACAGGGCGTGTTGGGCGGCGACGACGCGGGCACCGGCTTCTTCGAGGCGGCGGCGAAGGTCGGCAAGCTGCGGCGGGGCGAGGTGCGGGATGCTGACCACCTGGGTGGGGACTTCGTACCCCGGGTGGGCGGCGAAGAAGCGCTGAAGGCGCGCGGACAGGTCGTCGGCGAGCAGGAAGAGCACGCGCCCGGCTTCGATCAGCGCGGTGTAGTCGTATAGTTGCAGGGCGAGCCTGACGGCCAGGGGATCGGTTTCGACGATGAAGACGGCGGTGTGGGCGGGGCTGCGTTCGGCGATGATCTTCGGCTCCAGGCCGGTGAGGACGCCGGGCAGGACGACGTTGGCGCCGTCGGAGGAATAGGAGGCGAGCATTTCGGGGGCGCTGATGGAGGGCATGGAGGAGCCGCCGAACCAGCGGGCGCGGCCGTCGGGGCCGATGATGCGGAACGTGGGATGGCCGTCGCGGCCGACGGCTGGTTGGACGGTGGACGGGATGTTGAGGGCGCGAAGCTGGTCGGCCAGTTCGGGCTGGCGGGACTGGAGGGCGAGTAGATTGGGCTCGGTGTGGTTCAAAGGGACCTCAGAAGCGGCGTTGCGCGGACCCTGGAGGTCGGCTCTCCGATGATGGGCAACGGCAAGCGGGTCGGTGCGCCCGCGCGGGCGAAGCTGCGGCTGGATCCGAGTGCCACGGCCAGGCACCGCCGAGATGGTTCCCGTGCCGGACAACCGGCCACGCTTGCGAACCCATGGCGCTCCGCGTCAGGTAAAGGCCATGACCGCGAGAAACACGACCCAGCCGGCGAAGGCCAATACCCAGGCGGCGACGGGCCAGCGGGCCATGGGCGGCGCATTGCCGACGGGCACGCCGGGGTCGTTCCAGTCAATTTTGGGGGGCGGCGATTGTTCTTTTTCAGAAGACATCATGCGGGCATCCTACCATGGAGCGACGAAGGGGGAATCGGGCGGTCAGTGTGATTGGCATCAGCCGGGGGCGTCGATGACGACGGGGATGCGCAGTTCCGCGGCGCCGGGGATGTTGGTGTGCACGGTCAGGGTGGCTTCGTGGCGGCCCTTCGGGAGTGAGCCGGCGAGAGTCACGTTGACGTAGCCGAGGTGGCGATAGCCGGCGGAGGCGCGCGGGTCGAGTTCGGCGCGTACGGCGGAATGATCGCAGGAGACTTCGCGCAGTTCGAGGGAGTCTTTGGGGAGGACCATGAACTTGACGCGGCGCTGGGTACCTTTGGGCGTGCCGTCGGGTCGCAGGAGCACGAGGGGCGGATCGACGGTGACCGGCGGGGCGACGATGGCGAACAGCGGCACTTCGATGAGCGGTTGATCGAGCGAGCTGGTGCGTACCTGTACGGTGGCGGCGAAGGGCCCCGGGGGGGCGTTATCTGCGAGGGCGACATGGACGCGGTATTCGGTTTGGGCGAGGGCGCGTTCGACGGGCTCGACGGTGGTGTCGACGTGCGGCCCGGCGTGGACGCTGAGGATTTCAAAGGGGGTTTTGTTGGGCGATTGGACCAGCAACGGGGCGAATTTCTTGCCGGGTTGGGAGGTGATGCGCGGATCGCCGAGCTGGCGGGGCAGCCAAGTGAGGTCTCCGACGACCTCTCCGCGGAGGAAGAGGCGGCGTTCGCGCTGGAGGCCGTCGACGCGGACGGTGAGCTGGGCGGTGGTTTCGAGGCGGCCGACGGCGGCGTCCTCGGGGAGGGTGAAAACGACTCGTTTACCCCCTTCGCCGAGGGGTTCGACGGCGAACGTGAGCGACGCGTCCGGTGGCAGTTCGAGCTTGAGGAGTTCGACGGTTTTTTTTCCGGGGCCGGGGGTGACGTCGAGCGTCTGGGAGGCTTTTTCGCCGCGCTGGAGTACGCGGAGGTTGACGAGATCCGGGGGGTTGATGGTGAACAGCGTGATGACCTTGGCTTTGAAGTCCACGGTGAGGGCGGGTTCGAGGGGGTCGTTGGAGTAGACGATGACGGATTTGGCCTGGTCGCCGGGGCGGCGGGTGCTGTCGAATTCGGCTTTGAGGTCGAGCGCGCCGCCCGGCGGAATGGTTTTTTCGTTTTCGGTGAGTTGGACCACGGTGCAGCCGCAGCTTGACTGGGTGCGGTCGATGATCAGGGGGGCGGCGCCGCGGTTTTCGATGCGCCAGGCGAGCGGGACTTTGTCGCCGTCGTCGACTTCGCCGAGGTCGAGGGAGCGTTTCTCGACAAAGATGCGGGGCGCGGGGGTTGATGGGGCGTCGGCGGGCGGGGGCGGAAGTTGGGCGTGCGCGGGCAGGACGGCGAAAATGGTCAACCCGAGTGATCGATACAGGTTTCGCAAGTGAGATACTCCCAAGTTGGTCCGATGGCTCCGCGCGTGCGGCGCGGTCGACCGACAGGAATGCCGGCCCCACGGCGCTATGCGGCGCATGATACGCGCGGGGGCAGGTGCGTCGACCGGCGAAAGAGATATGTGACCGCAACGACACAATCCGGCCGGTCCCGCTGGGGGGTGAAAGCGGCCGGCGAAAGAGCATCTAACTACCAAGTGTATCGCCTCGACCCCCCTCGATCCCCCCATGGCAAGGGGGGAAGTGCGCTACACTTGATCGTTAAGCCGTCTAGTCAATGTCCTTCGTGTCCTTCGGGGGAGCAGGGCCACCACGAAGGACACGAAGAACACGAAGATCACTGTTGCCGTTTCGGTCGCGCCGGCTGTTACAGGCCGAGGTTGAGGACCAGCGAGTAGATGGTTACCGTGCCGGCCACCGGGGAAGAGACTTCGAGGCAGAGGGCGAAGTCGCCGCCGTTGATCAGGTTGATGGTGGTTTGGGTCAGGTTGATGGCCGCCGGACTGACGGAGACCACGAAAAATTCTTCGTTGAGGGTGACGCGATAGGGTCCGTAGGATTCGCCATCGTCGCAGACGGTTTCGAGGGCCGAGGATGCTGCGACGCGGGCGGTGACATCGAGGACCAGGTTTCCGGTCTGGAAGGCGGCCAGGCCCTTGCCGTTGCCGGCATCGGCGGGGGCGAACTCGACGGCGTTGGCGTTGATCTGCATGTTGCCGCGGCCGATGTTGATGCCGCTGGGATCGAACTGAAGGCGCAGGGACTGTTTGGCGGTGGTGCCGGGTTGGGTCTGGAGCACGAGGCCGGCGCCGCCGTTCAAGTCGAAGGAGACCGGTTGCAGGGGAATCAGGCTGGCGCATCCGCCGCTTTGCCAGAGTCCCAGCATGATCGTCGAGGCCGTCAGCATCATGGTTCGCTTGGTCATGGTATGTTCTCCTGTTGTGGTTGTTTGATGGGGCGCGGATTGCGTACCGCCCCCCTGTTCTTCATGTCTGCGCCCTGGACCCTATGACGCTACCGCGCCATGGGCCGGAATGCCAGCCGGAGACCGCGAGCCCCGGATTCGGCTTGAACAGCGGCACTGCAAGGGTATGATCGCCCGCATGAGGGTCGGCCGGAGGTCAGGCAGGGACGCCGCCGCCGGGCGCGGCCGATGGGTCGTGCCGCGCGGTATTTGCGCGCTGGCGCTACTGGCCGCCGGGCCGGCGACGGCGAGTGGGCAAGCATCTCTTTCCGAGCAGCTTCGTTCGATCTTGAGCCGCATGCCGCACGCGCAGACGCGGGTGGCGGCGTGCGTGGTGGATCTGGCGAGCGGTTCGACGGTTTTTGAAATTGCGGCGGACGAGGTGCTGATTCCGGCGAGCAACGCCAAGGTTTTTGTGATGGCGGCGGCGCTGCTGGAGCTGGGGGCGGATTTTGCGTTCGAAACGGTGGCGGCGGTTGATGGTTCGCGGCTGGTGGTGATCGGCGACGGCGACCCGGGGCTGGGGGATGAGCGGTTGCACCGGGCGCGGGGTGAGGATATCGAGGCGCCGTTTCGGCGCTGGGCGGCGACGCTGCGGGAGCGGGGGCTGGTTTCGTTTCCGGGGGGCGTGGTGGTCGATGCGACCATTTTCGATGAGCAGTACCTGCACCCGGACTGGGAGGCGGAGGACCTGGGCAAGTGGTACGCGGCGCCGGTCGCGGGGTTGAACTTCAACGACAATTGTCTGGATATCACGGCGGTACCGGCGGCGCGGGAGGGCGACCCGGTGCGGGTGGAGGTGCGGCCGCGCAACACGCTGATCAACCTGATTGTGAACGCCAAGAGCGGAGGGAAGGGTGAGCCGATCCTGCGTCATCCGCCGGGGACGATGGACTATCGCATCGACGGGCGGTGCAGCAAGCGCTGGGCCTTTCCGCCGGTGGCGTTTCCCGATCCGCCGCTGCTGACGGCCGACGCGCTGCGGGTGGTGCTGCGCGGGGAGGGGATCTCCATCGGGAATGAGCGGCGGACGGCGCGGGTTCGTTTGCCGGGCGGGGGGCTGCCGGCGGGGCTGGAGGTGATCGGCCGGGAGCGGACGTCGCTGGGAGAGTGCCTTTCGCGGATCGGGAAGAACAGCCAGAATTTTTTTGCGGAGTGCGTGCTGAAGCGGCTGGGTTACGAGCGGGCGCGGCGGCGGGGGGAGGTTGAACCGCGCGGCGACTGGGCCGGCGGCGCTGCGGCGATCGTGGAGGCGCTGGCGCGGATGGGGATCGATACGCGGGGTTTGGTGGTGTCGGACGGGTCGGGATTGAGCCGCAAGAATGCGTGCACGGCGCGGCAGTTGACGAGTGTGTTGACGGTGATGCGCGGGCACGCCGACGGGCCATTGTTCCACGACAGCCTTTCGGAGTCGGGGGTTGATGGCTCGCTGCGGACGCGGCTGCGCGATCTGCGGTCCGCGGTTTACGCGAAGACGGGAACGATGCGCGGGATTCGCACGCTGAGCGGTTATGTGAACGGGGCGGACGGTCCGCGTTTTGCGTTTGCGGTGCTGTTCAACGGCTACCCCGGGGGCAGCGCTCCGTATCGGGAATTGCAGGATCAGGTGTGCCGGGTGCTGTCGGCGGCGGCGAACACTTCTTCGGGTCGATGAAAGACTTGTGATTCAAAGTCGGCGGTCGGCGCGACAGTTGATTGCGCTGTTCGCGCGCGGCGAGATTGCGGCGGGTGGGGCGCGGGGATTCCCGAGTGCGTCGTGGGCCATTGCGCGGGCGCGCCCGGGCGGTGAATGAGTACGCGCCGTGCGGACGACTCTGAGGCGTGAAAAAAAGGAGGGCCGCCCGTTTCCGAGCGGCCCTCCCAAGGAGACTTACGTCAACGTGTATTCGTTACCTTACGGACAAGCCGGACAGCTCGCCGCGGTTGTGGTAAACGGATACGTGTTGCCCTGGAACGCCTGGAGCAACAAGAACACGTCGGCGATGTTCACGAGCTTGTTGAGGCACGGATCGATCGAACTGACCGACTGAACGTCGACGACCGACACGTGCGGCGCCTGCGGAAGGTTCTGGAACTTCTGCAAGGCCGCCAGGAAGTCGTTGGCGTTCACGATGTTGTTGGGCGGTCCCCAGGACGATCCGTCGAAACCGCCGACGGTGTCGCCCCAGAACTTGCCGCCGCTGGGGAGTGGAATGGTATTCACAATGAGCGCCGGGGCATCGACGGAACCGTCGGTGGCCACGATGCCGTAGGGTTGCACGGGGTGAATTTCACAGTCGCCGACATGGATGACCTGCTCGGTCCACACGCGGAGCGCCGGCTGGACGGTTTCGACCTTGGAGATGCCGTTGGCATCCGGATTGCCCACCCAACCGATGTGGTTGGCACCCTTGAACACCTTGAACGCCACACCGCCGGTGTTGTTCGGCGCGAACGACACATAGCGGTTCTTGTCGCGGTTGTGCGGGAATGGCGCCACGGCCGCGGAGTTGATGGCCTGGCAGGCCACGTCAATCGACAGCGTGGCATCGCCATGCCGCAGCACGATGCTGCCGCGGTCGCCGCCAACACGCACCAAGTAGCAAGTTCCCGCTGCCACTCCGAACTCGATCCGCGACTTGCCGTAGGGATCCGGCGCGATGTCGTCGCAGAAGGTGTCACCATGCTCGGCGCGACCGTTGTTGTCGTCGCACAGAGGTATGGTGCCCGGGGGCGGGATGCGCGGCACCGTGATCAGGTTGTTGTCGTTGGACGGACACGCGCAGGTTCCTGACGTGCCGGCGTACAACGCGATCATGGTGTCGTACTTCGTGTCATCCGAACAGGTGTCGATGGTCATCGTGCCGTTGCACGGCGGGATGTACTCGAACCACAGGTCCTGGATGAACTCGTTGCCCGGACCGGTCCCGGTGATCGGGAAGCACGTGCCGACGTTGCCGTCGGTGGTGGCGCAACGGTTGTCCAGCGGCACCTGGCAATTGCTCTGGCCGGTGCAAATCTGGAACTTGCCGGAGCAGTTGTCGTTGGCGGGCTGGACCGAGCAGGTGACCGTGGAGCAGTCCTGCTCGCCCGGATAGAAGTAACCGCCGGCGGTGTGGCAGGCCGTGTGGGTCATCAGTGAGCAACCCACGCCGCACACGCAGCACGGTGCGGTGACCGGTCCGCAGTCGTCGTCCGAAGCCATGCCGGTGGAAATGCAATAGGCAAAATCCGCGACGTCGACCAGCGGTGTGCGGAGGAAGAACGAAACGTCCTCCGGTCCGTAGACGCCGTCGGCGTCGGCCATGCCGTAGCCGTTGCCTTCCAGGCTTTCCAGCAGGTAGATGGTGCAGCCTTCGCCTTCACCGAAGCCGGTGATTTCCACCCAGTAGCACGACCCCGGCGTTACGGAGACGGGGGTGCTGAGCGTGGCGGTGTATTCCCACACGCGGCTGTTGCCGCCGCGCCATACCTTGGCGGCGGGCACCATGGTCTGGCCGCCGGAGGGACCCACTTCGATGCCCGGTAATCCGTTGTCGTCTTCAAAGAAACGAACCCGGAAATCATCCGGAGGTGGATTCTGGACGCACTCGCCGCCGGTGAACGGGTTGAAGTAGGCCGGCCACCAGCAGACCGAGGAAATCGTCGAGCCGGCGGGACGGAAGTCGTCGGCGCGGCGGAGCGGCGGCGCCAGACTGCGGTCCGACGGAACGATGAAAGCGCCGGTGTCGAACTTGCAGTTGGCATTGGTGCGGAAGGTGCACACGGGGCAAGGCGGATCGAACTGGGTGCAGCCGGTACCGCCCACATAGACGCCGTCCTGGCCTTCGCAGAGGACGCGGGTGTTGAGCACGGTATTGCAGTTACCCGGTCCGAGGCAGCAAACGCCGGTGTCGCACGGATCGGCGAAGCAGTCGGCGATCGGCTGCGGATCGGCATCGCCGAGCCACCGACCGGCCTTGCAGATGCCGCCCGGGCAGTCCGTATCGTCGTCGCACTCTCCGAGATCATTGCTGCCACCGCGACACAGCAAGGACTCGCACTTCAGGACGTTGAGCACGTCGCACACGTCACCGAGACAGCAGGCCGCGGGCGGCGCGCCTTCCACGGTGATGTGACCCTTGTACGGACCTAGGTTGGTATCGCAGGTGGCGCCCAGCAGGCAGTCGGCGTTGGTGACGCAGGTGTCGACCGTGCCGGTGCAGGTGGGGTTGCCGTAGATCTGCCAACTGTAGGTTCCCGCGGGCAGGGTGAACTGCGCGGAAAAGTTACCGTCGGCGCAGCAGTGGTCGTTGTTGCAGGCCACGCCGAAGCCGCCCTGGATGCCGTCGACGTTGTTGTCGGGGCTGATTCGCGCTGATTCGCAGGGGCAGTTTTCGTTGATGACGATCCACACCGGCGACTTGAGCGGCGAGTTGCAGCAGAAGTCGAGCGTGACCTTGGCGTCGTCATCAATCGAGAACTGCTCGTACCAGCCGGTGTCGTTGAAGGCAATCGAGCAATCGTCGCCCAGCGCCTGGGTGAATACCGCACCGGAGCTGTCGCCGGAGAACGGAACGACCACGGCGGGGTCGAGCGGATCCGGGACGACGATGGCGATGGTCTGCGCGCCGGTGCAGAGCGTGCAGGTGCCGCCGGTGCCGCAGTTGGCCCCGATGTTGCCCAGGTTACACGTGGTCGTGTCGCTGGGATCGGAGCAGTAGGCGGTATCCTCGCAGCAGTCACCGCCGGTTGCCGGTTGATCGCAGCAGTTGGGCGCGCATGTGACGCCGAAGCCGAGGAACTCGCCGGCGCAATTGCCGGGGCCGTCCTCGAAGGTGCAGGAACCGTCACCGGCGCAACAGGCGCCGCCCGCGCAGGGCTCGTCGGCACAGAGCTGGCCGGCACCCAGGACGAAATCGTTGTGCGACTTGGGGCCGAACCAGTTCACGTCGATGCAGAAATCGTTGAACCCGCAATCGGGGAACTGCTGGCAGGGGTTGCCGGTGCCGGAGCAGGATCGGCATTCCCACTGGAAGCTATCGGTGCAAACGCCGGTACCCGGATCGCAGCAGCCGCCGAGGACGTTGACCTTTTCGCCGACCAGTTCAAACGACAGAATGTTGTTGCCATTGCCGAGGTGGTTAACAGCCGAGTTTCCGTCCACCCACATGCTGTTAGCGTTGTTGGTGCCGGCATCGACGGCGTCGGTGGTCATCCAGTGGCCGTTGGCCGGGTCGAGCGGGGCAACGGACCATTCGGTTCGCGTGCTGCGCATGACCACGTGACCGGCGCCGGGGATGATGAAGGGCGGATCGCGCGGGGTTTCCAGCTCGGTGGCGTCGCAATCGGGGAAGCAATCCAACTGGATGGTGTAGTCGCGAATGCCGGGTTCGAGGAAGCGAATGGCAAACGCGCGGGCGAAGACCGGCGGGCTGGCGTTGTCGTAGAACTCGAAGACCAGGACTTCGTCGGGCTTTTCGACTCCGCCGCGGAAGCGGAAGCGCTGCAGCCGCATGGCAGAGTTGTTGGAGGTGGCGTAGTCATCTCCGATGCGCAGGAAACCGTCGCTGCAGCGTGCCGGAGAGGCAGGGACGCAGGTGTCCTGGACGCAGTTCGCGGAGTCGCAGTCGATGTCGACGAGGCAGATTTCGCCGTCGTCGACTCCGCCGACGCAGCGGCGCTGGCAGAAGGAGATGTCATCGCACAGGTCGGTGCCGACGTTGCAGACGTTGGGGCTCTGGCGCACCGGTCCGAGGTCGGTTACCCAGGTGCCCTCCGGGGCGATGCCGCTGCCGTACTTCGGGCAGACGCAGGTTTCGTTCACGTCGTCGGGGTCGTTGAGGCGCAGCCACTTGCCGCTGACGCCATTGCACGCCGCCAGCGTGACGTAGGTGCAGGTGTCGTCGGCCTGACAGCAGCGGCCGACGCCGTCGGTCAGTTCACAGCGATCGTCCGTCTCGTTGCAGGTGACGTTGGCCTGAAGCTGGCAGGTGCCGCCGGAACAGTCGGAATCGCGCAGGCAGTTCTGGCCTGCGTTGGTTCCGCCGACGCATTCCTTGGCGCAGCGCGGAGCGACCGCCACGCACGTGCCGGTGGCATCGCAACGGTCATCGGTGCAGAACAGGCCGTCGAGATCGCAACGGGCGTCGAGCGGCGCGTTCACTTCTTCGCAGGTTCCCGCCAGGTTCGGGCCGACCGTCGTTCTGCGGCAGCGCGCCACCTGGCACTGGTCGGCCGCGGGCTGGCAGTCGGCGTCACAGGTGCAGGGATCGCCCGGTGCTGCGGCAGAGGCAATGCCACCGCCAAAGCCGGACGACATGCCGGCGACAGGCTCGGCGGCGATGATCTTGCCAAATGGGATATCCGCTTCCCAGCGCGGCGGAGGAACCGCCATGCTGGTTGGCGCCCCCTCCCCGCCCGCGGGCGTCGCCGCGGGTCCGGCAGGAGTAGACGAGTTCGCCCCGACCGGGCCCGCCAAGGCGGTACCCACGCTCCATGCGGCTGTTACGACGGCCGCCGTGCAACAGCGGGACCATGACCACCAATTCCTACTTCTCATTGAACCGATCCTCCATATCTTGACCTAACGACCAGCGAGCCCATCCAGCGCACGACGAAACGGCCGGTTGCCGTTCGCCGCGAAACAGGATTCACGTTTCCCATTATCCATCACCGACGGCTCAAGAAACCAAACATGTACGCCATGCCCGCGAAAGGGTGGACCAAGCGTGAGGAGCGGAAGGCGAACCGCTGCATCGCCCCCGATCTGGCATGTCGCGCAATCCCTGCGCTCATGCAAGTCGCGAGAACGATTCCCTGCGTTTCCTCATTGGTCCCGGATCAACAACCCCCTCGCGAGTGCGGCAACTTCACCAATGCCCCATCATGCCAACTTTCCACCGTGGGCCGTCAGTATAGCAGATATCCAAAGATTTCTATTCCGAAAAACCGTGAAAAGCCAACAAAATCGGCGGCTTCGGCGGTCGATTTGAATGGTGGTCCAACAATGAAAGGTGCGCAACATGTTACAAGGCGGTGACTTCAAGTAATAGTTTATCCGGTTGAGTGGGCCGGGTTGGGAAGGGGCTGATTATCGTCCCGAGGGAGTGACCCGATGGTTCGGTATTCGTTTGACGGGCCGCGGTGTGGCGTCCGTGACCCGAGTCATGCGGACCGTGTGGGTCAA
>CAZMVD010000109.1:0-14354 GCA_964569425.1 uncultured Phycisphaeraceae bacterium
GGTCGCGAAGGTTGTACCCGTCGTGCGCCGTGATTAAGTTGACGCTCGCGGTTTGCGGACGGCCTGTCGAAGCTAAAATGTCGCTTCTGCCGTTGATTCGCGTCTCCAGTTGCGCGGTTTGCCCTCTGTCGCCGCGCCAGAACTGCCGCACGCCGTCGCGAAAGCGGTCGTTCCATTCCGCCCAGGGCGGCGGATAGGAGCCGAGGCGATAGCCGTCCGGTCCCAGGTCCCAGGGTTCCGCGATGAGCTTGACGTCGGCCAGGACCGGGTCGTTACGCAGTGCGTCGAGAAAGGCGGGAAAAGGGTCGATGCCATGGGGGCCGCGCACGAGTACGGTCGCGAGATCGAAGCGAAAGCCGTCGACGTGCATCACTTGAACCCAATAGCGGAGGCTGTCAACCACTAGTTGCAGCACACGCGGGTGGTTTACATTGAGTGTATTGCCGCACCCGGTGAAGTTCTCGTATTCCCGCAGGTTGCCCTCAACCAGGCGATAATAGGTGCGGTTGTCAATGCCGCGCAGCGACAGCGTAGGGCCGATGCGGTCGCCTTCGACGGTGTGATTGAAGACCACGTCCAGAATGACCTCGATGCCGGCGCGGTGCAGGGTTCGCACCATGGTCTGGAACTCGCGCACCGCAGCCCCGCGGTCGTCGGTGGCGAAGCGCGCGTCGGGTGCGATGAAGCCCACCGGATCGTAGCCCCAGTAGTTCACCTGTCCTCGTTCGACGAGGCTGCGGCGGTGCAGGCAATGGTGCACCGGAAGCAGTTCCACAGCCGTTACTCCCAGTTCATTCAGGTGGTCGATGACGGGCGGACTGCACAAGCCGAGGTAGGTGCCGCGCAGTTCGGGCGAAACTTCGGGATGCAGCCGGGTCAAACCTTTGACGTGGCATTCGTAAATCAGCGTGTCGGCCCACGGGGTGCGCGGGTGGCGATCCCCCTGCCAGTCGAACGCCGAATCGACGACGACGCAGCGCGGCATGTACGCGACGCTGTCGCGCGCATCAAACGAAAGGTCTTCCGACTCGGCACCGTATCGATAGCCATACACGGCGTCATGCCAGGTTACATCGCCGGTGATCGCCTTGGCCAGCGGATCGAGCAGCAGCTTGTGCGCGTTGAATCGGTGCCCCTGCGACGGATCATAGGGGCCGTGAACACGGTAGCCGTACAGTTGCCCGGGCCTGGCGTCCGGAACGTAGACGTGCCAGAAGTGGTCAGCGTCCTGCGCCAAGGGAATGGTCGCACTGGCTGGCGCAGGCGCCGGGGCTTCGAACAGGCAAAGCTCCACCGCCTGCGCATGGCGGCTGAACAGGGAAAAATGGACACCCTTTCCGTCCCAGGCAGCGCCTGGCGGCTCAGCATGCCCGGCGACCTTGTGCACCTAGGGTGACTCCGGCAGGTGGCTTCGAGGCGCCCGAAAACGGTCCGGCGTGATGCCAACCATGGCAACGAGCAGATTCACCGTCCGGCAAATCGGCGGCGCCCAGGCGCACCCTGCGAGCGGTCGTAAGGCCTGCTGCGATGCTATCGGACGCAATGGCGACCATCCTTGTCTTGCCGGCAACGTTCAGCCACTGCGCGGCAAGCGAGTCGTGCCGCTGTTGCGGAGCCGGACAATGCTCGATAATAACGGGAGCCATCGCCGCGACAACCGCAGGGTTTCGGGCCGGGAGCGGCGGGCGGTCGGCGCCGTTGGCCGTGCATGATCCTTCGGATCAGGATCATGCAGCCGAGAATCAGGAGCAGTGGGCGCCGGCCATGACCACCGCGACGCCGCGGCGTCCCGTTGGTCGATAAACCCATTCGATGTCGAGAACGGATGAATCTATGACGCTGGTGCCCAGGATTGCGTACTTCTCCATGGAGATCGGCCACTCCGCCGACATGCCCACCTACAGCGGCGGGTTGGGCGTGCTCGCAGGCGATACCATCAGCGCCGCGGCCGACGTCAATCTGCCGTTGGTGGCAGTGACCCTCGTGCACCGCCAGGGGTACTTCCGCCAGGTGCTCGACGCAGCAGGCACCCAAACCGAAGAGGCGGATCCGTGGCCGTTGGGAGAGTATCTGCGCGAGACCTCCGCCCGCGCTGTGGTTTCTATCGAAGGGCGACCGGTAGCCATCCGCGCGTGGACGTACGACATCGCCGGCGTTCAGGGGCACCGCGTGCCGGTGATTCTGCTGGATACCCACCTTCCGGAAAACAGTGAATACGACCGGACGTTGACCGATTTTCTCTACGGCGGCGATCCGCATTATCGCCTGTGTCAGGAAGTGGTCCTGGGGCTGGGCGGGGTGCGCATCCTGCGCGCCCTGGGCCACCACAAGATTCAGCGCTTTCACGCCAACGAGGGTCACGCGGCACTGCTCATGGTCGAGTTGCTCATGGAGCAGCTCAAACGCGAGGGGCGCGAGACCCCCACGTCCGCGGATACGGAGGCCGTTCGCAGCCAATGCGTGTTTACCACGCACACGCCGGTGCCCGCGGGGCACGACCGCTTTCCCATGGCCGACGTGAACCGTGTGCTGAAGGGAAAGGAATCGGCACTGCTTCGCACCCTGCCGTGTGTCGATGACTGGCTGAACATGACCCAACTGGCGCTGCATTTCAGCCATTACGTCAATGGTGTGTCGCAGCGTCACGGGGAGGTGTCGCGGCAGTTGTTTCCCGGTCAGCCGGTCGATGCCATTACCAACGGCGTGCACGCGCGAACCTGGGTAGCGCCCGCGTTCCGCGAACTCTTCGATCGCTTCGTTCCCCGCTGGCTGGAAGACCCGTTCAGCCTGCGGCACGCCCTGCGGATTCCCTACCTCAAGGTGCTCGCGGCGCACAACCAGTCCAAGCAGCGCCTCTTTGATTACGTCAAGGCCGAAACCGGCGTGGAACTGGACCTCAATGCTTTTACCATCGGCTTTGCCCGGCGCACCGCGGCTTACAAACGGGCGGGGTTGTTGTTCGACGATCTGGATCGCCTGCGCCGCATCACCAAGCACGCCGGGGCGCTGCAACTGGTGTACGCGGGCAAGGCCCACCCGCACGATCACGGCGCCAAGGAGCTGATCCGCACCGTCTTCCACGCCGGCAAGCAACTCGAGAACGACATTCGCCTCGTCTACCTGGCCGATTACGACATCGACGTGTGCCGGTTAATGACCGCCGGGGTCGATCTGTGGCTGAACACGCCCGAACCTCCGCTGGAAGCCTCGGGCACCAGCGGCATGAAGGCGGCGCTGAACGGCGTGCCTTCATTGAGCGTGCTCGACGGCTGGTGGGTCGAAGGCTGCATCGAAAACGTCACCGGCTGGGCCATCGGCACCGACGCCATGGAAGCCCACGAGGTCCCCAGCCGCGAAGCCACGAGCCGGTTCCTCTACGACAAGCTGGAATATGTCATTCTGCCGATGTACTACCGCGAGTCGCCGCGCTATGTGGACATCATGAAGCACTGCATTGCCGTCAACGGCGCCTACTTCACCACGCGGCGCATGGTGCTCGAATACATGACCCGTGCCTACCTGCCGCCTCCAGCCGGCGGCTGTTAACGTGCCATAGCCCCCGCTGCTGAAGTCACTGCGCCGCCGCCAGGCTCAGGCACCGCCGAACACGCGCAACGACCGATTCCCTTCCGAGCAGCAACAGCGTTTCCACGATGGCCGGGCTGATGGTCCCACCGCTCACCGCTACGCGCAGTGGTTGCGCCACGTCGCCCATGGTCACGCCGCGCTCCTGGCACACGCGCCCGACCAGAGCTTCCAGCCCCGCAGCCGACCAGTCGGCCTGTTCCGCCAGCGCGGGCACGAGGCGTTCGAGCGTCCGCAGCCCTTCTCCCTCCTTCTTCGTCAACACTTTGTGGACCGCCTTGGGGTCGTACGCGATCTGGTCATCGGCCACCCACAGAAAACCCGCCTTCTTCATCACGTCCTCGAACGTGCGGAAGCCGGCACAGGCCTGGAGCACCGCCGCAAGCCGCTCATCGCTTTCGGAAAGCGCTACGGTGGCCCGCCCCGCCCAGGGCGCGCCCATGGCGCCTTCGCCGGCCTCGGCCGATTCGGTCTGAACGCCCAGATAGTCCTTGAACGCGGCCAACAGCCGCGCGGGGGAAACCCGAGCGACCCAGGCCGTGTTGAAGGCCGCGAGCTTCTCGCGGTCGAACCGCGCGTTGGTCTTGCCCACGCGCTCGATGGCAAAGGCCTGGACGAGTTCCTCCAGCGTGTACACCTCGCGGTCGTCGCCCGCCGACCAGCCCAGCAGTGCGATGAAGTTGATCAGCGCCTCGGGCAGGTACCCCGCGGCGCGAAAGTCGTGCACCTCGATTTCCGGCGGCCGCTGCCCTTTGGCGAGCGCTTTTTCCTTGTCGCGCTTGCTCATCTTGCTGCCGTCCATGTTGGCGATGACCGGCAGGTGGGCGTAGCGCGGCGTGGGGAAACCCAGCGCACGCTGCAACGCCACGTGCTTGGGCGTGTTCATCAGGTGTTCCTGCCCCCGGAGCACGTGCGTAATGCCCATCAGCGCGTCATCGACCACGCAGGCGAAGTGATAGGTGGGAAACCCGTCGCTCTTCTGAAGGACGAAATCCTCGTGCTGATCGGCGGCGATGGTGACGTGGCCGAGAATGTCGTCGGCGACCGTGATGTCGCGCTCCGGCATGCGAAAGCGCACCACCACCGATCGGCCGGCGGCCCGCGCGGCTTCGCCCTCCGCGATGGTGGGCACGGGGTTGGGACGGCGGTACTTGTACGTTCGTTTCTGCGTGTTGGCCGCCTCGCGCAGCGCCGAAAGTTCTTCGGGCGATTCGAGCCCGTAATAGGCATCGCCCGCGGCCAGCAGCCGTTGCAGGTGTTCCTGGTACAGGGGCAGGCGGCGGCTCTGGTAATAGGGTTCGTTGGCGCCGCCCGCCTCGGGCCCTTCATCCCAGGTCAGCCCCAACCAGCGCATGTCCGCGAGAATCTTCTTCACCGAGTCGTCCACGTTGCGTGCCTGATCGGTGTCCTCAATGCGCAGGACAAACGCCCCGCCGCTGCGCCGCGCAATCAACCAGTTGAATAGCGCCGTGCGCGCCCCACCCACGTGCAGGTAGCCGGTCGGCGAAGGTGCAAACCGAACACGCGCCGGATGATCCATCGGTTCAGTTCCTCGTTTCCCGGGGCTTCCGCCGGCCGCCGGGCGGACCGCGCAGGCCCAGAAGCCTGTCCTGGACTCAATGCGAGCCGCGGGCTTCAGCCCGCGCGGACGCCCCGCATTCAGTCTTCGGGAAAGGCACTTATGACCGAGCCGACATGCTAACAACGGGCAGCCCGCCGCGGTAGCGGTACGCGGAAGACACGAAAGGGCGGATTGGCTGGTGCGGCTTCGGCGCGTTGGGTCGCGGGTGGGCGTGACTGTTCACCAGCCGGTGGCGTCGATGGGGGCGACGCCGCCCGGCGGGTGATCGTAGCAAAACAGGTACGTTGGGAGGATGGTCCTCTCCTGGTCCGGAAGCGCATGGCCCCGGTCGAACGCTCAGGCAACGGCAACGCCGATGAGGTACCCCTGAATGCCGCGGGTGCAATGCGTGACCCGTACCGCCAGCCAGGGTCGATCGCCCTCCGCCGAGAATTCGCGAACGTGAAGTCGGTTGCCCGGAACCAGCGGCCGTTTGGACCAGAATCCGAGACCCCCTTCGGACAGATTGCACACCGTCACCGGCCAGACCGTTGCCGGATGTTCGGGGTCGAGTGCCGCGTCGAACAGCATCCCTTCGGCCAGTCGCAAGTGGTGCCGCTTTCCGGCGTAATGATCCGTCTCCGCCGTCGGGCTGACTGACCTGATGAGCCGGTGCATCTCGCCTTTCTGCGGCCGGTCGCTCGAATGATGCTGCGTCGTCATGGGTTTTACCCTCATCAACGGCCGTTCCACCTCTCGCCGGCCGAAACTGGGCTATCCGCAGCCCGGTCGATGTTGATTATTCGGTCGTTCGGCGACTATTGGATGAGTTCGTACGTTCGCTTGGTCCCGATTCGCATGAAAATATCCGCCAATCCCGCACTGTACTGATCGATCGAACCCTCGGCGTGAAAGTGCTCGCCGTTTCCGATCTCGGCAATGCGCTTCATGATGTCCTGGTCGGCACCCGTGCCCACGCTCACCGCGAAAATCTTGATACCCAGCGCGGCGGCGCGCTCCGCCTGGCGAATCGCATGGGCGCCGCCGTCGGAGGTGTTGCCGGTTCGACCGTTCGAGTCGACGTTGGCAATGCCGTCGGTGAGCAGCACCAGCACCTTGCGCGACGCCCGTCGCGCGCGCGGGCCGGTGAGTTCCTCGATCGCCCTTTCGATGCCGCCCCCCATATTGGTGTAATTGTCGTAGTGGCCCGCCTGCAACTCGGACATTCGCTTCGCCACCCGGTGGAAGTCATTCGTCAGGTCCACCTCGTGTCGCGCCGTCGTGCCATATACTTCCAACGAGAGCAGGTCGTTCGTTTCCAGCGACGTCAACAGGTCAGCCATGTACATGGCCGCGTCTTTCACGGCCTGCATCGGCTGCGCCGGCGTGTTGGCGATTTCCGGTGTCTGATCGAATGCGCCCCGCCGCTCCAGCAGGTAATTCACAAACGTCTTCACGCCGAACCTGTAGCGAAACGCGGAGTTGGCCCCCACCATCGCCGTCGAGCCGCTGCGCACGTAACCGTCGATGTAATCGAGCCAAACCGTGCGCGATTCGGAAAGCGACATGTCGAAAATCTGCTGGGCCCATTCCAGCTCGCTCGCGTCCACGCGAACGTTGGCGTTGCCCGTACTCGAAGAAGGAACGTTCCGCGCCTGCCAGAGTCCGCCGGACATGCCACTGTTCCAGAAAGCCAGACCCAGCGCCACCGCCGTCCGGTACTGGTAGGCACCGTTGCTGTCGTAAGAGGATGACAGGATCGCATTCACTTCAGCCGAACTGTAGCCACGATCGTTCAAGTACTGGGTCAGTTTCCCATCGGTCCACGAGCTGTTGTACGGCAGGCGGACCAAACCCGGGTCAGAGGACGGATCATAGCTCGCCGGATCCAGATCATTGCCGAATCCCAATGCCGTCATGTAGCCCCAGGCAGGACCGTCGTGGTTGGCTGAGACATTGAGATCAGCACCGGGATCAGAACCGCCCGAAGATCCGGAACCGCCAAGGTCGTCGGGGTCGACGCTGCCCACCACGCGATCGCGCTGCGGCAGTGCCGCCCAGACGTCGTACAGGTTGATCTCGGTAAGCTTGTAATTCCGCAACTCGCTGTCGTCGTTGATGGATCCGGAAAGATCCGCCGCGATGGCGATATCGCGCGGCGTCATCACCGCAATCGCTTCGGCCGACACATTGGTCCTGGTGCGCCCGAAAATGCGCGCAAAGTACAGCCCCATCGGACCATTGACCGAGTCATCCGTACAGCGCACCCGCACCCGGACCGCATCGGGGAGTACGTCCGTCGCGACAAAATCGTAGGAATTGGTGACCGCGTTGTAGTTGGCGACGCCGAATTCAATATCGGTAAAGGCGTCGACCGTCACCCGCTGCCCAAGTGCATGATTGCGCTCCACGTATTCCACGGCCGCCTTGCGCGCCCGGGCCACGGGGTCGTCGGTGCCGGGCTCCGCCAGGCCGGCAGCCGCGGCCAGCGCCGCCGCGTCCGCGGCACGCTGAAGGTCCGCGCGCATGTTGTACATGGCTCCCACGTCGATTGTAAGTGCCGCAAAGCCGCACAACACAACCACCATGACCAGGGTAAACACCATCACCACGCCCGGTCTGCGGGATCGCCCCGCGTTGTTTCGTCTGGTTCTCATACCCCCCCCATCCCGTTGAATTGTCGATCCCCGTGTCTCACCGGCTCTCCCCCATAGAGGTCCGGGGCGGCGTGGTCCGCGGATGGCGGCGTTGCGCCGCATGACCGCATCCACATGAAGGATCACCGCACTCTAGGCGCGGTCTCCCCGCCGAGACAATGTTTCCAGATTTTTCTCTTGACAACGCGGCTGGTGGGGACGGCGGGTTCGGTTTTCTCGGGCCGGCGGCAAGAAAAATGGCCTCGTCCGAAAAAATCGCTGGACGCCGAGCGCGTGAGTTCTCTAACCGGACAGAGGATTCTGGGTCACGCTGATCACGTGTTCATTGCCGGTCTGAATTCGCGCCACGACCACATCGTCCAGTCGCGCATCAAGCTTGATTCGCGCGCACGCCGCGTGGGCGCCGTCGCTGATGACGTTTTCCATCTCCTCCACGTTGACCCCCGCGTGGCTGATGGCGTTCAACGTATGCGCCAGCACGCCGGGGCGGTTGCGGTGGCGAACCTGGAGGATATAGCGTGCCGGCGACCGGGCGCACAGGTTGACGCAGTTTTCCACGCGGCCGGTCCGCAGGTAAGTGGTGATGATGCGCACCGTTTCCGCAGCGATGGCGTTCTGCGCCTGGTCCGTGGACGCGCCGATGTGATGCGTGCCGTAGACAATGCCGCCGCTCTGCAGGATGCGGTCCGAAAACACGGCGACGGCATCGGTGGGCTCATCGGGAAACACGTCGAGCCCCACACGAAGCTTCTTGCCTTCCACCGCCTGAATCAACGCGGCATGATCCACGATCTCGGCACGCGCCGTGTTGATGAAGTACGCCCCCGCCTTCAACCGATCGAACACCCCGGCGTTGATCCGCCCCTTCGTCTCCGGGGTCAATGCCAGGTGCACGCTGAGGATGTCGCACCCGTGCGCCGCCTCTTCGATGGAGCCGCAACGGGTCACGCCGAGTTCCGCCGCGGCGCCGTCGTCGAGCGAGCGGCTCCACGCGAGTACATTCATCTCGAATGCCTGCGCGCGTCGGACCACGGCCAGGCCGATCTGCCCCAGCCCCACCACCCCCAGCGTGCGGTCCTTGAGTCCCGCCGCCTGGGCATACAACTTCTTGTTCCAGCGCCCGGCCGCCAGGTCGTTGGTGCCCTCCACAATGCGGCGATCCAGCGCCAGAATCAGGCCCAGGGTCAACTCTGCGACCGCCACCGCGTTCTTGCCCGGGCAGTTGGCCACGAACACGCTTCGCCGCGAGGCGGCTTCCACGTCGATGGTGTTGTAACCCGCGCCGGCGCGCACCACCAGCGCCAGCGCATCGCTCGCCTCGATCATCGGCGCGGTGACCTTGGTACTGCGAACCACCAGCACGGCGCAGCGCGATTCGCGAATGGCACCGGTCAGGGCTCCGTCCTTGAGTCCCGGGCGCACCAGCACATCGCACCCGGCCGAGCGCAGCTCAGCCAACCCCGCGTCGTCAAACTGATCGGCGATAAGCACCTTCATCCAGCGAACTCCGTCAAGGCAGTCCGGGCTGCCAGAGATACAAAAACTGCGGCGTCGACCAGGGCTGCGCGCCGGCGAGATTGATGTTCAGCAGGTTGACATCGCCGCGCGGCGCGCCGGCATAGTAATTGGGCTTGTACTCGGCCGCTCGATGATAAGCGACCACCCGCACGCCGCGCAGCCCCTCCTGTTCCCGGATCGCGGCGATGGTCTCGCGCAGCGTCGCCACCCGGTCGATCAGTCCCTGCTCCAGCGCCTGGCCCGCCGTGTACACCCGCCCGTCGGCCAGCGCGCGGACCTTGTCCGGCGCCAGGTTCGGCCGGCCCGCGATCACCACCCTGACGAAGCGCTCGTACATGTCGTTGACCATGGTCTGGAACAGTTCACGTTCTTCCGGACGCATGGGGCGCAGCGGCGAGCCGCTGTCCTTGTGCACGCCGGACGTGATGGCATCGGTCTTCACGCCGATGTAGCTGAGCGTGCCCGAAAGATCGACCATCTGCATGACCACGCCGATGCTGCCCGTGACCGTCGACGGTTGTGCCACAATCCCGTCGCAGGCGCAGGCGACGTAGTAGCCGCCGCTGGCGGCCACGTCCATCATCACGGCCACCACGGGCTTTCCACTCTCGCGAAAGTGCGTCACTTCCTGGTGCATGAGCTCGCTGGCCACCACCGACCCGCCGGGCGAGTTGATGCGCAATATCACCGCCTTGACCGCGCGGTCGCGCCGCGCCTTGTCGAGTTGCTCCAGCAGCAGGCTCACCGGGTTCTCCCCCACGCCGAAGAGCTGCGGCTCCGGGCCGTTGAGGATGATCCCCGACAGGTCGATGAGCGCGATCTTGTCCCGCGCCAGCAGGCCGTCGCGCATCAGCTCCGCTTCCACCAAATCACGCCGACCGGACACCGGAGTGATGAGCAGACTGGGGGCGCTGCACCCGCTCAGTGCCAGGGCGACGGCCAGCAGCCCGCTTCGCGCCGCGACGCCGGCGCAATTCCGCGAATTCCGTTTCATGTGGATCACTCCGATGCTGTCGTCGCGCCGCGCCGGCCCGACGATGGTCGCGTTTACCGCATCACGCGGTATGCTGATCGGACATGCTAGCCGTGGAGCTTCCGGCTGGCCAGCGGAACCGTGCCGACGCCGCTTCGCGGGGCTCTCGCTCGTCGCGCCGGCGGGAGCCGCGCGTGTTTACGGTCCACACGACGAGGCCGCGATACCGTCGCTCTAACCTCGATGATTCGATCAGACTTGGGGAGGGTTTCTCATGCGGTTGTCAGAGGAACAATTCGCCGCCCTGGTGGAAAAGGCCCTGAGCGACCTGCCCGACCGATTCCGCGAGTTGTTGCAGGGCGTGGTGGTCGACGTCGAGCCCATGCCCGATCGCCGCACCTGCCGCGAGATGGAGGAGGACGACCCGCGCGAGCTGCTCGGGCTCTACCAGGGCACGCCGCTCACCGAGCGCGGAGTGGAGTACGACGGCGGCCTGCCGGACCGCATCGTGATCTACCAGCGGAACATCGAACGGCTGTGCCGCTCGCCCAGGGAAATCATCGAACAGGTGCGCACCACCGTGCTCCACGAGGTCGGCCACCACTTCGGCCTCGACGAGGACGAACTCGAAGAACTGGGGTACGAATAAACGCCCAAAAGTCGAAAAGTCAAAACGAGGTCACCCGGATTGGCTAGGCGGCCTCCACCGGGCGGACGTGGGCGATTTCCCTCCGATCCGCCGCGCGAACCTGATCCGTCGCCAGCGACACAACGGCGAGCGTCTCGCCGTTCAGCGCGACGAACTCCACCTCGTAGCCGCGGTCGGCGTGGGTGAGAACGACGGTCCCGATGTCCCCGCGCTTCAGCCCGTGCTCGGGCAAGTCGACGGCCAATACGACGGTTTCCAGTTCGGCCAACATCATCTTCTCCGGGCGAGCGGATAAGCCGTCACGAATCGCACGGCCGATTCACCCGATTCCACAAACCAGACGGAACGAACCACCGGGCGACGTCCGTCGGGAGTGCTCAAGGGGCCCTCCACAGTATAGCGTGTACCAAATGCCGAGTCGTCTGCTTTTCGGACGTCGTTTTCCAGCGCATGTTGCGTCAGGGCCTGCGACAGCGTGTCCCACCGTTCGGGTTGAAACCCGAACTTCGTAAAGAAGCGCGCTTTGCTTCGCCCCGCCGGGTGGGCCGCCGACAGGAGGTACTCAACGATTTTGGCCCGCGATACGCCGGCCAGTTGGTGCTGCGATAGTTTCATGATGATATCGCCCGGGCAACCGGCGCATCTCCACGGTTCACCAATGGCATACGGCACCTTTCTACTCAGAAAACCAAACTTGATTCTCGCGTCGACGCAGGCCAACCCGCCGTTCACGTGCCCGATTGCTTGCGCACGATCATGTCGAAGTTGCGCACCAGCCCGGTGTACACCGTCCACACGATAAACGCGTAGAGTGCCGTGGAAATGACACTGCCGATCAGTGCGGCGGTGCGCGCCGCCGCCGCCCCCTGGGCAAACTTCGCCGCCGTGTGATCGAAAAGCTGCAACGGATCCACCAGGTACATGATCGCCGTAAACGGCGTGAATGGCGCCAGAAAAGCCCCGAAATCCGCCCCCCCGGCGCTGGCCACAATGGCGAACCCCAGCATCGACGCCACCCCGAACAGCAGCACGATCGCCCCCACGCTGTACATCACCGCCGAAACGTTCTTGCGGCTCACCAGCGATATGCGCAAGCCCACCACGCACGCGCACGCCGTGTAGATGATCAGCAGCACCCCCAGCACCACCCCCGTCTCGATCCACACCGCCGGCGGTGCATCGCTCCGCCGCAAACCGTAAACACCGAAAACGATCAAAAAGGCCACCGGCCCCAGCAGCAGCGGAAGCGAAAAACTCACCAGCCCCCGCAGCTTCCCCCAGAGAATGTACTTACTGGTCAACGGCGTGGTCAGCAGCAGGTCCATCGTCTTGGACTCACGCTCTTTGGTCATCGAGGTGGCCGCCGTGTTGGTGGCAATGAGCACCGCGATGGCAAACTGCACGATGATGATCCACGCCAGCCAGCGCCGCGCGTCGTCCGCCGACATTCCCCCGTTGACGTGGATCACAAACAGGAACAGCAGGCCCACCAGCCCCGCGCCGATCAGCGTCCAGCGGAGCACCGCCGAGCCGCCCGCGCGCGTCTTGGCCTCGCGCCACGCGACCGGGTTGTGCCACACGTTCCGCGGCTGGCGGCGCCGCTCGCCCGGCGAAGAACGCCCCACCAGGGCGCGCACGTGGCGAAACAGGGTCGGCTCGCCCGTCTTGGCCCCGCGACGAACAAAGAAAATGCTCGCCGCCGTCAGCAGCAGCGCCAGCAGCGATGTCCACACCACATAGGCCGCCGATGGGTACGCCAGCGCGTAGCGAACCAGGCTCCCGCGCTCCGCAAGCTGCCCAAACGTGGGCGGCTGCACCCGGTTGAGCGCCACATCCAGCGCCAGAAACGGGTGCAACGGCGTCAGCCAGCTCATCTTCTGCCCGGAGAGGTTCGCCGGCGCCGCCGCCACCCACGTGGCGCTCCACTGACCCAGCAGATACAGACTCAGCAGGTACAGCGCAATCAGGAGGTAGAAGGAAAAAATGGTGCTGCGCGTGCCCACCCTCGTCATCGCCACGAAAATGGCCAGCGCCCCGGTCAACCACGCCGTGGCCGCGCACAGTGCGAAAGACTCGAACACCTGCACCGTCGTCACCCCGCCGTACACCATGGTCATGAGGAAAATGGGCAGTCCGGCAATGAGCAGCATGATGACGAAATAAAGGCGGCTCATGAGCGAACCGAAGACGATCTGGGCGCTGGTGAGCGGGGTGGAGAGGAGAATGTTGAACGTCTGCGCGTCGCGCTCCTGCGTGATCGCCCCGGCGGTAAACACCGGCGACAGAAAACACATCAACGCCAGCTGTGTGGTAGCGGCAAAGGCGAACGTCTGCGACGCCCCCTTGGCCAGCTCGGCCAGCGAGGCGCTCTGCCCGCTCATCGAGACGAACAGCGAAATGAGCACCACGCCGAGTAGTGCGGCAAGGTAGGCAACCCGCAGCCACAGGTGCCGCGGCCGGCGCGAAGCGCCGTAGACCACGCGAACCAGGATGGGGTTGGCGGGCAACAGGTGCCAGATCGAAAACCAGAGCCCACGCAGCGCTTTCGTCATCAGATCACTGCACAATCCCCTTGGTCAGGCGCATGAACGCCGTCTCCAGGTTGACCTCCTCCTCCTTGATCTCCCGAATCTTGAAGTTGTTGTCCAGCAGTAACTTGGTCAGCATCGTGAAGTCGTGCGTCTGCTTCTCCAGTTCGACCACCAACTGCCCGTCGAGTTGTTCCACCGCTTTGATGCCCCGCGTCCGCTCCAGCAGCAGCGCCGCCAGATCCTGCTGCTCGGTCACCCGCACCACCACCTTGGTGCCCGTCTTCACGCGGCGGATGATCTCCTGAATCGACCCGTGGAACAGCAGCTTGCCCTGTTCGATGATGCCCACCGTCGTGCACAGCTCGGCCAGTTCGTGCAGAATGTGCGAGCTGATGATGATCGTCTTGCCCATCCGCCGCAGTTCTTTGAGCAGCTCGCGGATTTCAATCCGCGCGCGCGGGTCCAGCCCGCTGGCCGGCTCGTCCAGCAGCAGCACCCGCGGATCGTGCAGCAGCACCCGGGCAATGCTCAACCGCTGCTGCATCCCGCGCGACAGCGAATCCACCAGCGCATCGCGCTTGTACACCAGGTCGGTCAGCTCCAGCACGTCGTTGACCACCCGGGTGCGCTGCTTGCCCGTGATGTTGTAGGCGCTGGCGAAGAATTCCAGGTATTCCTGCACGACCATGTCTTCGTAGGCGCCGAAGAAATCGGGCACGTACCCGATCAGCGGGCGGATGCGCCGCGACTCGTAACCGATCACGTGCCCGCAGATCCGCGCCTCCCCCCAGGTCGGTTGCAGCAGCGTGCCCAGGATCTTGATCGTCGTGGTCTTGCCCGCCCCGTTGGGGCCGATGTACCCGAAGCACTCCCCCTCCTC
>CAZMVD010000110.1:0-14180 GCA_964569425.1 uncultured Phycisphaeraceae bacterium
CACATTTGTCCTGCGAAACAATCTGCGCGTGTACGGTGGGCTTGCCGGCGATGAGGATCCGGCGACGTTTGCTTTGCGCAGTCGTGACATGGCTGCGAATGAGACGGTACTGGAGGGCACCCTGGTGAGCGGGTCGCCGGGCGTTCATGCGTACCACGTAGTGACCGGCAGCGGTACGGATTCGTCGGCCGTGCTGGACGGGTTTACGATCAGGGGCGGCGTCGCCGACGGATTGACCGCCACGCGGCAGGATGTGGGCGCCGGCATGCTGGTGGTGGGGGGCAGTCCGACCATTCGCCACTGCACTTTTCGCGACAATCGGGCGGGCACCAAGGGGGGCGCGATCCATGTGCTCAATGGGAGCCCGGCATTCGTGCATTGTCGATTCATGGAGAACGAGACGACGGTGACGCAAGCGGGAGCCAACAAGGGGGGCGCGGTGTACGTGGAAGCCCTGGTGGGCAGCATGGCCGCGCCGACGTTTGTTAACTGTTTGTTCTCGGGTAATCGCGCGGGGGTGGGCGCCGGCGGTACGGGTGCGGCGGTCTACCTCGCCTCGGGCGCTTTTGCCACGTTCACAAACTGCACGCTGGTTCAGAATGTCGCAGACGACCACGTCGGCGGCGTGTTCGGCGACGCGAGCATAACCAACAGTATTCTGTGGCTTAATCGCGATCGGGGTCCGCTGGACCGCACCGCTCAGCTTGGCGGCGGGACAGCGCAAGTGGATTTCAGTTGCATACTGGGTTGGGGTGTTGCCGACGGGGGGCAATTTAATATTGCAGACGACCCACAATTCGCTGACGGGGATTATCGTCTTTCAGCCGGTTCGCCGTGCGTGGATGCCGGTCTCAACGAAGCGGACGTCGATGCGGTTGATCCGGGTATACAGGCGCTGCCTGTCTGGGATTTGGATGGCAATCCGCGCATCCTGGGTTCAGCGGTTGACATGGGGGCCTACGAAAGATGCCGCAACGATGCAGATTGTGCCGGCGGGGCGGGCTGCGCGCCGGGTCAATGCAATGCTGCGAATGGAATCTGTTCTTCCCTGGGCCTGACCTGCGATGATGGTTTGTTTTGCAACGGCCTGGAGCAGTGTGCGGCCGACGGTTGTGTGTCGGGTGCGCCGCCTTGTGGCGGAATGCTCTGCGACGAGGCGGGTAATCGGTGCGTGAGTTGTCTGGGGAATGAGGATTGCGACGACGGACTTTTCTGCAACGGGCCGGAGGTGTGCATCGATGGCGCCTGCTTGGCCGGGGCGGCTCCGAGCTGCGACGATGGCCTGGACTGCACCGAAGATGGTTGTGACGAGTCGCTCAGGCGGTGCGTTCATGTTCCCGTTGATGCGCGTTGCGACGACGGGTTGTACTGCAACGGCGCAGAAACCTGCGACCTGGTCACCGGTTGCATCGCCGGTGTGCCACCGTGTGCCGACCCGTTGCGTTGCGACGAGAACGTGCGCGGGTGCCAGGAATGTGTACATGACGGCGATTGCGACGATGGGGACCCATGCACACAGGACCGGTGTGAACTGGGCATTTGTGCAGTGGATCCCATCTCGGGCTGTTGCGTGAACGCGACGGATTGTGACGACGGCGAGTTCTGCAACGGAGTGGAGTCTTGTCAGGACGGCACTTGTCTGTCCGGCGTGCCTCCATGCCATGACGAAGAGACGTGCGATGAAACCGGCGGGCGTTGTCTGGCGCCCCCTCCATGCACCGACGATGCCGACTGTATTAATCAGAACCGATGTACGGACGCACGGTGTGAGGCCGGCACCTGCATCGTGATGTTCAATGAATCGGAGTGCGACGACGGGAACGTCTGCACGGAAAACGACCGGTGCGCGGGAGGAGCATGCACGGGCAGTGTCATTCCAGGTTGTGGGGTTGCGGCGCCACCACCACCACCACCACCACCGCCGCCTCCGCCGCCTGCGACGGACGAAGAGGAACCGGACCGCGATGGAGACGGCGTGCCCGACGCCGCGGATGGTTGTCCGGAGGATCCCTTTAAGACGGAACCCGGGCTATGCGGCTGCGGTACCGTGGACCTAGATAGCGATGCCGATGGAGTGCCCGACTGCCGGGATGTTTGTCCTGACACGGCGGCCGAGTTGAAGGTTGATGAACAGGGCTGCCCGGGCGTAGTGGTTATCGATCCGGAAGAACCGGGCACGGACCCATCGGAGGTCCCGGAGGTTCCGCCGGTCGACGGCCCGGTTCCGGACGACCCGGACCTTCCGGAGGACGTGCCGGCAGAGCAACAAGTCGGCAGTGGATATGGATCGTTGCCACGCCCGACTATGTGCGGCGCCTGTGGTGCGATGGGAGCACTGGGATGGCCGGCATTGGCGCTGGGGCTTCTTTCACTGCGGCGGCGTTCCGGCGGGCCCCGCGCGGCGGGCGCGCGTGGGCAAGGCAGGTCGCCGGCACGGGCGTCGGTGGGTCGTTAGTCGAGCGAAGCGGGCGGCAACCCTGCACGGATAAGATCTACGGCCCCCTTCTGTAAGGACGCGGCAAGTTCCTCGAGGCTGGGAAACACGATGCTCGCTCCGGCGCGATGAAGTCGGGCGGCCAGGCAGGCGCCGTCGGCGATGCCCACGGTGAACATTTCCGCAGCGCCCGCCGAACGGATCAGCGAATCGGTCGATGCCACGACGATGGCGCGCCTTTCGCCGGTCGCCAGTGTACGAAGTTCCGCCGGTCGGCGGCGCGGATCGGGACTGAGAGCCTCCAGGCGCGGTATGGCGCGGTCGAGGCCCGCCCGGGCGATGAGGGTACGGCGCGGCGCGACGTTAGCGCCCAGCGACACGGCCGTGTGCCGACCGTGGCGCGACAGCTTCGCCAGCGCAGCGCAGGCGTCAGGGCGCGGGTCATATAGCGCGAGCACTTCTTCCGATTCCAGGCGCTCGGCGAAGTGCTTCCGGAATTCCTCGACCTTGGCGGGGCGGGCGCCGGGCAGGAGATCGGCCTCGAGCCCATCCTTGCGTAGCAGCCGCCAGAAAGTCGGCTGATCCAATCGCGACCAGCCCGCCGCCGTGGCCGCGTCGTGAAACGCGCGGTACCACGCCGGCGCGATATCGAACAGGACGCCTTCGCATTCGATGAGAAAGACCATTCCGCCCTCCAGCGTATTGCACCAGAGGCGCGAGAAGATACCGGCGTAATCGGGAGCTGCCAATCGAGTTCACGATTTCGCGGACGCGGCTTGCCGGGAGGCGAGACACCGGCGACGTGACGATCGGTTCGCAGTTAGTTGACAATCCCACGGCGGGACAGTTCTGTCCGCGCGAGCTGACGAAGGCGCGAGCAATCTACGATGCGGTGGGGCTGCGGGCGCCCCTCCGCGGGATCGGCCCCGATGCGCAGATCTTCCATGGTGGCAATGCGCCGCAGCTGTGGAATGGTCAGCCGGGCGCCGGCGGCTTCAAGCGTGTGCTGGAGGATTTCGGCGGTTTGTTCCGGGGCCAGGGATTCGGCTGCCAGTCGAAGCAGCGGCTCAACCGCCGCCACCCCCAGCCCTTTCAGTGCTGCGAAATCGCCATGGGCCACGGCGACGAGCGCTCGCTGGTTGTTGTCGGCCGGCTTCCAATTGAGGCGTTCGAGGGTCCACACCGCGGACGTTCGTACGGCCATGTCCGGGTCGGCCAGCATGGGCAACAGGGCTTCCACGGCACGGGCATCGCCCGCTTCCGCCAGCGTCATAGCGGCGACTTCACGAATAGCAGCGTCGACTTTGGAATCGCGCGCTACGGCGGCGAGTGCATCCGACCCCGGGGTACCCAACCGTAGCAGGGTCCGGGCCGCATCGGCGCCGACCGTTTGAAAGCGCAGCGCGTTGACCAGAGGTTCGACGGCCGCGTCGCGCAGCAGGGCGAGTTCCGACCATTGTTTGCGCGCCAGGGCGAAGCGTGCGCGATCGAGGTTGTTGTCCGGGTGCCACCCCGCGGCGGCGAGGGCGTCGGCCGCGAGGCCGCGAATGTGCCAAAGGTCGTCGTTGAGCGCGCCAATGAGTGCGGCGCGCGCTTCCGGCGCGCGATTCGAAACCAGGGCCTTTACCGCTTCTTCCCGAACCTCGTTGGTCTGGTTGCGGTCGGAGAGGATCTTCGAAATGGCCTTGACGGCGGTCGGTGCGGCCATGCTCCCGATGACGCGCGTGGCTTGGCACCGCACTTCGGGGTCGCTTGCGGTCAATGCTTCGACCAGGACCGGCAACGCGGGCTCGCCGATCTTTCGCACGCTTTCCCAATCGCGCAGGGTTACGGCGATGCGTGCCAAGTGGCTGTTGCTCAGTCCCTGCCAACAGAAGGAGCGCAACGCCCAGGCCGCGACGTCCAAAGAGGACTTGTCCGCAGACGGACTGTCCAATACCGCCAGCAGAACATTCAGCGCCTCGCGGGTGCCGATTTCGCCAAGCGTAGCGGCGGCCTGCCGCTTGGATTGGAGCGTGCCTTCAAGGAGTGCGGCCCGCAGCGGTTCCAGGGCATCATTGCCCTGTTCCGCCGCCGTTTTCCAATCATCGAGTATGATGGCGATGCGAGCCTTCAGGGTATCGGTGAGCAAGGAGCCGCCGATCCTTCGCAGTGTTCCCGCGGCGGCATGGCGGACCTGGCAGTCCTGGTCGTCCAGGGCAGAGATGAGCTTGCGGGTGATCTGCTGGTGATCGAATCGGCGCAATGCCCCGGTGAGCTGGTGAATCACTCGAACATCGCGTTCGCAAAGGACCAGTTCCACCAGTGCGGGCATGGCACGGTCATCCGCGAGGTCGGCGAGGGCATCGACGGTACGAGCGCGGACATCCGGGCAACGATCGGCGAGCATGGACAAGAGCAGCGGGACCGTGTCCTTGGAGCCGGCCAGCTTTCCTACGGTGCGCTCGCGAACGGCGTCATTGGGCGAACTGAGACTCTTTGTTTGCCACCACTGCATCAGGCGATTCATGAGGGTTCATCGGGCAAATAAACATCGGGGTTTGACCGCGGGGGCCGCCGAATGACGGGCCGCTATCGAGAAGTGTACGATACTGCGCGGACCGGCGGCCACGATATTCTCGGATAAGCGGCGAATCCTTCTGGGACAAAATCGGGGAGCTCTACCCGGTTTCAGCTTGAGTTGGCCGAACGACCGGGCACGATGGGATTATCGGGCGCCTCAAGGAATGAGGTCTTTGCAGGGATGAACATCGTGAACCGCGAAATCCGTCGCCGCGGGCTCCGGAAGCGGACGCGGCGGTGAAGCCTCCTCCTTTTTGGCCCGTTTGCGCTGCGCTGATTCCACCTTCTGCTCGTAGAATTCGGCGATGATGCGGACCGCATCCTGCACGTCGTCGGTCACCTTGCACAATGTCAGGTCGCGCTCCGCAATGTAACCGCACTGCTTCCATTGAACGTCGCGCATCCAGGCCAAGATCGGCGACCAGAATTCGGTGCCGAAGAGCACTACGGGGAAAGGATGAGTCTTGCCCGTCTGGATGAGCGTCAGTGATTCGAAGAACTCATCCATGGTGCCGAAACCGCCCGGAAAGCAGACGAACGCCACGGCGTACTTCACGAACATGACTTTGCGACAGAAGAAATAGCGGAAATCGAGGGAGACATTCTGATATCGGTTGGGCTTCTGCTCCTGGGGAAGTTCGATATTCAAACCGATGCTGACCCCGCCGGCTTCCTGCGCCCCCTTGTTCGCGGCTTCCATGATGCCGGGGCCGCCGCCGGTGATGATGGCGAACCCCTGCCGGGCCAGTTCCGCGGCGAGGCAGGCGGCTTTGGCGTAGTAGGGGTCGTCCGGCGGGCAGCGGGCTGACCCGAAAACCGACACTCCCGGCGGCACGCGGGACATGGTTTCGAATCCGTCGACGAACTCCGACATAATGCGGAACACCCGCCAGGTTTCCTCCGCGGGCGAATGTCGAAGTGGCGTACGATTTGGCATAAGAACCTGCTTTCAACTCTGCCCACGGGTCAGGTGGCAAACCGGCTTCGGCGGAACTTCCCTTTGGGGGCCGGTTCCGAGCCCATTGTCGAATACTGTCCGGCGGCCCACAGAAACGAGAAAACCGCCCGGCCGCGTTTGACAGCCACGGCAGCAAAAAGCTACCATTTTTGTGGAAGTCTGTGAATGCGCTGATATAACCATCCTGCCCACAGGCTGCGAACCTCCGGGTTTCGGGTGTGCCGGACTCGTTCATGGGAAATGAGGATCCAATGAGTGTCAACCGATTGCGCTATCAGGCAAACCGTGTAACCAGATTTTCCGTGGCGTTGGCCGTCGTGCTGGCCGCGATGTGGTGCCGACCCGCGCCGGCGCGGGCTGATCTCAAGCCGGAGATTGAGAAACGGGTCAAGAAAGCTGCGGTGCTGGTGTTTACGGCGCGGTCGGAACGGGAGAAGGCGGATACGCCCATCGGATCGGGCTCCGGGTTTTTCATCAACACCACAGGCTTGTTGATGTCCAACAACCACGTAGTGGATCCGACGCACGGCCGAAGCGACGAAGAAAAACAGAGTTTTCATTACCGGGGCGGTCGGCTGGCGTGGCTGGTCGTCACCGACGCGGGTACCGACGATGAAAAGACCTGGGACGCGATGGTCCTTTATCAGAACGAATCGGCCGATCTGGCGATCTTGCAGGTCTTCGACACGGACGGCAAGAAACTGAAGTCTCCGAATTACCTTCGATTGCAGCCTGAGTCGCGCCTGAGCGAACGGATGCAGGTCTGGGCGCTGGGGTTTCCCGGCGGTGAGAGTCAGCGTACCAGCAAGGACAAGCACCCCGAAGTGTCGGTGACCATCGGCCATGTGCTGGATGCGCCGCGTACGCCGGGGGGCAGGGTGCGCATGGTGTACACCGACGTGATTGCCCGGCCGGGCAACAGCGGCGGCCCCATGGTGGACGAGGACGGGTTTCTGGTGGGTGCGGTGACCCTGATGAGCAAGCCGGAGGATCGCGAAGACACGGGTGGCGCCAATTATTCGGCACTGGTTCCGGCCAAGCTCGCGGGACAATTGATCAGCTATGCGTTCCAACTGGGCAAGATCCCCGCCGGCACCGACGTTTCGCCGTTCATGTCATCACTGACACAGGAGGACGGGCGTCTGAACATTCCGGAATTCGAACGCAAGCGCGATAAGGACGTGCTGTTTTTCCACGATGGCGACCGTATCTACGGCAACCTGGGGACCGAAGGTATATCGTGGACCTCTTCGCTGGGTACCACTGACGTGCCCGCGGCGGCCATTGCGTATGTCGTAAACAATTCCGAAGGTTCGCACCTCTTCCTGGAGGGCGGCAACCGCATCGAATCATCCAAGGTGGATGCGACGTTCACGTTTCAGCCGGATGGGGGCTCACCGGGGGAATACAAATTCGCGGACGTGGCGGTAGTGGCGTTCAAGACGGCCGACCGCCCGCTGGAGCCGGTCTCGGGTGACGTGATCGTGTTCGACACGGATGTGAGTCACCTGTTGCTCTCCAATGTGGAGGGTGCGGCCCGATTTGAGAGCAAGGCCGGCAAGATCGACTTGAAACTGGCGGACATCTTCCGCATCGAGCGCGGCGCCGAAGACCAGCAGGTGGTGACATTGACCGATGGACGGCGGATGACCGGCAAGTTCGATGACACGCCGTATACGGCGACCATCGCGGCCACGAAGACGCCGGTGCGATTCACGCTTTCAGGCATTTCGCGCGGATTCCTGGATGTGGTGCAGGCTCATAAGGGGGCCGTGCAGGGGCTCGGATTACGAAGCGTGCTGGTGAAAGCGAACCCGCAGGTGAAGCGCATCGCGTTGCGGCTGCAGTCGGAGAACATTGCGGGCGCGCGTGCGGCACTGGACGACGCTCTGAAGTCGGATGAATTCAAGCGGACTCCCGAGGTGGAAAAGGAGCAGTACCGATTGCTCGAAGCTGTGTGCCTCTTGCGCGAGGGCAAATACGATGACGCCTACAAGGCGCTTCGCCGCGTCAGCCGCGCTACCGACGAGAACATCGCCACGTACGCTTCCGCGATGGCCGCTGTGTTGAAGCGTTTCGACAAGGGAACCTACGAAGAGCGGCCCTTGAGCGACCGGGCGACCATTGCGGCGGCGGGCGAGGTGCTGAGTAACGAGGTCATTCGAGCGGTGCGCGACATTCTGCGCGATGGCAAACGACTCGAGGGAAAGTCGCGCGGCGAGTATGCCAAGGGTCTGGCCGACGTGCGCAAGTATGAAGACCAGGTCAAAGCCGCTGCCATCTTCGCCGGAACCGATGCCGACGATGAGCTGATTCGGCTGTGGAAATTCGCCGTGGGTGTGTGCCAGCGCGAGGTTCGCCGAATTGACACGGAATCCGGAGAAGGTCGCGACTCCGGCCGGGGACGCGGCAGCCCTCAGGCGGGCAGGCCTCTCAATCAGCGTGCCATGGACGAAATGCGGCAGCAGCGAGAGGATGCCATTAAGACCGGCCAGGAGTACATGTTCAAGTTGTACAAGTACGGATTCCGAATTGAAGATCCGGATATTCAGGCGATGCGAGAGCGTCGAGCCGAGCGCTCCCCGGTCGACGACGATTGATTCCTGTTTCCAGGGCGGTGCGCTGGTGGGCTCGGTTTGCTGTTGATCGGGTAGTTATTGCAGCCGTTGGGGCTCGTTTGAAATACGGGCGACGGTTTCAGTACGGTTCCGCGTGAGGGCCGGTACGCCAATCGTGGAACAACCTGCGACAATCATCAGTCAGGATCCCCGGGCTTTGGCGCACGTCGCTGCCGCCCAGCGTTAGCAACTGGTTGCAGGAGACCGCCAACTCGCGGAAACCCGCTTCTGCCGCATCGGCAATGCTTGCGCCGTAATAGACCTCATCGATGCGCGCCCAGTGAGTCGCTGCCGCACACATGGGACATGGCTCACACGTGGCGGCCATCACGCAGCCGGACAGATCGATGCGCCCCAGCAGGCGACAGGCTTCGCGAATAGCGTTGATTTCGGCGTGTGCGGTGGCGTCGCACGTGGCGCGAACGGTGTTGTGCGCGGCCACCAGGAACTGCCCGTCTAACGTCGCGATGGCGGCGCCGAATGGGCTTTGACCGAGTGCGATGCCACGGCGCGCTGTTTCCAGCGCGTGGTACATCAGGTTTGATGGCAGCGAGCTCTCGCGCTGCTGAGTTACCGTGCGGGCCACCTGGTATGCTCCTTTCCATGGGGCGGCGCGACCGGAGGCGTTTCCGGCAGCGAAGCGATCGAACCCGTTGCCGCTCCGGTCGGGGAAGCGTACCACCGGGTGGCGGGCGCGAGAATGGTCGCTCCCGGCCGAAACTTGTGTATCCAAGCGACCGGACCGGGCCGCGTATACGCAGTCTACCGAACCGGGTAACATTCGCACGCAGCGGTTTTCGACGCTGGTCGGCCGGTGTCAGCCATGGGTGCGCAACCAACATTGACGGTGCACATAGTCCGCGAGGCCGCCTTCGAGGGCGTGCGTGATTCGTTGCTGCGCCGCGTGGTGCGACAAGCCCTGGCACGGCACCAGGTGAATGGTGCCGACGTGTGCATCGCACTGGTCGGGGACGCACGCATGGCCCAACTCCATGAACGTCATCTGGGCCACGCCGGACCGACAGACGTGCTCAGTTTTGATTTGGCGGAGCCGGAGGGCGGCGGCAACAGTGGGTTTGTCGAGGCGGAAGTTGTGGTTTCTTTCGAGACGGCGCAGCGGCAGGCGGCGGCGCGCGGACATGGTGTGGAGGCGGAGGTCGCGTTGTACGCGTTGCACGGTGTTCTGCACCTGCTGGGGTACGACGACCGCCGTCCGTCAGATGCCAAGCGGATGCACGATGTGGAGGATGAAATTCTTGAATCCGTAGGGCTGGGCCGCGTGTTCAAGGGGCGTGTCCCATGAGATTGGCGCTGCTGCAAACCACGTTGAACGCGCGGAGCCGCGCGGGCAATGTTCAGGGGTTGATCGCGGCGTTCCATGCGGCGGTGGATCGCGATCCGGCGCCGGATGTCGTAGCGCTGCCGATGAACTGTGACACCGGCGGGGGGGTGTTGTCGCGCGCTTTTCCCGAGGCGTGCCTGACCATGGTGCGCGAAACGCTTGCGGCACTGGCGCGGGAATGGGGCGTGTATTGTGTTGCCGGACTCCATATCCGGCGTGGGGTCGCCTGGCATCGTGACACTGTTCTGCTCGATGCTGATGGTGATCTGTGTGCCGCGAGCGGTGAGGCCGTCTCGGACGACGGCTTGGGCGGCGGCGGTGCATGGTGTTCCACCGGGTTTGGTCACATCGTTCTGAGTGCGCCGGAAAGCCCCCCCGGAGGCGAAGCAGCAACGGCGCACGGCAGCCCGGCAGATACACAGAGAGCATTCGCCGGAGCACGCCTGGTTGTTTCGGCATGGAGTGCGACGGCCTCGCCGGCACGCCGCCGTCGTCTTGACGAATGGCGAGATGCGGTGGAGCCGTCGGCGGATGGGGCCTACCGAGCGATCGTGGTAGCCGCCGGGGACGACGGGAGCGGCGGTGGAGGCCTGCGCAGTGGCGTGTGGGCGCCCGACGGGAGAGTATTGGCGTTGGCGGCCGATGGCGGCCCGGTTGCGCTGCACGTTGAATTGACCTAGGGCTGCGGGGCACCGAGATCTTGCCGACCGGTCGGTCGCCCGCGGACGGTTCTTTGGGGAGTCTGACCGCCGCCAAAGACGTGGCGCTCACGGCATGGGGGTATTCCACTCGGATGGGACGGCTTGCGCCCTGCGCACTAATCCGGATAGCAGGGGCGTTTCGGCGACGATGTTGTTCGCGGGCGCTGAAGGCGCGGCCATGGCACCCAGGCGACGAGCGGCTACAATCCGGTTCATGACCAATCGACTCTTGCGGTTGACGGTTCTTTTCTCGTGTCTGACCCTGATTCCCGCCGGAAGGGCCGGAGCGGGGGAAGACACGTTGGCGCTGTCGGACGAATCGGCGCTGATGCGCGGCATGGTGGACGAGCTGGAGCGTTCGATGGCTGAATTGGTCATCGATGGGCTGCCGCGGCCCTATTTTCTGCAATACAGCGGCGAAGATCGCATCACCTTTACGGCTTCCGCGGTATATGGAACGCTGGTGCAATCCGGCCAGCGGCGGTCGCGAAGCGTGACGGCTCGAGTTCGCGTGGGGTCGCCCACGCTGGACAACACCAATGTGGGGCGCGGCGGGGGGCGCGGCGCGCTGCCGCTGGATGATGACGACATTTCGATTCGGCATGCGCTGTGGCGCCTGACGGACGATGAATACAAGCGGGCGGTCGAGATTCTTACGCGCAAGGTGGCCTATCTGCAGGACAAGACCCGTGAGGATCGCCCCGATGATTTCTCGCCCGCGGAATCGGTCGAGGCGTCTGAGCCGGTGGCGTCACTGGCGATGAATACGCGCGACTGGGAAGAGCGTATTTCGCGGATTTCGGCGCAGTTCAAAGAGCATCCGCGGATTCGCGACGCGGCCGTGAGTCTATTCGGCGGGGCGGTCCATCAGTACATTGTTAACAGCGAAGGAACTCGCCTGCGGACCGGCGACACGGGCGTATACCTCCAGGTCCGGGCTGAGGTGCAGGCAGGGGACGGCATGATGTTGGAGGATGGGCTCAGTTACCTGGGCCAGGTTTCCGGGCAACTACCTCCGCTGGAGCGCATGCTGGCGGAAGTTGACGAGTTGAGTTTCCGGCTGATTGAACTTTCCGAAGCGCCGATGCTCGACCAATACACGGGGCCGGTGTTGTTTGACGCGGCGGCCGCGGGGATGGTGATTGACGGGCTGCTGGGCAACGAGTTGTGCGCCCGTCCGGCGCCGCTGGGCGCATCCGGATGGCAGGATCGCAGCTTGGAGAAGAAGATCGGCCTGCGCATTTTTCCGCGATCGTTTAACGTATACGATGATCCGCGCGCGCCGATGTTTGAAGGCGAGGTTCTCGCGGGTTCCTACCGTTACGACGATGAGGCGGTGCCCGCCCAGCGGGTGTCGCTCGTCGAACACGGCATCCTCAAAGCCTTGCTGGCCTCTCGCGCGCCGACGCGGAAGATCAAGTCGAGCACCGGTCACGGGCGCGGCGGGAGCTTCGGCGATCCGCAGGCGGTGATCGGCTGTTTGTACGTCGAGGACGAGAACGCCGTCGGTGATGGGGAGCTGAAAGAGGAGTTGATTCAGGCGGCGCGCGAGGAGGGACTGGATTATGGGCTGCGGATTACGGCGCTGAGTCCGTCGGGCCGCGGCGGCATCGGCAGCCCGATTTATGCGTACAAAGTGCATGTCGAGGACGGCCGCGAGGAGATGGTCCGCGGTTTGCAGTTTCTACCGGTGCCCACGCGGGCGTTGAAGCGCATCCTGGCGGCGGGGCAGGCGCGGAGTGTTTACAACGCGCCGACTCCGGTGGCACGCAGTGTGATTGCGCCGGCCTTGTTGTTTGAAGAACTCGAGCTGCGCAAGCCGGAGCAGGAGTTTGACAAACCGCCGATTCTCAAGGCGCCGGCACTGCGGGCCGCAGAAGCGGCAGCCGCGACCGGTTTACGGGGATCCTGACGGCGAAATCAGCCGATAACAAGCCATGGACGTCATCAACCTCTTAGCCATGCCGGCGCGCCACGGGCGTGAAGCGCTTTCCTTTGACGAGAAATACGCGCGCCTGCTCGGGATTGTCGGTGAGCTGGAATCGACGGCCGTGGCGTTCAGCGCGGGGGTGGATTCCACGCTGTTGTTGAAGGTGGCGCTTGACGTACTGGGGCCGGAGCGCGTCGTGGCGGTCACCGGACGCAGTGCCAGCCTGGCGCGGGAGGAGTTCGAGGCGGCGCGTCGAATTGCAGCGGAGGTCGGCGCGGCGCACGTCGTTCTCGATACCGACGAGTTTGAAAACCCGAACTACACGAGCAATCCGGTCAACCGCTGCTATTTCTGCAAGACGACCCTGTACTCCCATTTGCGGCGTCTTATCGCGGAGCGCGGTATCCGGACCATGGTGAACGGTACCATTGTCGATGACCTGGGTGACCATCGTCCGGGATTGGTCGCGGCGGCGGAGCACGACGTGCGGGCGCCGCTGGCCGAGGCGGGGTTCACCAAGGCGGACGTGCGCGAACTTTCGCAGCGCCTGGGCCTTCCGACGTTTGACAAGCCGGCGAGTCCCTGCCTCTCGAGCCGCGTTCCCTACGGCGAAGCGGTGACGCCGGAGAAACTGCGAATGATTGAAGCGGCGGAGGCGGTGCTGCACGAGTTGGGATTCCGAGAGTGCCGGGTGCGCCATCACGAATCACTGGCGCGGATCGAAGTGCCGGTCGGACAACAGGACCAACTGCTGGTTCCTGCGGTTGCCGCGCGGGTTGAGCAGGAATTGCGGCGCATCGGTTATCAGTTTGTTTGCATCGATCTCAGGGGGCTGCGCAGCGGCAGTCTTAACGACGTCCTTCGGTCGGGGACCATTCCCGCGCCAAGATGACAAATCGTTTTCATTGGCCTGCTTCGGCGGTTTTGCGATCCAGCCCGAGCCGTGTGGTAAGCCAGCGCGCCGGTGGTTCCAGCGGCCACCCATTGGTTTCCGTACGCGAATCGGTCAAACTTGACATTGAGCGGCGGGTGTCTAGCGTAGTTCATGGCGGTGCACGCCGAAGCCGCCGGCGAACTGGCGTTCCGGGCGCGCGGTTGCCCGGTCGGTTGCCGTTCGTTTCCAATTCACCATCGGCGGCAGGAGGAATCAACCATGCGGTCATTCCATTGCACTTCGTTCGGTGCGCTGATCGTGGGCGTTTCGGCAGCGATGGTGGTCTGGTCCGGCGAAGCACGCGCGGGAGAAGTACGCGCGGATTCGCGGTCCGCGGTTCGATTGGCCAGCTTTTTTCAACCGGAGCAGCCCGCTCCGGAAAGCGACGTGACGCACGTCACCACGCGCGAGGTGAAGGAGAATTGGGACATTTCGGGCCCCATCAGCTTGCGCAGTGCCGATCCCGAAGAGCCGGGTGAAGTGGCCATCAAGAACATTTTCGGATGGAGCACCACCAAGGGCGCGAACGAGAGTGACGATTTCGAGTACGAGCTGGAAATCGAATGGGGACTCGTGGAGGACCATGAGTTGATCTTCGAGCTGCCTTTTGAGCTCGGGGACGGGCGCGTGGACGGCAATGGCGATCTGACCGTGGGTTGGCATTGGCGGCTCTGGAAAGAAGAAGGCTGGCGGCCGGCGTT
>CAZMVD010000111.1:0-14007 GCA_964569425.1 uncultured Phycisphaeraceae bacterium
GCCGCGGGCGCGGTGGTGCCTTTCCATGCCGCCGCCATCGCCAGGGTATTGGCGCAAACGTGGGACGCACAGCGAACAGGTTCGCCATGGGCGGGATGCGCGCCCGAACGGCTGGAACCGTTCAGCCGCGTGCGGCTTACCGAGCGACTGGCCGATCTGTTCAGTCAATTGTGCGATCGGACCCACAGGGCCGACCCGAGCCATACCGCTCAGGAGGTCTGCCTGTCATGACGCCGCCCCTGGTGTCGGTCATCGTTCCGACGTTCAATCGGGCAACTTTGGTGCCGCGAGCGTTGGCATCCATCATTGCGCAGACGTTTGGCGACTGGGAGATCATCCTCGTTGACGACGGCTCGACGGATGGCACGGCAGCGCTGGCCGCGCGGTTCACGCGGCGACTGGGGGATCAATTTCGGTACCTATGGCAACCGAATGCCGGGGCCAGCGCGGCGCGGAATGCCGGGATCGACGCGGCGCGGGGCACGTTTGTGGCGTTTCTTGATTCGGATGACGAGTTTCTACCGACCAAGCTGGAGCGGCAGTTGACGCTGTTTCAGTTGGAGCCGTCACTCGGCCTGGTGTATGCCGACAGTGCCTACGTCGATCTGGCGGGCAAGCCTTACCACAGCGTGTTCGACGCGATGACGAAGGGGGCGCGGCGGGTCGCATCCGCACAAGTCGCTCCGCAGATGCACGTGTGCACCGGGTCGTTGTTTGACTCGTTGCTGCGTGAGTACTTCATCTCCACGATTTCCGGAATGGTGCGGCGCCAAGTGCTCGGGTCCGATGTCCGGTTCCCCGTGAACTGCACTTACGCGGAGGAATGGCTGTTCTATTTGCAGATTGCGCGGCGCTGCCGGGCGGGATTCGTGGATGAGCCGCTGTGCCGCCACCATTTCACGGCGGGTAGCGTGGCGCGCAGCAGCGTGGAAGCGAATCTGCGGGGACGCCTGGAAACCCTGCGGGCCATCGTGGGGCGCTTCACCGATCTGACGGTCGGTCAGCGCCGTATCATGCGAAGGCACTGTGCTCAGACCCACCACGAACTCGGCAATGTTCTGTTCCACCAGGCGCGGTTTGCGGAGGCCCGCCGGTGCTATTGGCAGGGTTGGCGCGCTGGTCCCACGATGGCCGGCTTCAAGGATGGCGTGCACGCACTCATCAAGTCGCTACCGCTGCCCCATCGCGGGTGGCACCAGGCGATTCCGCGCAGCGGCCGGTAGCGGTGTGCTCGGCGCCGCGCCGGTGCTCAACGATGTGTCGAAGCGGGAGCCGCGGACGCCAGGGCGCCGCAGCAGCGCATCAGGCGTTCAATGGTGGGACCTGCCAGGCCGCGGGCCCGAGCGCGTTCGGTGAATCCGCATAATTGAACGGCATCGCAGACGCCACCGGATTCGACCCATGTGGCCAGCCGTGCCAATGCGTCGTCCACTGCCGAACGAAGCGGCTCCGGAGGTTTGAAGGACGAACCGCGATCACCGAAGACTTCCAACGCCGCCTCGGCGGCAGGTAGCAGGTCCTCTCCCTGCACGGATCGTAGAATGGTTACCAGAATCGGCGTCGCCCAATCCCGCGTTCGGGCGTTGCTGTGCACCATGCCCACCAGGGGCACCCATAGCGTGCGATTCGTCGGCCAGGATTGATTCTTTACGCGCGAGACCAGGGTCTGTGCGGCAGCGCTGAAGAGCTCGTCGACGATGGACTGCTCGATGGAATCGACCTCGCGATTGAGGTGCTCGGTGACGGCCGTGAGAATCTTCGGCGGTTCGAGCGTTGGCAGTTGATCGGTGTGGTTGAACAGCCGGGCGATGCGTTCGCGGGCGGTGGGCGCCACATCGCGAAACGGACGGCTGGTGCGCCGGGCCAATCGCTCGCTGTCGCCGCGTTGCCAGTGCCGCTCCACAAAGCCGACCCAGGCGGATCCGTGCTCGACCGGTGTCGGCGAAGCCTCCGGGACGTCGTCGCGCAATTCCAGCAGTTCCAGGGGCTGCCCGGCCAAGCGCGCTTTCGCCTTGCCCGATGCATCGTGAAACAACTGCAGGTGATGTTGCCGGCCTACAGAATAGGTCAACCCGGCGCTGATCGAGCGCTTGAGGCGCAGCGGTCCGGGAAGCGCCAACAGCAGCAGCTCCGCGGATTCCTGCCAACCATGGGTGAGGTCGACCACGGTCGGCTGATCCTGAAGAAACCGCACGAGCACGTGGCAGCGCGCCGCGGAGTGCCACGCCGCTGGCAATTGGAGGCGGCAGGCGACCGCCGGCAGCGGTGCGTCGTCCACCGTCAATGGGAGTTCCGGCAACGGAACCGGCGGTTTGAGTTGCGGCTCGGCAAGTCCGGCATCGATCATCGACCGCCAGATATTGAACGGATTGAACGCACAGCGCGCCAGGTCCGCCGCTTCGAAGACTACATTATGCGTGTATACGCGCTGTCCGCCGCGCCCGGTGTGCTCCGCGCCGGCGGTGCAGGATAAGGCGACACAATAGCGCCCGCCGGGAAGGGAATAAAAAGCCATGGCGGGAAGCGGACCATCGGCCCGGTCTGCGGCCGGGGGCGGAACACACAGGCCTTCATGCGACGGCGAGCTGCGGGTGATGGCCTGCTTTTCCTCCGGCCGCAACCCCCGGCTGGCGGCGACGATGCGGTATCCCTCTCCCATCGGCGAGCGAATGGAGGTGAAGATGGCCTGATCGCAGTTTATGGTAATGGCGGCCATGGCACCGGCGCCTCCCGTGGGCGGCCTAGAGCTTGCTGAGCACCCACTCGAACGGTTCGAGAATGCCGCGCGGCGCCACGTGCAGCGGATAGGGAATGACGTTGTCGTATTCGTCATTGCCGTATCCCAGACTGCCGACCACGCTGGTGGCAAAAAACTCAAAGTGCTCGAAACGGTTCTCGCACAGATTCCACAGCCGGTTGAGGTTGGTCTGGGCGAAAGAGCGCGGGTTGTCAAAGCAGTCCGGGCAGTAGTCGGCCTTGGAAAGGACGATGGCCACCGGCGTGGACATGCGCTCCTCGCGTCGCGTGGCGAGGACGCCGTCGAGATAGCTCATCAGCTTCAGGGCGAAGAAGTCGGGCTGCGGCGAACCGACGCCGGCCAGGGCGGCGTCCACCAGCAGAATCGCACCGGAACTTTTTTCCAGCAGCGAACGGATCACGGTGAAGGTGCGCGGCGCCGCCACCTCGGCGGCGACGGCCTCACCGGCCATGTCCGGCATGACCAGATCGTACATCTTCGGGCTTCGGGTCCGCTGGGCCACCTGGTAATAGGCCCACAGCCACTGATCCACTTCCATCGCCGTCTTGGGCGGGAACTGCCGCGAGCTCAGGTAGGTGATCACGGTGTGCTGGAGGTTCACCGAGTAAGCACCCTTGGGCACCGCGTCGAAATCTTCAGCGCGCTTGGAGATCATGTCCAGCAACATGCCCAGATAAACCGTCTTGCCGACGTTGCTGTCGCCGATGACGGTGATGATGCAGGGATCGCGTTCCTGCGCCACCGCTTCCTGTATCAACGCCATCGGCGCAAAACAGTGGTTGCAGGTCATCGCGTCCAGCGGATTCTGCGTTTCACAGATCAGGCACGGGATGGTGCCTGACGGTGCATGGGAGGTCGTTGCAGCCATGCGGGGGCTCCTTGATGTCAGCTTCCGTTGATCCAGGTGGCCTGCGCAAGATCCATGGCGCAGCGAACACCAGTGTTGTGTGTGCGTGCCAGCGCGATCTGCCCGGTTCGGAAGTGGGCGGTCGCCTGCGTTTCGAAATAGGTGTCAAAGGCGCCGCCGCGAATCACGTGCATGGGCATTTCGCCGACGATGGGGCGCCCGTCGTCGTCGGAGATCGCGTATTCGCTGTCGGTCCATTCCCACACGTTGCCGATGAGTTGCAGCACCTGATTGGGCGCTGCGCCTTTGGGATACGCGGTCACCGGAGCCGTACCGTTGCGGCGCGACGACCAGATGCTGCAACGCGTGTTGTCCATCGCGTCACCCCAGGGAAAGCGCCGCATGATGTCCGCGGAACTGTTGATGTGCCAGCAGGCGGCCATCTGCCATTCCGCCTCGGTGGGCAAGCGCTGCCCGATCCACAGCGCGTACGCCTGCGCCTCGTACCAACTGATGCCCACCACGGGGTGATCGGCGATGTTGGTATCGTGCCGCCCGTGCCGCCAGAAGCGCGGGCCGGGCTCGCCGGTCAGGTCTTTGAGTTCGATCAGGTGCGGCCAGATCTCTTCGGGCCAGAAATCCAGTTCGTCGTAACCGCCGGCGTCGACAAACGCCTGAAACCGCTCATTGGTCACGGCGTGAATGTCCAGTAGAAACGGCTCGACCACGACCTCCTCCTCCGCTGACCCCGGTTGGGCGGAAAGAGACTTGGTGATCGTTACCGTGCCCGCGGGCACCAAGGCCATGCTCCGCTCCAGCGAACGGCTGGCCTCCTGAATCACGGATGCACCGCCGGGTTGAGTTTTCCACTTCGCCTGATCGCGCAGGATGACGCTCATGCGCCCCTGCTGGAAGAGCCGCTTGAGCGGATCATTATCCAGCGTGCTGCGCGGCGCCGGCGCGAATGCCTGCGGCGTGCCCTTGCCGGCGCCGCCATGGGCGTCGCGCTTGGTTCGGGAGGGTGTCTCCGCGGTCTTCTTGCGAGAAAAGAGCCTCAAAGCCATGGTCAGGTTCCTCAGTACACCTTTCAACTGGTCGAGAAGTCAATCAGGCTCCGATGACTTTCCGTTTGGCGTCACGCCGCAGTTTCCGGAACTGGGCGGCCGCTTCATTGGCGGCCGGCTTGGGCGTGCACCCATTGAGCGCGGGCACCTTGTCGATTCGCTCGGTCTTGATTTCGACCTTGGGGAACTTGAGGGTGGCAGGCTGCGCACCCGCAAGCCGTTCGAGCAGTTGCTCTCGCTGAGCGGCCACTTCCTGCTGCCCGAGGGCGAGCTGCTCCTGCATCTGGATCAGCGTGTCACGCAGGGTGGTCAACTCTGTCGCATACTGCTCGAGTTCCTCCGTTCGCGTGCACAAGGCCTGCTCGCGTTGTTCGATCTCGCGGCGCACGGGCTCAAGCTCGCGCTGCTGCGCCTGCAAGACCCGTTCGGCGCGGTCCAGCGCGCGTTCGCGCTCGGCCACCAGCGTCACCGCCGCGGAATGCTCTTCGCGTTCTCGCGCGAGGTTTTCGCGCAGAATCTCCACTTCGCTCTGCTGGTTGGCTACAGCGGCCTGCTGTTGCTCCAGTGCCTGGAATTCTGACTCCAGGTGCGCTCGACCCGCCTCCAGTTCCGAAGCGAGCGTCGCCACCTGGGCCTGCTGCTGATTCAGTTCCGCCTTTTCCCCGTCGAATCGAATGCGTTCCTGTTCGAGGTTGGCGCGATCGTCATCTACGCGGGCGTTCTCCGCCTGGAGCGCTTCCGCCTCGAGGTGAAGTTGCGCCTGGGCCGACTTGAAGCGCGCGAGCGCTTCGTGCGCCAGACGGTGGACTTCCACGGGATCGGGAATACTCGCCGGAATGTCAGGAACCTTCTGGTCTTTCACGGTGACGTTCCTTGATCCACCCGCCTTGTTCGCAAGGCGCGCGGTCGGAGCCGTTCGCACGGCGGCGCGTTGTGCCCGCCATGAACCATCGGCATAAACGCCGGACATATCGACCCGGCGAGTGCTGCCGTCATGGAGAGTACGATATACGTCTGGACCTTGAGGCCATGAATCCACACGACTTTGAAGAGGTGGCATGATTTCATGGCTCGTCGGCAGAGTGAGACATTCCTATCGGACGCACGATCACATTTGGAATGGGGGCGCCCGGAATAACGGACGTGCCCTGCGGATGATCACCGTGGCGCCGCAACGCCGTTGAAATGTACACTTTCCGCAGGTCGTGTATCGGATGGAAATGGGGGACCGCGCGGTTCAAACGGGCGAGATGCCGGTCCCGGCGCCGCAGGACCGCGCCCCTGTGGGTGAGCCGCATTCACAACACACCGCAACGGTCAAGCGACATGAAGGAAGGTCAACCGATGGTGCTGAGCGAGAAACTGGGGGAGACGCTGACGACGATGGACATGGCCGTCGAGGCGTTTGAACAACACATCGGCGATTATCAATCCCGCGTTCGCGACTGGGCGGAGGCACTGCAATCGCGACGCGCGCAACTATTGGACGAGGAATCAAAGCGAAATGCGCAGTGGACGCAGGAGCGCGACCAGGAACAGGCCCGCCTCGCCGAGGCACGTGCCGATCTGGAGCTGGCGCAGACGGAACTTTCGCAGATGCGCGCCGCGCTGGAGGAGCGAAGCGGCGCGCTGGATCGCCGGGCAGCGGAGTTGGGTGCAGCCGAAACGCAATTGGCAGAACAAACCGAAGTCGTGACCGCCAGGGAGCGCGATCTGCTGGCCCGGCAGCAGGCCTGGGAACAGGAACAGTCACAGCAAGAACAGTCCTGCACCGAACGCACGGCCGTGCTGGATCGGCTGGCGAACGAGCTGCACGCCCGCGAACAGCAACTCGTCCAGGAAGCAGAAGCGTTCGCCCGGCAGAAAAGTGTTGAACAGGATGCGCTCGATCGCCAGGCCGCCGATCTCGATAGACGCGCCGCCGAACTGGCCGAACGCGAGGAGGAGCTTCGCCGCCAGGCAGACGAAGCGCAGCAGCGCCACCAGGCATTCCTGGAGGACTCCGAACGGCTGGCGGCCAACCAGCAGGCCGCATCGGAGCGTGCCCAAGCCCTGGAGCAACAAACACTCGAATTACAGCAGCGGGCCGCAGCGCTGGACGATCGGGCCCGGGAGCTGGCCCTGGCGGGACAGCGCGGCGATGAACGCGACGCCATGCTGAGTGCCCGCCAGGCGGAGCTCGAGGCACAGGGCCAGGTGAATGACACCGAACGCGAAACGCTTCGGGTGGCGAAACAGCATCTTGACGCGTTGCAGGCCGCGGCCGACGAGCGTGAAGCCGTACTGGCTCAGGACCGTGAAGCGCTGACCCAGGAACGTGAACTGCTGGCGCGGGAGCGAGCCGCACACGAGGAATCGTTGCGCGAAGCACGCGAGTCCCTGCGGACAGATCGCGAGCGCCTGGAGTCGGAACAGACGGCGCTGGCGAAGCGCGCCGCCCAGCTTGACGAACGGCGCGCCGAACTCGACCGCATGGTCACCGAATTCCGCGATTCCCGCAGCGAACTGGAGCATCAGCAGAGCGAGTTGACCTCTTCGATCGAACAGCGGGAGAAGCAGCTCTCCGACGCGCTGCGCGAAGTCTCGGCGCGGGCGCTGCAGCTCGACGACCGCACCCAGGCGTTCTCGGAGCGCGAGCGTGAGGTCGAGGCGCGCCTTCAAGAGGCCTGCCGCCAACAAGAGAAGATGGACAACGATAGGGCCAGACTGGATTCCCAACGCCAGGCCCTGGCGGAGCAGCAACAGAAGCTCCAGTCCGAGGACAACGACATTCGCGCGCTCCAGAAGGAGATCGCCGCCGCGCGCGCCACGTTGGAAGCAGACCGGAAAGCGCTTCAAGCAGAAACGACAAAGCGGTCGCAATGGCAGGCGGAAAAGGAAGCCGAACTCGAAGCGGCCCGACGCGACCTTGACCGTCGGCGGGCCGAGCTGGACGCCATGTCGCAATCCGAAGAGCAGCGCGATGCCGCGCTAAAGACCCGATTTGAAGAACTGGGAGTCCGCGAAGCGAAACTCGCCGCCGATTTGCGTCTGATCCGCGAGCGCGAAGTCGCGCTGGCCGCGCAACAGACCGACCTGCAGGAAGGATTACAAGCTGCCGAGCGCGAACGGCTGGCCGCTGAACAGGCACAACGAACGGCCGGCGAAGCCAATCGCACGCACCAGGCGCAACTGGCCGATGCCCAGGACGAGACTCAGCGAATGCGCGAGGAACTGCAAGCGGCCCGTGCCGCCTCGGGCGAACTGGAGATCAAACTCGCAGGCATGGCCGAAGAACTGGCCGCCTTGCAACGCGCACGCGACGAGATCGACAACTTGCGATCTCAGTTGAGTTCTGCCGCACCGGCACCGGCTGACACTCACCGGTCCCACGCCGCGGTGGCCGAGTTCTGGTCGCACTTCCAACCCGCCTCTCCGGCGCCCGCCGAGGCACCCATGGGATTCTCGGAACAGGAGAAACCGATAGTCAAGCAGGAGCCACCGGTCGCCAAGGAAGATACCGATTCGTCGGCTCCAGAACACCAGCCGGCGGCGCCTGAATTGCAGGCCTTCGATCAACGAAGTGCCATGCAGGCGGCCAAGGAAGCCGCGCAAGCCGAAATCGACGCGGGCGAGCAGGAGCCCGCGCCCTCACCCGGCAAAGGCAAGGGATCGCGCCGCAAGAGGACCAAGGCCGAAGTGCAACCGCTGAAGTTCACCGCGGACCTGATCGATAGCGCGGAAACGGAGGCGGCGCAAGGGCCGAAGGCCGATCCTGCGACGGAGCTTGCACAGGACCTCGACCCCGAAACCGCGCAGAAGTTGAAGCTGTTGAAGCGGCTGAAGCCTAATAAGTCTGACGAAGAGTTGCTTGCCCAGATCCGCATGGGCCAGGGCGCCAAGGGAACTCCGAAGGCCAAGAAAGGCTGGTTCGGGCGAAAGTGAATACGTGTGCATCGCGAACCCGTTTACTGGGCCAGCATGGAGCCCCCACTGCAAACTGCGCCTCATGACACTGGGTTGGCAGTCAAGCACGTTCTTCGTCTCAACCCATCCCCGCTCGGTGAACAGGTGCGGGCCAATACGCGCGCCGCGGGCTGCTTCTGGTTTCGCTACTGCCGCACCAGCTTCCAATTCGCATCGGCCTTCTCGATGGTCTCCGCCGGAGCATCGTCGAATTTCTTGAGCGCCTCGTCATTGAGGAAAAGATAGGTCTTGCCCTCGTGCACGCGGAACCGCGCGGCGTCCGCCTGATAGCGATGCCCATTCGCCAGATTCGTGACGCACATCCCCAGATACTGCGGAAGGTACTTGTCCGGATCGGCCGCGAATGCCTTCTTTTCGTCCGCGCCTGACAGGTAATACACCTGTTTGCGAACCACCACCCGGTGACTCGCGGAACCCTTCACCGCCTCCTTTTTGGTCTGATACGAAACCGGGCAGTACCCAAACAACTGGGGAACATCAAAGAGCTCTTCGGCCCGCTCCAGGACACCCTCCGGTTTTTCGAAGTAGGCATTCTTGGCCCGCGGCGAAGAAAACAGGAACAGCTTGTTCTGTTGAAGCATGAAGACCTGCGGATCGCCCTCGAACTTGTTGCCATAGGGACCGCCCAGCGCCATGGCGCACCAGCCACCCAGTTGCGGCAGATACAGATCAGGTTTGCTGATGAACTTCTTCATCGCCTCGTCACTGGTGAAATAATATAGCTCGCCCGCGTAGCGAACCTGATGCGCCGGGTCGCCCTTCTCCGCCTTGTTCGCCGTCAGATAGGTCACCGGGCAATAGCCCTGCAACGCTGGCGACTGCGCCACATCGGGATCGGATGATTCCGGAGCCACCGACTTCGATTCCTGGGCCGACACTTGCACGGGTGCGGTGAGCACCCCAAGCAGCGCCAGCATGAATGGCCATAAGAACCTACTACCCGGACGAAGCAGCATCATCATTGAGTCCTCCAGTTTGTGGATCACCGTAACTTACCCCCGTTCATTCTTGCCGGCGCACCTTCGAAAACCAAGCGCGGCGCGCTCCCCCCTATGCTACCACCTGCCGCCGGCGCCGGCACGTTCACGATACCGCTGCCTGTTCAGCCCGCCGGGCCTGGTTCATGTACCGCTGCCTGGGTCGGCGTGAATAACGGAATTTCGTGCGTCTCCAGCAACGGCGTGCCGGCCAACAATGGCAGCAGATGTTCCTGCAGAAACCGATGGGCCAGCCACCCGGTGTGCCCACTGTTCTGACCCAGGCCGCGCAGCGCGGGCGTCCAGCGTATTTCTCGCATGCGCTGGTAAAGGGCGGCATCTTCGGCGGAGATTCCCGCCGGCATTCGAAAGCCCACACAGCCGCCCGCGGGCGAATGACACCGGTCCACCGTTCCGAACACCCGCGTCCAGAACCCCAGTACCGCGTTGTCTCCCTCGCTCACCAGCGCATAACATCGCTTTACACAGCGCAATGCCGGAGCGAGATTGTACGTGGGCGACAACGCCGAACAGGCGAGAACCAGCGTGTCAAGCACCTCGCGCCCACGCAGCGCTTCGAGCGCATACGCCGCAATCCCGGTGCCACCGCTCAAAGCCAGAAGATTCATGCGGCATTCCGGATGCGCCCGCCGATGCGCCAGGAGCATTCGCGCAAACCGCACGGCCACAACCCGGTTGCGACGATACCACATCAGGTCGGTCCATATTTCCCCGGGAAGCCCGTATTGCCAGCGGAAGTAGCGTGTGGCCATGGTGCTGCCCGCGGCGCGCAACGCGCGGCGAACGAGTACCGGCCCGATCTGAAAACCCCCGACGCCGTCGAGAATCCAGAGCAGGTCCGAGCGATCGTCGCCGGACACTTTCGGAGCGCCGTGCAAGAGCAGGTTCGCCAAGTAGGCGGAAATGACGCGGACGCGCGCGGTCAGCGGATCAAGCATGTGCCACACCGGAAGTTACTCGCTCCAGCACTTCGGATCGCCTCCACGGCTCCAGGAAACGAATGTCCGATACGCCCATCTCAAAGCGACATACGGCACTCATGGCACACCACGAACAGGGGGAGAAGTTGCCCAGCCGATAGGGACGCACCGCCACATCTCCGTCCAGGATCCCATCGGCCAGTTGGCCCATCTTCCAACGCGTGTGCGCCAGCATGGCGTCGAACTCCGACGCCTCGGCGGCATCGCTGCGGCCGACATCTCCCAACGCGCCGTCCTTCTTGCGCATCACATTATAGAGCTGGGACCGCCCGGCGCCGCAGGTACGATCCAGAGCGTCCAGCGCGTCGACGTGGATGATCCCGCGCGGCCGGTGCGACCGCGCCGGATCTTCCGCCATTTCGGCCTCCACTTCAGAGGGATGCGCCACGGAGCGAAGCTGCGAGGTCAGACTGACATAAAGTGCGGCCGCCGGACGAATGCGCCGCCCCGCCAGCGTTTCCCCGTGTTGTGCCAGCACCAGCAGGTACCCAAGCAGTTGCAGAGACAAACCATGATAGACGCGGCTGAGCTCCAGGCGCTTGTCGCGTGTCAACTTGTAATCTATGACGACGCCCAGCGCCTCGTCGCCCAGCTCGGCGAGGTCCACTCGGTCGATGAACCCCCGGAGCCGCACACTGCGTCCGCGCGGCGTGGTGAGCGAAAGCGCTGGCAGCGCGCCCTCCTGGTCGAAACCGAACGCCAGTTCGGCGGCACGCGGACGGGCCGATCCACCCTGGGCGGCGCGACGCTGCGCCCGGATCAACCGCGCCAGTTGTGCCGCGGAGCGGCGCAACTGGTAGCTGTCTCGCGCTCGTGCCGAAAACCGATCCGGTGTCAAGCGCCCGGCCACTCTCTCACAACTCTCCTGCAAGCGCCGCCGCCAGACCTCCTCCGGCAGGTCCGCAAGCGACTCCCGGTGCACCGCCAGTTCTTTCACGAAATCCTCGAGTACGGCGTGGTGCACCTTGCCGATGTCCACCGGCGCCAGTGCCGCTTCGGCGCGTTCCTCCAAACGCAGCACATGCCGCGCGAAGTACTGAAATGGGCACGCCGCGTACGTCTCCAGTCGCGACACACTCGTACGCAGCAGCCCCGCATGGACCCGCTGCACCGACTCACCGCTGAGCGTCGACACCCTTTCGCCGGCCAGCGGCGCCAACGCACGCCGCAGCGCCGAATCCGCCTCCGGCTCTCCCACCATGCGGCCGTACAACGCATTCCATCGACCGCGTACAGCCCCGTCATCGCCCTCCAGCGGCGGACGCAGGCGAAACTCCAGCGGCAAACGCATGCGCAGGTCGGCCGCACTCAGTAGATCCCACGTGGCTCGCCCCCGAACCGGATCGGGCACCTTGACCACCCTCAGGCCGGGGCAGGCGCGCAGCAGCTCCTGCGCATAAGGCGAAAGACGCAGCGCCCGGCCGGCTTCATCCGCCGCCGCCGAGGTGACCACGATACGCTCCGAAGGGCGAGTCAGCGTGATATACAACAGCAACGCCTCGTCCAGATTGCGTGTTCGCGCCGGCATCCCGACGGGTACTCCTCGATCGCGCAGACGGCGGCGGTCGTCGTCATTCAGGATCGATTCTTCCGCGGCCCGTTTGGGAAAGATCCCGTCGTTGAAGCCGAGCAGCACCGCGGCGCGAATATCGGGGTGGCGGCTGCGCTCGATCGAACCGACCAGCACCTGGTCGATCATCGGCGGCGCCAGTCCCAACGTCAGCGCGCCCAAGCCCTGTTCGAGCAACTCCGCAAACTCGTCGACGCACAGTTCAATGACTCCAAAGGCGAACGCGACGTCATCGAGAAAGGTAAACACGTCGCGCCACACCTGACGATACTCGGCCGCGGTGTCACCGTCACCCGTGGCCTCCGCCGTCGTGGTCCACTGCTCCAGTGACTGGTTTACGCCGAGGTGTGCCAGCCAGTCGCGTATCGCCTGCGCCCAGGCCGCGCCGGGATGTCGCTCCGCGGCCCCGGCAAAGTCCCACAGCGGCGCCAACGCATTCAGCACGCTTTGCCGCGCCGTGTCGATTCGTTGCCACGCCGCCATTTCTTCCGCGGCGGGCGCTCGCGCCTCGTCGCTCACGGCCAGCCAGTCGGTCGGAGTGCCGGACCATTCCCGGGTCCACCACTCTCGCCCCTCTATCCCAAAGGCCAGCAGGTGGTTTTCCAGTTCGTCCGTTTCCGCGGACTTCAAGGGCATGAGCCCAGTCTTCATGAGCAGGCGAATCGGTTCGAGTGCCATGTCATTGGCACAGGCGGCAACGCCGCCGCGCAGCAACTCCACCAGCGGGTGGTGAGAGACGCCGCGGCGCCGGTCGATAAAAAACGGAATGCCGCGGGCTGTGAGCGCCGCGCTGAACAGGTCGTGGTAGGGCTCCAGGTCACGAACGATAAGCGCCACGTCGCGGTAGCGCATCGGCGGACGGCCATCCGGCTGCGCGCCCACCCAGCGACGAATGCAGGCCACGGCGTAGTCCACCTCTACGCGACGCGAAGGCAGCTCGACCAGCTCGATCGCCGGCGCTGCGTTCAACGAAACTTCCGGAACGGAGGTCGAATCCGGAGCGAAGATCGTCCGCTCCAACATCGCCAGCGACGGCGCCCGGGCAAAGCGCAGCGGCGGATCAGGACGCAGCAACAAAGGCGGCTCCACCACCACGCCCGCTTCGAGAAAAGCGCGCCGCCAGTCATGGTACGATTGCAGCGGGCGGCGAAACAGCTGCCCCAACCGCCCCAACACCGATGGCGCGCCGTTCGCCGTGCACAAATCGGGATCGAGCAGCAGCGTACACTCAACGCGGTGACAAACCTTTGTCAGCGCGATCAGCACGCTTGACTCCAGCCGGCTCAGCGAAGCAAAGCCGTCCACCCATACGTGCGCGGCGTGCAGCCAGGGACACCGTGCCACCAGCCCCCGCGCGGCCAGCAGGTACTGCGATGGATCCAACCGGCTCTCACCCAGGTAGTCGAGATAAGACGCGTACAGCAAACGCAGATCGTGCAGTTTGGCCGCTGCCGCTGGGTCGGATTCAGCTTCCGGCACCGGAGCCTCCGGCGCCAGATCATCGGGCCGCAAATCCTCCTGAATCAGCTCGGCGATGGTCGCGCCCAGTTGGTCAAAAAAGCCCCCCAGCGATTCCGCGCGGCGATAGTATTGCAGGCTGCGCGAATGACGACGCACCAGGTGCCGCAGCACCATGGCCCTGGCAGGCTCCGACAACGCCTGTTTCATCGGCGCCCCGGCCGATGCCAGGATTTTGAACGCCAGGCGCCGGAAGGACAGTACTTCCGCTCGATGCGCACATGGCACCACGGCCAGGTCCAGCAGCGCGCGTTCCACCTGCAACCCGGCTTGTTCAGGAACCAGCAGCACCAGCCGCGGGCCCTC
>CAZMVD010000112.1:0-13833 GCA_964569425.1 uncultured Phycisphaeraceae bacterium
CAAGAGGAAACAGAAGCTCTCGGCGAAGGCGGCCAGCGCCAGGGGCACCATGTTGAAGGCCCATTGAATCAACAGGTAGCGACGCAGCGATACCCGCTGGAGCAGACCATTCCAGAAGATCGATAGGATCAACAGCGTCGGCACCGACGCGGTGATCATCAGCGTCTGCCAGTCGCCCGCGCCGAAGCGCTTGCGCGCCAGCACGGCCATCATCGCGGAGATGCCGAACCACACCGATTGAATGAGCACGCAGGCAACCGTGTGCGCAAGGAGCAGGCGCCAGGGGAAGGAACGTGCGGGAGTCGCCGTGGTGTCCAAGGGGTGTTCATCCGCCGCGGAAACTCATCCGTGGGAAGGGCACTTTACGCGCAAACGGGCGGGATTTCAAACATCCGCCGCGGGCTGGTACGGACCGTGAAACGCCCATGGGCCGGCCGGACAGGACGCTTCAAACCTCGGTGGCCTGGCGTTACGACCCGCCGACGCTCAGTGAACTCGCCGCAGCCCCGGTTTCCGGCGCAGGCCGGCGGGTAGCGGGAGCATCCTCCCGCCCTGACAAATCCGCCGTGCTGAGCGAATCCCTCTCGGGAAGGTCATGACGCAGGATGGGCATAAAGGTCCGCGCCGGCGCTGCGTCCCCGCGCTGCGCGGTTTCGCGAGCGCGACTCAGCAGTTCGAACTGACTGCGAATCGGCGTTTGCCCTTCCGAAGGCTGGCAACGGCTGTAGGTGCCCTCAGGCTGCAGCCATCGAGCCTTCACATTGTCGCCGAAGGAGAGCGACAGGATCTCTTCCACAATCCGCGCCTTGAGACGTGGCGCTTCCACCGGGAACATCACCTCGATGCGGCGGTAGAAATTCCGCGGCATCCAGTCCGCACTGCCCAGGTAGATCTCCGGCACCCCCGCGTTCTCGAAATAGAAAATGCGGCTGTGCTCCAGAAACCGATCCACCAGCGCAGTAACCCGGATGTTTTCCGAGACCCCCGCCAGTCCGGGGCGCAAACAACAGATGCCGCGAATGGCCAGGTCGATGCGCACCCCCGCCTGCGCGGCGAAGTACAACGCATCGATGACCGACGGCTCCACCAGCGCATTCATCTTGACCATGATCCGCGCCGCGCGCCCTTCCTGTGCATGACGCCGCTCTCGCTCGATCAGCTCGATGACCCGTTCGCGCAGCCGCAATGGTGCGACCACCAGCTTGCGCCACCCGTGGTTCTCAGAGTAGCCGGTAAGCAGGTTGAACAGCGCGGTGGTGTCCTCCCCGAATTGAGGATCGGCGGTGAACAGCCCCAGGTCGGTGTAGATGCGCGCCGTCGTCGCGTTGTAATTGCCCGTGGCCAGGTGCACGTAGCGGCGGATGCCGTCGGGCTCCCGCCGAACCACCAGCGCAGCCTTGCAATGCGTCTTCAGACCGACCACCCCATAGACCACGTGCACGCCCGCCTTTTCCAGTGAGCGCGCCCAGACGATGTTGTTCTGCTCATCGAGCCGCGCCTTGAGTTCCACCAGCGCGGTAACCTGCTTGCCGTTCTGCGCCGCCCGCGTCAGGGCGTGAATGATCGGACTGGGTGCGCTGGTGCGGTACAGCGTCTGTTTGATGGCCAGCACCTGCGGATCGTCCGCCGCGCGGTCGATGAACTCGGTCACGCACCCGAACGATTCGAAGGGGTGGTGCACCAGCACGTCCTGCTCGCGGATCACATCGAAAATGTTACGGCCCGCGGCAAAGGGCGGCGGTACCCGCGGCACCAGCGGTTCATCCTTCAGCGAACGGAAACCCTCGAGTTGATGGAGCGCCATCAACGAGGTCAGGTCGACCGGTCCATCCACCCGGTAGACGTCGCGCGCCTCGAGGTTGAACGCCTCGGTCAGAATGCCGATGAAGCGATCGTCCGCCTCGGCCAGAATCTCGAGCCGCACCGCATTGCCGCGTATGCGCTGCCGGATGGAGTCTTCGATGGTCTGCAGCAGGTCTTCGGCCTCATCCTCGCGGATATCGAGATCCGTGTCGCGCGTCACGCGAAAAACGGTTCGGTCGATCACGTGAAAACCGCCGAACAACTCGCGCAGGTGAGCGCCGATCACGTCTTCCAGAAGCACGAATCGCACGCGATCGGCTTGGCGCGGAAGCATGACCACCCGGTCAAGCACCGAGGGCACCTGGACCACCGCGAACAATTGCTGCACGTCGCCGTCGACCGTCCGCTCGATCAGCAGCGCGATGTTGAGACTCTTGTTGTGAACGTGGGGGAATGGGTGTCCCGGATCGATCGCCAGCGGCGTGAGCACCGGATAGACATTCTGGGCGAAGAACGCGTCGACGCCGGGGCGCTCAGCTTCGGTCAATTCCTCGTAGCGAACGCGTTCGATGCCCGCCTGGGTCAGTCCCGGAAAAAGCTGCTCGCGCAGCACGCGATGCTGTTCGGCGACCAGCTCGTGCACCCTGCGCTCGACGAGCGCCAGTTGTTCGCCGGGGTCCAGTCCGTCCGCCCCGTAGTCCTGCGGCTCGATTCCGGCGTTAAGCTGTTCCTTCAGCCCCGAAACGCGCACCTCGAAGAATTCGTCCAGATTGGAGCTGAAAATCGCCAGAAACTTCAGCCGCTCCAGCAGCGGATGGGTCAGGTCCCGCGCCTCCTCCAGCACACGCTGATTGAACGCCAGCCAGCTCAACTCGCGGTTGATGTAGTGCTCCGGGGAAAATGCTGCCGTGGTTTTCCGCGTCATGCCCGAGTCCCCGTGGCGGCCGCGGCGCGCACGACGCGCAGCTCACGCCGCGCCTCGGCCCGCGCGACCGCGAACGATAGACGCATGCCGAACGCCTTCTCGAACAGCCTTCCCTTCCGCCGGGCGTACCAGATTTCCACCTGCGGATCGGCATCGGCGGTCAGTTGCAAACGCACCGCCTCCCCCCGGCGCAGCACCCGCACCTCCCGCACGCACTGGTTGTGCGTCCGATCCAGGGCATCCGCCACCCGGAGAATGCCCGCCAGCAGACATACCAGCCGCCGATCCGCCCCGCTCAATCGCCGAAATTCCGCGTGCGACTTCTTCGGCTGCGCCCGCCGGTGGTAGCGCGCCACGTTGGCCACAATCTCCAGCTCGCGACCCGTAAACCCGGGCATTTCGCTGTGCATGATGAGATGGTAAGCGTGCTTGTGGTGCTTGGCGTGCCCGATCAAATAGCCGATGTCGTGCAGCAGCGCCCCCGCCTGAAGCATCTCACGCGCTTCATCCGGCAGGTTGTAGGGGCCGCGCAACGCATCGAACATCTGCAGCGCCAAACGCGTGACGTGCTCGCAGTGCGCCTCGTGCGAACGGCACTTGCGCGCAAATGACCGCACCCACGCCTCGCGCCCGTGCGCCGCGGGCGGCACTGCACCCGCCGTTCCGCGCAGCCGCGCGATCATCGCAAACATCATGCCATCACGCACGCCGCCCTCGTTGATGAGGATCTGCTGCACGCGCAGCTTCCGCGCCAGGCGCACAATCGTCGCCGCACCCGCCACAATGATGTCGGCCCGCTGCGGATTCAGTCCCGGAATCTGCCGCCGCTGTGCCAGCGGCGTAGTGAAAAGGCGCCCCAGCCACTCCTCGATCTCGGTGCGCGTAATGACGTATCCGTGCACCCGGCCTTCCTGGCCTTCCCTTTGCAGACGGACCATCTGCGCCAGCGTGGTAAACGTGCCGCCGCTGCCGACCATGACCTCCGGCCGCAACAACGGTTTGCCCAGATGCTCCTTGATCACTTCGTCGATTTCGCGGATCAGCGCCTTGCGCTCCGCGCCCCGCCACGGGTCGGACCGGGCGAACCGCTCCGTCAGGCGCACCGCTCCCAGCTTCAGCGAGTGCATTTGCTCAATCAACGTGCCGCCCGACAGGATAACTTCCAGGCTGCCGCCGCCGATATCGACCACCGCGGTGGGCCGCCCATCCAGCGCAAAGTGCCGCGCGGCACTCTGCAAGGCGAGCCGCCCTTCCTCCGCCGCCGAAATCACCTCCACGTTCATCCCACAGCGCCGTTTGACCTCGGCGCGAAACTCCGAACCGTTGGACGCTTCCCGCACCGCGCTGGTGGCGATCGCCCGCAACTGCCCCACCCGAAACCCGTCCGCGATCGCCTTCATCTTGGCCAGCGCCTCGATCGATCGAAGCATGGCCTCGCGACTGAGGGCCCCGCGCTTATCCAGGCCGCTGCCCAGCCGCGTCATCGATCGCTCTTCATCGAGCACCCGGTAGCCGCCGTCTGGCTCGACCTCGGCCACCACCAGGCGAATCGAGTTCGTGCCCACGTCAATGGCCGCCAGCCGCGGCCGTTCGTGAGTGCCGTCCTGTCCGTTCGAACTCTTCATGAGGTTTTCGCAGAACGAACCCCTGAATCCACCATGCCCTGTCCCCATGTATCGACGATATCGCCGCCGCTCCTTGGCGGTTCCGGTCCCGCGTCCGCCACGCCGCCGCTCCAGTTGGCCGCCAGGCGGTCACGCAACGACTGGCTCTCGGCCGAACGCCATACCTCGAGAAACCGCCGGTGCGCCCCCCGCCATTCGCGCCGGACCTGCCCGCGCAATGTCGCAATCAGCCGCGCGACCGCTTGGGCATCCTTCGCGTTCCCGAACCGTTCGCGCTGCGCCCAGTCGTCCAGCAGGCTCGCCAGATTGCGCAGGTCGTTGAGCACTCCCAGTTGACCCTGAATATCCTCGACAAACGCATACCATTCACGGGCAAGTCCCGCCGGAAAGCAACAGGCGAAAACCTCCAGCGCATAACGCAGCCGTTTGGCAGTGAGACGCAGCACGTGCAACTCATCAGCGTTGGTCAATCCGCCGTGCGCCGCCGCGAGCAGATTCTCCCAGCGCGGGCTCATCACCCGCTCACTGAGGTCACACAATCGCATCTCGCTCGGTACGGGCACCGCCCCCGCCGCCGCGGACTTTCCCACAAACCGATTCACGGCGCGCCGAAACCGCAACCGCGCCGGCTCCATAACGCTCCCCAGCTCTTCCACCGCGCGCCGGTGGCGCTTGTCCAGCCGTTTTAACAGCACGCGCCGAGCCCTCGACTTACCGTCCGTCGGCGGAATAAGCTCCACAATGGCAGCTTGCAGTACATCCAGGTCGCGCGTCGCTCCGGCTGCGCACCGCAGGCGCCGCGCCGCGCGGTTCAGCCGGCGCGCGGCGTCCCTCTCAATCAGCGGCTTGAACACCGCAATCGCCGCCGATAAACGCCGCGTCGCCACGCGAAGTTGATGAACATCCTCTGGATCGTCGCCCGGCCGCTCCGCGACGCGCCGCGCGTACCGCCGCACTGTCCCGATGCGCTGCTCCAGCACAATGTGCAGCGCTTCACCCGCAGGCATTTGCGGCCCCAGAGGAAGTTCTCGTCCTCGCGCCATACCCTTCCCTATAGCTCTTCCAGCCTGAACGCATGCACCGGCACACGCTCAGGCTTGGACAGTGAGCGACCTGCCTCGCCACCGGTCAGCGCTCGGGCAACGCCGGTCGACCGAACAGGTACTCGTGCAATCCAGGGGCGATCCACGCCCCGCCCGTATCCTGAACAAACACCCCGTCTCCATTGGGCAGAAAACAGAGCCCCTCTGCCTTGGTGCCCGGGATTCCAAAGGAGCGGCTGATCTTCCCCGTCTTGTCGACCATGCGCCCGGTCGAATCGCGCGCCGAAATCACCACAAACTGCTGGGCTCCAACGTCAAAGGTCAAATCCGACTTACGGGTCAGTTTCAAGTCAAACGCCGCCACCACGCCGATCGACTCGACCGTCCCCGCTGCGCCCCGGTCCTTCAAGGTAGACCGCGCCTGCTGCGTCGCGGCCGGAGAAACGTCAGCGTTCAGCCGAATCATTCTCGCCGGACCCGACTCGATCACCCCGTACAACGCCAACCGATCGCCTGGTTCCGCAATGACCGCGACGCCCTCGATGCTCTTGTTGCCCCGGTTGCCCGCACGAAAATCGGGGTGCGAGGAAAAGTCGATGACCAGTGTTCGCAAGACCCGCTTCGCCTCCAGGCAATACTCGAGAATGGCACCGCTTCGCTCCGAGGCAATGAAGACCGTTCCCGTCACCGGATGCACGCTGACACCCTCCAGGTCTCCGGCAACACGATATCGGTTCAGCACGGTGAACGAGGAATCCAGCTCCGCCAGCACACCGCTATCAGAGACAATCAGCATCGTGCCCCGTTGCGCGTGCCAGGCGGCACCGGAAGGCTCCTCGAGCGCCAGTTCCAAATACCGAACCTCCATGGGCAACGCCCGCGCCTCCATCACGTCACTTTCTTCACTTCCCCAACACGCGGGACTGAAAACCAGCATCAGCAAAAGGGGCAATCGATGGCGGCGGGCGAACAGGCGTCTTACCGAGCGGCAGTACGAACGGGACATGGCTTGCTCCTGCGGAAAACCCATTAACGGAAATGCGCGACTGACAGATCCGGACAGTCCGGATCGCCGCCGTCCAACAGTTTCGATTATACAGGTGCGCAGCGACACGGACCAATTCCCCCATCGGCTCGTCTTGGAACGGTGCCATCCGAACATGCCAAGGACAGTACCGTCCATTCGTTAAGCGAATGTAAAGCACGCCCCCCCGGCCCGGTCCCCCGAGACACGGCATTCCGCCGGAAACGGGTCTTTGGGTCGTGCAGCCCATGCCCCCCATGGGCGGGTTCGGCGCGTTCGGCAAAAAAACCCGCCCGCTGATCAGGGCGCGTTCAACACCGGCGGGGACACTCCCCCCGCCGCGCGCTGCGGCCGCCGGGCCAGCGTGCACGCCAGACGAATGGCCTCTTTCATGCTCCCCGCATCGGCCATGTTGGTCCCCGCAATGTCAAAGGCAGTACCGTGATCGACACTGGTGCGCACCACTGGAAGCCCCAGCGTCACATTGACCGCGCTGTGAAACGCCGCCATCTTGATCGGAATCAGGCCCTGGTCGTGGTACATCGCCACAATACCGTCAAAACGCATTCGATTCTTCTCGATGAACAGCGTATCGGCAGGGAACGGGCCTTCGACGTCAATCCCCCCGTTCCGCGCCATCTGCATGGCCGGTTCGATCACCCGCCGCTCCTCATCGCCGAAACGCCCCTCCTCCCCGGCGTGGGGATTGAGACCCGCCACCGCCAGCCGCGGGTGCGCAATGCCGAACCAGCGCGTCAGCGCCTCGTGCAACAGGTCGATCGGCTGAAACACCAACCCGATCGTGAAGTGGTTCCGCAATTCAAACAGCCCCAAATGGGCACTCGCCAGCGCCACCCGCATCCCTCCGCCCACAAACGCCATGGTCACGCGGGGACAGTGCAGCGCATCGGCCAGCTTTTCGGTGTGTCCGGGAAACCGGCAGCCGGCAAGCTGCCAACTGACCTTGTGGATCGGCCCGGTGACCATCGCCTGCGCCTTGCCGCACTTGACCGCGGCGATCCCGGCTTCCAGGAAACGCAGCGACAGTCGCCCGCCCTCCGCCGTGGGGCGCGGGTTCACCCAGAAGCCCGCCCCATACTCGTCATAATCCACCACCACCACGCCCGAATCCACTCGGTGAGTGTCATCGGGTGGCACCGAAAACCAGAAGGGACGGATGCCTGCCGCATCGGCCGCACCCGCCAGAACCTCCTCCAGACCGTGCACCACAAATCGCCCCAGGCCGCGGATCACCGGATCGGCCAGCGCCTTGACGATCACCTCGGCCCCGATGCCCGCCGGATCCCCCATCGTCACCACGATGAGCGGCCGGTCCGCATCGTGGCTTTCGGACGCCATGTTGTTCACGGGCGAGTTCATGCAAAGCCCGCCTCGCGCAACGCCGCCAGCGACAGCCGCCCCGTGCCCATCACTTCTCCCAGGCGCTGTACGATCGTACGGGTCAGGATATCCGTTTCCACATTCACCCGTTGGCCCGCGCGCAATTCGCCCAGCGTCGTCCTTTGCAGCGTGGTCGGGATCAGCGCCACACTGAACGATGTTCCGCGAACCGCGGCGATGGTCAGTGAAACCCCTTCGATGGCCACCGAACCTTTGGGAATCAGGTACGGCATGAGGTTGGGTTCCGGGCACATCCACAGCACCCACTCCCGGGCGCCTGATTCGACACGCTCCACCGTGGCAGTGCCGTCCACGTGCCCCTGCACAAAGTGCCCGTCGAGCCGGTCTCCCACTCGCAGCTCACGCTCCAGATTGACGCGATCCCCCGCCCGCAGGGAGCCCAGCGTCGATTTCGACAGCGTCTCAGCGATGACGTCGAAATCGAGTACCGTGCCCGCCACTTCGGTCACTGTCAGGCACACCCCGCCCACCGCCACGCTCGCCCCCGGCTCCACGCCCTCCGCGACTACCCCGGCATCCACGCGCAGACGGCGCCCACCGGTCACAGACTGTGCCGCCATGATCGTTCCCGTGCGTTCCACAATGCCTGTGAACATCATGTACAGCTTATCATCGGGCCAGGTATTGTTCCAATCGAACCACCTTCAGCGCCCTCGATCTGTTCGCGCGTCTCGCCCGCCGCTACCCCCGCCATCGGTCACCGCACCACGCCACACTTTTCGACGGCCCGCCGATTGACCTTGCCCACGCCCTGGCGATACTGCCCTGTCCGGAAAAACAACCGGAACTCATGCGAAAGGCAGGTACCGATGATGATTCGAAGGATGATGTTGTTCACAGTGTTGGCCGGCCTGCCCGCCTGCGCACAGGAGCGAACCTCCCCGCCGGCAACCTCTGCCCCCGAGCCGCGCGCCGTTCAGCCCGTCGCGAACGGTGAGCACCGCCCGCACGCCGGCATGATTCGCTACGCCGACATCAGCGCCACGCACATCGCCTTCGTCTATGCCAACGACATCTGGATCGTCCCGCGCGAAGGCGGCCTCGCTTCTCCACTGGCCAGCCCTCCCGGACAGGAATCCTTTCCCCGTTTCAGCCCCGACGGCAATACCATCGCCTTCATGGGCAACTACGACGGGAACACCGACCTCTACGTCATCCCGCGCGACGGCGGTGTGCCCGTCCGCGTCACCTACCACCCCGCCGTCGAAGCCCTTTGTGATTGGACCCCCGACGGCCAGTTACTCTATTTCTCTAACGCCCTCGCCGGGTTGCAGCGCCAAACGCAGTTATTCACCGTCCCACCGCAGGGCGGCCTGCCCACACGGCTCCCCGTCCCCTACGGCGCCAACGGCGCCGTCAGCCCCGACGGGCAATGGCTCGCCTACACCCCCCACTCGCGCGACCACCGCACCTGGAAGCGCTACCGCGGCGGCATGGCCACGGACATCTGGCTGTTTCACCTGACCAACCACACCTCCAAGCGCATCACCGCGTGGGAGGGAACCGATTCCCAGCCCATGTGGCACGGTAAAAAGGTCTACTACCTCTCCGACGAAGGACCGGAACACCGGCTGAACATCTGGTCCTACAACACGTTAGACGGCAAGCGCACCAAGATCACGCACCTGAAGGACTTCGACGTGAAGTGGCCCGCCATTGGCCCGGGCCCCGATGGCGCCGGCGAGATCGTCTTCCAGTACGGCCCCGAACTGAAGGTGCTCGACCTGAGCACCAACGATCTCCGCACGGTCGTCATCCGCGTCCCCGGCGATCGCCCGCGCATCCGCCCCCGTGAAGTCGACGCAAGCAAGAACATTGCCGCCGCGGACCTTTCCTCCACCGGCAAGCGCGCCGTGTTCGAGGCCCGCGGGGACATCTGGACCGTCCCCGCCAAACACGGCACCCCGCGCAACCTCACCCGCACCGGCGGCGCCGCCGAACGCGACCCCGCCTGGAGCCCCGACGGCCGCTGGGTCGCCTACTTCGGCGATGCCACCGGCGAATACGAACTCTACCTCGCCCCCTCCGACGGCCGCGGCGAAACCCGACAGCTCACCAGCGACGGCACGGCTTACCGTTACAACCCCACATGGTCGCCCGATTCCAAACACATCGCCTTCTCCGACAAGACCGGCGCCATGTTCCTGCACACCGTCGAATCCGGCGAAACCAGCCACTTCGACACCGAACCCTGGGCCGCCCAGCAGCGCATGCGCTGGTCGCCCGATTCCCGCTGGATCACCTACGCCAAAACCGGTGACAACCGCGTGTCATCGATCTGGCTCTACGACGCGACCGGCCGACAAACTCACCAGGTCACCGCGGGCATGTTCAACGACGACTCGCCCACCTTCGACCGCAAGGGCGATTACTTGTACTTCGCCGGCGGCCGCGCCTTCTCCGCCCCCAACTACGAAGATTTCGGCACTACCTTCATTTACGGCAACACCCAGCAGCTCGTGGCCGTGCCTCTCCGCGCCAAGGTCGGCTCCCCCTGGGCCCCCAAGAGCGACGAAGAAACCTGGAACGACGAGAAAAAGAAAGACGCCGACGACAACGAGAAGAGCGGCAAGGAAGACGGAAAAGAAAGCAGCGACAACGGCGAGAAAAACGACAACGCCGAACCGGCGGACCAGCCGCCTGACGAGAAGAAGGACGACGAATCAAAAGACACCGACGAACCGAAGGAAAAGGAATCCGACGAAGAAAAGCCCGCGGACAAGAAAAAGAAAAAGGAAGTCAAGCCCGTTGAGATCGAACTCGACGGCTTCGAAGCCCGCGCCATCGCCCTCCCTCTCGAAAAAGGCCGCTTCGCCGGGCTGGAGGTCAACCACAAGGGTCACCTCCTCTACCAGCGCCTGCCCCTCCGCGGAACACGCGAACGCCCCACCCTCCACATCTTCGACCCCAAGGACGAAGAGAAAAAGGAAAAAACGGTCATCGAGGACGTGCGCCTCGCCGTCCTCTCCGCCGACGGCAAGAAGCTCCTCGTCCGCAAAGACGACAAGTACGCCATCATCGACGCCGCCCCCAAGCAGAAATTCGAAAAGCCGCTATCACTCACGACTATGACCACCACCGTCCAGCCGCGCGAAGAATGGCGCCAGATTTTCCACGAAGCCTGGCGCGTGCAGCGCGATTTCTTCTACGACCCCACCATGCACGGCGTCGATTGGCCCAACATGCGTGAACAGTACGCCCGCCTGCTCGAAGACTGTGCCTCCCGTGAAGACGTGACTTACGTCATCGGCGAACTCATCTCCGAGCTCAACGTCGGCCACGCCTACGCCCGCGGCGGCGGCGACCTCGAAGAAACCCCCAAGCTCTCCGTCGGCCTGCTCGGCGCCGACTTCGCCCTCGACGGCGCCGCCTACCGCATCACCAAAATCTACCGCGGCGCCCCCTGGGACCTCGACGCCCGCGGCCCCCTCGCCGTGCCCGGCCTCGATATCAAAGAAGGCGATTACCTCCTGGCCGTCAACGGCCGCCCCGTCGACCCCGCCAAGGACCCCTGGGCCGCCTTCCTCAATCTCGGCGGCAAGACCGTCACCATCTCCGTCTCCGACAAGCCGCAGATCGATGACACCGCTCGACACCTGGTCGTCGAACTGGTCGACGACGAAGGCGAGCTGCGCTACCGCGATTGGATTGAAACTAACCGCGCCTACGTCGATCAGAAAAGCGGCGGAAAGGTCGGCTACATCTACGTACCCAACACCGGCGTCGGCGGCCAGAACGACCTCTTCCGCCAGTTCTACGGGCAGACCGGCAAACAGGCGCTCATCATCGACGAACGCTGGAACGGCGGCGGGCAGATCCCCACCCGTTTCATCGAACTGCTCAACCGCCCCATCGCCAACTACTGGGCGCGGCGCGACGGGCACGACTGGCCCTGGCCGCCCGACGCCCACCAGGGGCCCAAGTGCATGTTGATCAACGGCCTCGCCGGCTCCGGCGGCGACTACTTTCCCTGGTATTTCCGGGCGCGCAACGTCGGCAAGCTCATCGGCATGCGCACCTGGGGCGGACTGGTGGGCATCTCCGGCAACCCCCAGCTCATTGACGGCGGCAACGTCACCGCACCCACGTTCGCCTTCTACGAAACCGACGGCACCTGGGGTGTCGAAGGCCACGGCGTCGATCCCGACATCGAGGTCATCGACGACCCTGCGCTCATGGTCAACGGCGGCGACCCGCAGCTCGACGCCGCCATCAACCTGATGCTTGAGGAAGTACGAAAGAACCCCTACCAGCCGCCCAAGCGACCGGCCTACCCCGACCGCAGCGGCATGGGCATTACCGACGACGATAAATAACGCACAACGGCCCCGCCACAACCATCGGCCGCAATCAGCTGAGGTGCGAGCGTCCTCGCCCGCGCGCCCACGCTATGTGTTGTCTTGTCTACCTCCCGCCACACGGAGGCTCGGTGGGATCGACACACGCTAGTCCGTCCGAATTGCCTCAATACGAGCCGTGGGCGCAAGCCCGCGGTGCCGTCACCGAGGATTTGGAAAACGCCCCTTGGGACGCTTTGCATCAGGAAAACCGCACCCCAGTCGCAGCAAAGTCGATGAAGTAACTGTCAACGCGCTTGAGAATTTGAAACCTGCGCTGATCCGCCCTCAGTGGCAGAATCACTATGAACTACACCAGCTTGAGATTCGGTTCCGCACTCCGGACATTTGGGGCCAGGTAGTCCTCTAAGTGAATAGCCGCACTTCAGACAGCATCCCTTCTTGGCCCACCACCATCGACGCGTCCGTTTGACAAGCAGAAACGCAAGCGGGACGAATGCGACGACGCCGCTGAGGATCCAGAACGGCAAGACGACAAGAATGCGCCGCATGAGAACTGGAACCCCAGTTTCATCCCTTGTCCTCGAATCCACTACGGTTGCCGATGCACGAAATCCCGCAACGCCAATGGCCCAAAGAGGATGTTCTTGTCCTGGCTCAACACACAAGTTGCGCTCCTGAACGATGCTCGCGCCGTCAAAGTTCAGATCGAAAGTCAAGACTCCGTGTTTGAGTGACACATATTTCGCACAAATCAACGTGCGCATCGGAACCAAACTGACATCGTACGGTGGCTGAAGTCTGACAAAGAACCAGCAAAAACAGCTTGCCAGCGCGAGTAGGAGCCCTTGCCCGCCTACAATTCCTAGAATCAATAGTACGGTACGCGATGTCATTCTTGATATTCCACAAATACGCGCCTCAAAGCTGGCGGAAGTATGGGGTTCTTGGCTACGTTCGTCGCTCTTTCAATATGACCTCGCCGGAACGGGCGCCACCTTCTCGCTTGTCCGTGCATTCGCGAAAGGAATTCCCCTGCCTTGACTGATCACGCCCTCGTTCCCGCCATGCGGCCGAAATTACCGCAAATTCTCAGACTTCTTTGAAGCTGGCATTCGCCAATGCCTGGATCCGTTCCCGGTATTTCCAGCGCCAAACGTGCATATTCTGGAACAAGGGCCAGCTACATGCAAGCGCATCCACCAAGTCTTTCAACACCTACGTCCAGGTCTTTCATGCGAGCCGATGGCCAGATTTGCGAAATGCCGGGCGGACATTGTCAGTTCGACTACAACCGATACCGCAACGTCGACACAAAATTGAGCGTATTGTACTCCTCCGGCCGGTACAGGTGAAACGAGTAGTGCATCGACAGGTTCCACGACCACCGCTCGCTCAGCGGCACCCCCCACCCCGCGCCCACCAGAAAGCTGAACACCCAGTCGCGCACCGTCACCTTGTCCTCGTAAACCACGAACGGCGCCACCGAAAAATGGCCCCGCCCCTCGGCGCTCACATAGCCCACCTCCGCCCCGGCCAGCACAAACGGACGGCTGCCGCGCAGCCGCTGCTCCAGCGTCATCTCCGCCCCGCGCCGCGGCAGCCCCCACGGGTACATCTCAAACACCACGCCGCTGTAGTAATAGCCGTACTTGAAGTCCACATCGAGGTTCAGGTTCAAAAACCGCTGGTG